>JAFDED010000156.1 GCA_019310535.1 Deltaproteobacteria bacterium
TCATCATAATAATTCTATTTTATTGTCACCACGTTTTTTGCTTTTTTCCATAACCACCCATTGAAATCATTACATTTTTCAGAAAACAGACGCTAAAAAAGGCCCCTAACTGTTAAAGATGGGTAATTACTGGACCACTTGAATATCTAGCCTCATAGTGGACATCATTGGGCCCATGATAATGGCTACGAAGACGAACCACCACAACTCAGTCCTAATATGCCATGCAGTCCTGGCTGTCTCTTATAACTCAAATCACATGATATTATCTCCCTTTGAAAGAATCAACCCTGCGAAGCAGCCTTGGAGAAAGGCTAGCCCCAAACTTAGAAAATGAAGCGAGCGTTCTTGTTATTAGAAAACCTAAATCAATAAAAGTCAATAACAATCCATATGCTGGTTTCTAGTTCAAGATGATATCCGCTATCTACTATCCTTACCAATTCCGTTGATTGAAATTATCAAGAGCTAGTTTTTTGCTCAGAACCAAGCCTCTGTGGCCAAGGAAATATGTCGTTTCAGGCGGAAGGAGGTCTCGTATTCGCTTACCCAACCAAAAAGGACTTCCTCCTGAGGCGTTCGGCCTTTATTGTCGCTTGGTGGCCCATTATATCATATCACTTCCTTATCTACTTGTGGTGATACACCTTCGATATTCCAATATATCCGAGCAATCCCAAGGCGAAAAGGTTGAAGGCCATGATCAAATAGAGGGTATCCGAAATCCCCAGGACAGGGAGGAGAATAATACCGGCCGAGAGAGCCCCAACTGATGATCCTACCAGATCCACCCCATAAACCAGGCTTGCTATCTTTCCCACATCCTTTCCCCCAGCTAAATAGATGCCATTGGCTAGAGGGAAGTGCAATCCTCCCAGATATCCCGCCACTAAAGGCAATAGCGGAAATCCCACTTCTATAATGGACGATGTTCGGGAGAGCGGGGGCGCGTTATGAAACAAAATGATTATCCCCGAAAGGGCGACGGTATAAATGGCAAGGCCCCCTTGGATGGACATGAGTATCCGCAGGGGTTTTCTTATCCGCTCCACAAAGGGGGTGATGTGCCAGCTTCCAAGGATCAGGCCAATCATGTAAGCGGTAATCAATATAGCGATCTTATAATAAACGTAGCCGTAGAGGATCTGAAAAGCCAGGATGAAGAGTACGTTTAAGGTCATTTCGGAATAGCCCGTAACGAAACACGCATAGAGCAACATAGGCTTCAGGGCCTTTTCCCGAGCCTTTCGCAGAGCAAAGCCGAAAAAAAAGGCAGTCAATATCGCCACCATCAGAATAAACCACCTCAATTCGATGCCCCCGATAAAGAGGAAGATCTTTTTCAAGCGCGGCGTGTATTGGGCACTCCAATGGATGATATCGTAGAAATAGCACGACGGCTTGAGATCTCGGTTTATCCTTGCTCCCTTGGCCGCCTCTAAGATTCCCTGAAAATAGGTCAACCTCTCCCGGGAGAGGTTAAATAAAAGGTAATAATCTCTAACATATTTCAATCCCAAATTCCTCTGCCTGATCCTGTTCACTAAGACCTGAGGGTCGGAAACCAGAGTGCCTGCCTCCATCGAGCCGAAGAAGAGGGCTGTGGCACCGGGAAGAACCAGGACATCTTGATAGGCCTCTGCCATAGATCGATGCAACGAGTTGAGGAGTTGAGCTAGGGTCAGTCCGATGATGTTCTCCGCCGAGGTGAGGCTGAGGGAAAAAATGCCCCCAGGAAAGGTAATCCTTCTCACTTCTTGGAAGAAATCAACGGTGTAGAATCGATTGAATTGGGCCGTCATCGGGTCCGGAAGATTGACGATGATTACGTCGTATCGCGATTCGGTGGTCTTGATGTATTTGCGGCCATCTGTGTGGATGAGGTGGACCCGGGAATCATCCAGGACCCTGATTACTTCCCTCGGGAGCATTCGCCTTCCCATTTCAATTACCTTGGGGTCCAACTCGACATAGTCCACCCGGGAAACTGAGGGGTGTTGCAATACCTGGGCAAGGGAACTGGAAATGCCGCCACCGATGAGTAAAATTTCCTTGGGCTCAGGATGTTCGAGCAAAGCGAAATGGACCGATTCCTCTGCTGTACGCAGATCGGGGTAGGTGAACATCCATAGCCCGTTTTCATAAAAACTCATTTGTCCCTCTGCCGATACCGCTGTCAGGTTGCCATACGGGGTGTCCTCTGAGCCGATGAGGCGATATCCACTCCACCCCCACCCTCTGCTCATCATCTCCCATTTCTCGCCCTGAAGGGCCAAGACTATCAAAAGCCCGATGAGAACCGGGACTGAAATCCACACTCCCACACGGTTCCTCTTCTTCACAAAGGTATGAAGCAAGAGAAACGTCGAGGACAAAACCAGTAATCCCGATACGACGAAGGAGGTCTGAAGGTGATTCAGATAATGGACGAATAACGCAATAAAGGCAACGCCACCAACCCCTGAGCCGATGGCTTCCAGGAGGTAGACGGTTCCAACGGATCTGCCTCTTGCTCCCGTAGTTTCACTGTGCAGACTGCAGCCGAGGGCAAAGAGAAATCCCGAGAGAAAACAGAAGGGGGCGAGGATGGCAAAGGAGATATTCATCATCCTTCCAAGGTTGACGATCTCCCCTACAGGAATATTCCAGATGATTTTGGATAATCGAACAGTAAGGATGGACATGGGGAGGAGAAGAGAAAGGAGAAGCTGAACCAATGCAAAAACTCTCTGTTTATTGGGGATGGCATCGGCTATCCTTCCTAGGGTTGCGCTGCCGAGGGAAGTCCAAATGAGCCAGCCGGCCAATATGATGGCTGTGGACAACTCATTTCCGTAGAAGACAACCAGAAGTTCCCTGATGAGAATGATTTGTCCCACAATAGCCGCAAATCCAATTAGGAAGAGAGCCAAGGAGAGTCGCTTTTCCATGGAAGTTATCTTAGAGAAGGTGATTCTAAAAAGCAAGAGCCGGTGAAATATAAAAGATGAGAAAATTATTCAATGATTTTAATAAATTTTTCTACGCAGCGTGTTGGGGTTTTCTCTTGACAACAGGATTGCGGTGCACTAATATACATCGTAATGATTCATATTTCAATGGATATTCTGATGACCATGTCTTGATCCATGGCGCCTTTTGGATAAACATCTGTTACACCCCGCTCACTGTAGTTTGCTCACCGCAGGTAGTCAAAGAGGTCAACTTCCTGGGCTTGAACTATGTAAATGCTTTCAGTCAGTTCTGCCTTCAAGACTTTTCATACGATGCTTGGATAAAGGGACGTGTGGACTTTGAGGCAATGGGGTGTAGATAAGGTGATTACACGCCGGGATTTCATCAAACGTTCTCTCCTCTTGGGCGGTTCGCTTCTCATCTCCCCTGTTCCCCTTTATGCCGCAAAAAAGGGAGAGGAGTGGCGTCCAGCGTATGCGAAACTGGAGCAAGAGGGGAAATTGGCTCAAAGGATCAAGGAAGCTTATAGCATCTTCGAGCAATGCCATCTCTGCCCTCGGCAGTGCGGTGTGAATCGGCAAAAGGGCGAAAAGGGGTTCTGCCGCGCCCCGATCAGACCTGTGATTTTCAGTGCTCAGCCCCATTTTGGAGAAGAGATATCGTTGGTGGGTAAATATGGGTCTGGCACCATCTTCTTCTCCAATTGCAATCTCCGCTGTGTCTTCTGCCAGAACTGGCCCATTGCCCATGAGGGAAGAGGAAAGGAAGTTGAGGATGAAGTCCTGGCGGACTTGATGCTCTACGTCCAGGAGATCGGCTGCCATAACATCAACTTGGTCACACCCACCCACATCATGCCCAACATCATCAATGCCACGCGGATTGCCTTGAAGAAAGGGCTGCGTCTCCCCCTGGTTTACAATACCAGCGGTTACGAGAGCTTAGAGATCGTAAAGCTCTTAGATGGCATTGTGGATATATATTTGCCGGACATGAAATATATGGATGCTGATCAGGCGGCGAAATATTCAGCTGATGCCTCGGACTATCCTGAGGTGACGAAGAAAGCGATCATCGAAATGAACCGACAGGTCGGAGAGCATACGGTCGATAGGCAAAAAATCGCCATTCGTGGGCTGATGATCCGACACTTAGTCATGCCCAACCGGGTGGCCGGGACAGAGAAATTCGTCAAGTGGGTGGCTGAGACCCTTCCAAAATCCACCTATGTGAACATCATGGCTCAATACCGTGTCGAATATAAAGCCTTTGACTATCCAGAAATCTCCCGTGGCATCACCGTGCAGGAATTCTTGGAAGCAATGGATTGGGCTGAACAATACGGATTGACCAACCTCGATCCTCATTCGGTGGCGGTCAGGGACTTTTACCGCCACCGTCGATCAAACTGAATTCCCCATAAGGCTGATTCTCTTCTGGAGAAGAGGTCTTTCTTATCCTCTTGGCGCCATTGTATACGCTCATGTACTCACGCCCAAATGCCGGGTATGGGCTTTCCGCAATACTCGCACTTCCCTTCCTTGAGGTGTACCTCTCCAATCATGTATCCCGTCCGTTGGATTATCTTTTTCTTGCACGTTGGGCAGAAGGTGTTCTCACCCTCGTGGCCCGGCACGTTCCCGATATAGACGTATTCAAGGCCGGAAGATAGAGCCACGGCTCGGGCTTCCTCCAGCGTCGAAACCGGCGTTGGGGGGAGATTCTTGAGCTTGTACAAAGGATAGAACCGCGAGAAATGGATCGGGGTATCCGCACCCAGCTCCCTCTTCACCCAGAGGCACATATCTCCTACCAGCGACATCTCATCATTCTTTGTGGGAATGATGAGATTTGTAATCTCCACGTGGATTTTTTCCTGTTTCAGCGTCTTTAAGGTCTCGAGCACAGGGTTCAGTTCTCCGCCGCACAATTCACGATAAAAGGTCTCCGTAAATCCCTTCAGATCAATATTCGCTGCGTCTATCACCTTGGACAGGTTTCGGAGCGGATCCGGATTGATGAAGCCATTGGAATGGATGAGACTCAGAAGGCCTTCCTTCTTTGCGAAGGGGCCAATCTCTACCATGTATTCATAAAAGATTACCGGTTCCACAAACGTGTAGGCAACAGAACGAGCCCTCATCTGTTTGGCCCTCTTCACCACAACTTTCGGTGGAATATCGTAGCTGTATACGTCCTCTGGAGAGGCCTGGGAGATCTCCCACGTCTGGCAAAACTTACACTGGAAATTGCACCCCGCCGTTGCCAGCGAAAGAGACCTGGTGCCAGGGAGGACATGGAAAAAGGGGTTCTTCTCGATGGGGTCTAAATGAAAGGCGCACGGATTCGCGTATACCAGGCTGTAAAATTCCCCTTCCCGATTCTCACGCACCCTGCAAATACCCCTTTCCCCTCTGGGAACGCGGCACCGCTTGGGGCACAGTTCACACTGGATCTCTCCACCACCCAGGGGAATGAAATAGGGGGAGAGCTTTGTCTTGATGAGGCCTTTCTGGGCCATTTGCGACCGCACGGGTTTCAGGAAACCTAAGAGGTGAGCGGCGGCAAGGGAACACAAACTCGCCCCGCAAAACTTCAAGAATTTCCGTTTAGTCATGCCGGACTCAGGGATGCCATCACCTTTCCCGCTGCTTCCCATGTCGAACGAGTGGAAATAGGGATACGGAATAACATCATACCCCCCTTGTCTTTTTTTGTCTATGTGTTGGATGAGGAGTTCATCTAGAAACACCGGGGGCAAGTTTACAATATCCGGTGAGACAGT
>JAFDED010000157.1 GCA_019310535.1 Deltaproteobacteria bacterium
AGCAAATCCTCTCTTATTGTTGCCTCTGCACCCATTGCTGTATTTCCTTCCATCCTTCCTTACCCATAACTTTTATCCTGACCAGGGGGATACCATGTTCGTTCCGTTTCCCACTCGTCCAATTTTTTTTCTTGGTCTTCACCCGAGAATCATGATATGTTGGTGCCGCTTCTCTCACATAAAATAACTTCAGGACAAAGATAAGTATTAAAGATAAGTATTAAGGAAAGGGGACGGAGATGGAAGAACTCTGGAAGAGGATTCCTGTGGGACTGGACAGGATTTTCGAATTTCATACCGCGGGTATGCTGCCACCGAACAGGGTTATTTTCGGCTTCAAGGCCTCCGAGCGTCTGGCCGCCGAAGCGGTCAAGCTTGCAAGAGGGAGGCTTTTGCTGGTGAGTGATCGGGTTCTGGCCAAACTCGGCACGGTGGCCAGAATGAGGGGAATTCTGGAGGCCGAGGGGTATGCGGTCAGGGAATTCACCGAGGTGGAGCCTGAACCCCACATCGAGACCGCCGAGGCTTTGCATGAGCTTGCCATGGCTGAGAAATTCGACATTGCTGTGGGACTGGGGGGTGGCAGTGTCATGGATGTGACCAAGCTGATAGCCCAGACGGCGGTGACCGGCTCGTCCCCCCGCGACTACATGATGAGAAAGGTTTTTGCGGAGCGCCGGGGTCTACCGATGATCCTCCTGCCCACCACATCGGGGACGGGCAGCGAGGTCAGCATGAACATCGTGCTTGCGTTGGGCAAAGAGAAGCGCTTCGTGAGCAGCCAGTATTATTATCCGGACATTGCCATCGTGGACCCCATGTTGACCGTCAGCATGCCGCCCGGTTTGACGGCAACAACGGGCATCGACGCGCTGAGCCATGCCATTGATGGAATGATGCACCTCAACGCAAGCCCCGTCAGCGACACATTATGCCTTGGCGGCATCGAGCTTGCAGGGAGCTATCTGCGAAGGGCCGTGGCCGACGGCGAGGACCTGGAGGCCCGATATCACATGTCCGTGGCGGCGACCCTCTGCATGATGGGAATGATCCTCACGGGGGCACTGTACTCCCACAGCGTATCAAACGTTCTCTCCAGGTACAAACCCGCGCCGCACGGTTTAGGCTGCGGCCTGGGGTTGCCGTATAGCATGGCCTATAACATGCCGGTCATTGAAAAAAAGCTGGCCAAAATATCCACCGCCCTTGGGGAAAACACTTGGATGCTGTCCCGGCGGGATGCTGCGGAGCAAGCTGTCAATGCGGTCATGCGCCTCACGAGGGATGTCGGTCTGCCCGTAACATTACAGGAACTTGGCGGGATCAATGAAAGCGATGTCGAAGAAATGGCCGACATCATGATAAAGGAATATCACCGTCCGCTGAATGTAAGGCCCATGGGCCGCGAGGAGTCGGTCAAACTGTGGAAAAACTTGTGGGCCGGCACACCTATGGGGTATTGACCGCTGTTATGGCATTCAATTAGAGAAAGGAGGTGACGGCGGACAACGAATTACAGCGTATTGGAATTCAGGCTTTCATGATCACATTCATGAATAAGGAGGATGTCTTATGAGCAAGCACAAGTTATGCATAATCCCCATTCTGATCATCGCGCTGGTCTTTGCCGTTTCCGGGATGGCCTCCGCCCAGGCCGCCAAAGAAGTGGTCATCGGCTTCTTGCTCCCGCTCAGCGGCGGATCGGCCACTATCGGAAAACAGACGCAAACCGGGGCATTAGTGGCTGCAGATCAGATCAACAAATTGGGTGGAGTGGCATCCATGGGCGGCGCCAAAATTAAACTGGTATTCGGAGACTCTCAGACTAAGCCGGACGTGGGCGTCTCTGAAGCGGAGCGATTGATTCAGCGCGAGAAGGTCTCGGTAATCTGCGGTGCTTACAACAGCTCCGTCACCTTCCCTGCCAGCGAGGTAGGCGAACGGTACAAGACCCCGTGGGTGGTTACAGGTTCGGTGAAGGACGAGATCACCGAGCGCGGTTTCAAGTATGTCTTTCGGCCCAACAACAAGGCGGTCTACGACGCCAAGGAGCAAATGGCAGCCATCAAGCTGTTTGAGAAGGAGACGGGCAAGGGCCCCAAGACCATCGGGCATCTTTACGAAGGCACGGACTGGGGGCGCTCCCACGCTGCCAACATCCGCAAGCTCTGCAAGGAGATGGGCTACAAGCTGATCCTGGACGAAGCCTATCCCCCGGGCCAGGTGGACTTCTCTTCCCAGTTGCTGAAAATCCGCGCCAAGAAACCCGAACTGATGATCGTGGCCCTATATACCCCCGATCATATCATCTTCTCCAAGCAATACCTGGAGAACAGGATCAATATCCTCTTTGGCATCCACTCGGTGGGTGCCGGCTCCGAGGACCCGGCATTTTACGAGACGGTGCCCCAGGTTGCCGTAGAATATATGTTCGTCCAGGAGGACTGGCAGGTTGACCAGCTCGAGGTCATGGGCTGGGCACACATGGCCAACAAGATGTTCAAGGAAAAGCTCGGTTATAACATCAATGCGTATGGTGCTCAGGGATACTCCAATGTGTGGGTGATTTATGACGCACTGGAGCGCGCTGGTTCCACCGACAAAGAGAAGATCAGAAAGGCCCTGGCCAGCACCAATATCACCAGCGGACCCGCCCTGATCACGGGTTATCAGAAAATCTCCTTCGACGAAAATGGGCAGAACGTTGACGCACACGGAGTCATCTCCCAGAACCAGGGCGGCAAGCGTATAAGCCTGTGGCCGCTTGCCAACCGGCCCTCCGGCGCCAAGGTCATCTGGCCCATCCCATCATGGGACAAAAGATAAAGCTTCTCTATAATCCAGGACAGGGGGAAGACAACGGACCGGTTTTCCCCCTGTGCCTTCTCCATCGGTCCGGAAGGCAATGGGCAAATGGATCCGGTTATTATAGGAATCGCTGTTATCAACGGCATTATGCTAGGAGGTCTTTACGGCGCCGTGGCATTGGGCCTGAGTCTGATCTTCGGGGTGATGAGGGTGATCAACTTCGCTCATGGCTCTTTTTTGATGACGGGGATGTTCATCCCTTACTGGCTCTGGGCTTTACTGGGTATCAATCCCTACGTGTCGGTGCTGGTAACTGCTCCTGCACTCTTCGCCCTCGGCTACCTGGTGCAGTCTACTATCATATCACCGCTGTTCAAACGGGAGCGGGCCATGGTGCTTGAGCCTTTGAGCGTCCTGCTGCTCACCGCCGGTTTATTTATAATTATGGACAACACGGCACTGCTTCTATTCGGCCCGGACTACAGGGCCGTGAGGATGGATTTCTCCATGAAGGCCGTGCGATTCGGTCTCTTAACCATCAACTATTCACGGTTTCTCGCTTTCCTTGTGAGTATCGGGATTACGGTGGCACTGAGCTATTTCCTTGCCCGGAGCGATTTGGGGCGATCCATCCGGGCCACCGCCCTGAATCGTGATGCCGCAGCCCTCTGTGGTATCAATGTGCCGAGGGTTTACAACATCACCTTTGGAATCGGGTGCTCGGTGTTGGGAATCATCGGATGCTTCATGGTCCCGTTTTACTATGTAAGCCCCTCTGTGGGAGTGGCGTTCGGGATCCGTTCGTTCATTATTGTGGTTCTGGGCGGCATCGGAAGCATTCCGGGATCTATCCTCGGTGGACTGATTCTTGGAGTGGTGGAATCGGTGGGGGGGCAGTTCGTCACCGCTACCTCTGCCAGCATTTTCTCTTTCGTCATTTTCATCCTGGTTCTCTTCTTCAAACCAACGGGTCTCATGGGCCAGAGGGTATGAGGGGAAAAATGAATAACCGGCATTTTATCAGTTGGAGGTGCCCTCACCTACCTCGTCATTACTACCTGAAATTTCGAGTTTTGCATTACTAATTGATACTTTTACAATGAAAGGGGTTTGTGGTTCATGGCGGAACAAACGAGTTCAATCGGCAACACGAGATTCATCATCCCGGCACTTGTCATCCTCTTTTTTATCGGGGCCCCTTTGATTATAAGGGACGAGTATTTCCTCCACGTGTTGATCATGATTCTCTATTTCGCATACATGGCCACGGCGTGGAATATACTGTGCGGATACGTGGGGCAGCTATCTCTTGGACACTCGGCCCTGTCCGGAATCGGAGGATACGTTTCGGTGCTGCTCTTTATCAACTTGGGGCTTACCCCCTGGGTGGGGATGTTTATCGGGGCGCTCTTCACGGTGGTGGTGGCCGTAATCATCGGCTTTCCCTGTTTTCGCCTCAGAGGCCCCTATTTCGCTTTGACGACCATTGCCTTCGCCGAGATCCTGCGCATATGGGTGGAAAACAATGAGGAGTTTCTCGGCGTTAAGCTAAAGGGAGCCATGGGATTGCTGGTTCCTTTGAAAGGCAACGCCCCCGCCCTTTTCCAGTTCACCCACAAGCAGCCGTATTATTACATTATCCTAGCTATGCTGCTGGCAGCCATGGCCATTACATTCTGGATGGAGCGTTCGCGCCTTGGATTTTACATCAAGGCCATACGGGGAGACCAGGACGCGGCTGAGGCCTTGGGTATTTATTCCACACGCTACATGCTGACAGCCATGGGTATCAGCGCCTTCCTTACGGCCCTGGGAGGCAGCTTTTACGCCCAATTCTTCCGTTACATAAATCCTGAACGAAACATGGGGATAGATCTGTCCATCGAGATCGCGCTGATGGGAATTGTCGGCGGTCAGGGAACGGTCCTCGGCCCCGTGCTGGGCGCTTTCCTCCTGACGCCTGCAGGTGAAATTTCTCGAGCTTATTTAGGAGGAAAGCTCATGGGCCTCCACCTGATTCTGTATGGTGTGGTTCTTGTGCTGTCCATGCTCTTTCTGCCAAAGGGGCTGATTCAGCCGGTCCGTTACCTTTATAACAAGGCCCTGAGCCGGTTATAAGCAAGCTTGTTCTATTATGATCTTTGTATAAAAATAAAAATTACTTTTTTGACAAAGTAACAGGAGAGGAAAAAACATAAAAACTTTTTGTTCATCCCATTATCCTGCTAAAAAACGGTATAAATAGATATTTCAATACTATATTCATCACAAAACGCATCAACGAGGAACCAGAACATGGCATTTTTCGAGGTGAAGGGAATCAGCAAGAATTTCGGGGGGCTGAAAGCCGTTAACAACTTGAGCTTCTCCATGGAGAAGGGGGAGATTCTTGGTATGATCGGGCCCAACGGCGCGGGCAAGACAACAGCCTTCAACATGATCGCAGGATACTTTCCGCCCGATGAGGGAGAGATATTCTTCAACGGGGAAAACATCACCGGAATGCGCCCCTGGGATATCTGTCATCGGGGCATAGTTCGAACGTTCCAGCTCTCCAAGCCATTCGGAGACCTGAGCGTTCTGGAAAACATAATGGTGGGCGCTTTTCATCACCAGCACAACCGGGTGCTGACGAAGGCCAAGGCGGAAGAGGTGCTGGAATTCATTGATATGGTGGACAAAAGGTATGTGGAGGCCCACAACCTCACGGTGTCCGACCGTAAAAATTTAGAGCTTGGCCGAGCCCTGGCCACGGATCCGCAATTACTGCTGCTTGACGAGGTGGTTGCCGGAGCCAATCCCACTGAGGCTCAGGCCATGATGCACCTGATCCGCAAGATCCGGGACAAGGGGATTACCATACTCATTGTAGAACATAATGCCCCCCCAACGAAGCCGCCTGCGATGAAAAAGTGTTAAAAGCCTATCTGGGAGAGCGATATGTCCGAGCTGCAAATTCGTGAACTATATGCCGGCTACGGCGACATCACAGTGCTTAACAATCTTGAAATGGATGTGGAAAAAGGCGAGGTGGTTGCCCTTGTCGGAGCAAACGGCGCCGGTAAGTCCACATTATTACGAACCATCTCCGGCCTTATTACGCCAAACAAAGGTCAAATCACTTTCATGGGCCGGAGGATCGACCACATGATGCCCCATCAGGTGGTGGAAATGGGATTCATCCAGGTACCGGAGGGCAAACAATTGTTCCCGGAAATGACCGTTGAAGAAAATCTGATGGTCGGCTCATTCAACAAGCGCGCCCGGAAAGATCGTGAACGGTCACTCAAAGAAGCTTACGAATTCTTCCCCATCCTGGAGGAACGCAGGCAGCAGAAGGCAAGATCCCTTTCCGGCGGCGAGCAACAGATGCTGGCGTTGGGCCGGGCCCTGATGGGACAACCCAAACTCCTGGCCATGGATGAGCCTTCCCTGGGGCTGGCGCCTATCATTGTTGAGCGCCTGTTCAACACAATACAAAACATTCGCAAAACCGGACTGACCATCCTGATCATCGAGCAGAACGTGCAGCAAGCTCTGGAGATGGCTGACCGGGGATATGTTATAGAAAACGGCCACATCGTCCTGGAAGGAAAGGGAAGCGAACTGCTTCAGAATGAGCATCTGAAGACCCACTACCTTGGCATATGATAAAGACCTCGCTGCCAAGAATTGTTCACTTCATTTATCCGTAAGGGCGGGGTTAAAGCACGCAGGGGGCGTATTTCAAACCACCCCTGCCCTAATAATCCCGATTCAGAAAATAGTCGTTGCCTCTATCCGCCGGGGATCTTCCAGTCCTTTTTTTGCCATTTCCAGCGCCATTGCTATACTGTGGTCCATGTTGTTGTACCAAAAGGCGCCACACCGGCCAAGGAGATGCAGGTTGGAAATCTGCTGCAGCCTGCCCATGCCCTTTTTCAGCTCTTCCCGATAATTGACCTTGTAGATGGGATAGGTATACTCTATCTTTTCAGGAAATATATCAAGTATTTCCCGTTCATCCAGGACCAGTCTGCCGGCAATGAGATGCTGGATGATCCGATCGATCTTGAACTGCGGATTTTTCCACATGAAGTTCCCCATTTTCGTGGAAAGCTCCACACAGATGCCGTGGCCCTTTTCGGGAACATTATACGGGCTGAAGTGGAGGGGAATGGAGACCCTGTTGAACAATATGTCATCGGTGCCGAAATAGCACCATTGAAAGTCCTGGAGGGGAGTATGATCGATGATCACGTTGTAAATCACGCTGCTCAGATACTCCAGGTCCAGTGAATCCCCGTAGCACAATCGGTACAACTCAGTGATGGGAGCCGACCAGACCAGGTGGGACAACGGCACTGAGCGGCCATCTGAAAGCGTCGCCTCCACGGCACGGTTCCCTTCCAGGCGGATGTTTGATACCGTCAATCCCGTGAGCACATTGCCTCCTCTCTGCTCGATGTGCTCCCGCTGCGCCTGGCAGAAGGCGGCGACACCCCCTTTCTTCGGGTAGAGGAATTGCATGGGTGCTTTGGGCGCGCTGAAAAGACTTATGAGTACTTTTGAAAGGCTCCAGACCTGGTAACGCTTATCAATAACAGCCCGATCCAGGCCGACCCGTCCCCAATCGGCGTGGAGTTCCGAGGGCTCATAGCCGATAAACTTGATGGTATAATTGCGGAAAAAATGTTCGTACAGTGTGCGTCCGTAGCGGGAGACCACAAAGTCTCTGAATGTATGCATCTGAGGGGAACGGATGCGGAAAATATCCAGTGACCCGCGGGCCATGATCCTCAGCGGTAGGCGAAAGATGGTGCCGGCCCGCAGCGGCCACGCATGGTACCGGCCGTAAAACCAGACCTTGCTGTTGCGGTTAATGGTGAGGATGTTTTCCCCCAGCACACGGCGGATGTAAGCATCAACCTCGGGATCATCGGTGTGGAAACGGTGAGGCCCGATGTCAAACACAATATTGCGGTAGATAAAGTTACGGGCCAGTCCGCCCACCTGGTGCTCCTTTTCCACCAGGAGAACATCGGCCCCTTGCTCCACCAACTGATGGGCCAGGGTTAAACCGGCGACACCGGCCCCAATAATGACGACAGGCGATCCCATCTCTTTTATTACTCCCAACAAACGTCCTTTTAAGGAGATCTTTCAAATTGTTGCAATTCGCTCACGGACACAGCATCTTAAGTTAAAACGGCCAATGCCTATAAGTCAAGCACCAAATCGGTTTGGACTACGGCATTCCCGGGCATGAGGTACGCCCTGTCAAAAAAGCGTATATACAGATTCTGGACAAGGTGATCAAGGCCGCCAAAGTGCTGATCCAAACCCGCATCGACCGACATCCAGGCTTGAAAGCCCAAAGGGATTTGCGCATCTCCATCCTCGGCATCGGCGAAGCCGCGGCCGCTACGCTCCCGGGAGAGCTCTGCCGCATTACAAAGTGCAACAACGCCCGCCGGCAACTTATGCGGGCCCGGTACCCAAACAGCATATCTCCGGTTCCTCGGTGCACCGCAAAACCCGCGTGTCCAAAACCGGCAATGCCCGGCTGAGCAAGGCACTTTATTGTCCTGCCATTGTTGCCAAACGTCATAACCCTTTCATAAACCCATCCATAAAGAGGCGGTAAATGTCAAGGAAAAATTAAACCAATCTTTGATAAACCTCCTGTGCAGTTTGCGAGCGAGCGAGCGGAGCTCCTCAAGAAAGCTCAAGCGGGCGCGCTCGAGGGGCAAAAGGAGCGTCGAGCTGTAAGGGACGAAGGGCCCATTGCCATCCATCTATACGTGTTCGCACATGGCGTCACAGTCTTACAAATCCGATCCCAGCGTCCCAATCAAATTAACG
>JAFDED010000158.1 GCA_019310535.1 Deltaproteobacteria bacterium
GCTCCCCTATGGTGCTCATGAGATGATCCATTTCCCTCCACAGCCGATCAATCTCCGTATAAGGGCTCCAACCGGTCCGCAACGGCCAATCAAATGTTCTCCTCACCATCATTATACCCCTCCCTCCTCAGACTTGAATACGAAGTCGTATATTTTGGCAGCTTTGTATGATATCTATACAAAAAATAATTCCGGCAATGAAACCTGTCAAGAGGCTGACGAGAAGATTGCTCAAGCATGCGGCCGTGAGTTTCTAAACATAGTACCTTATTCACAGGCTATCCCTTGTTGACCCATCCGGTGGTGGAAAGCAAAGTCGCCCATAGCTCCGGACAGAAGTCATGATGGGTGAAAACGTTGGCGAAGTTGTTCAGCGTCGGTTCCAATCTCCCGCCGGGCGGAGCGGCATGAATCCAATAATCACACTCTGTGAAAAGCGAGCCGGACGCTCCACAGGGCGGGAAAGAGAATGAGTGCCAGAACGATGAGGAATGGCGGGCCCAGCAAGAGATTGGCCAGGCGCTGCTCCTTCTGAGCCAGGGTGGAAGAAGATCGAAAGAAAAGCTAACCGAACTGCAGACGGGGGGACTCTTTTATGAGCCGGACGGAGTTCTTCTTGTCCTACATCCTTTTTGTGGCTTCACAGAGCGGGCGGGAATAAACGCCGCCCCTGTTGGCATAATTCGCAACCATTTTCATGCTCCGCTGGCGCAGCCCTCGAATGAGACTTTATTTGAGATGTTCGAAGACAATGACCTACATTCTTAATTCTATCGGTCGATCTCCCCTGCACGAATCAGACATTCGATGAGGGCGTCAAAGTCCTGAGATATATTATAATAGTGAAATGATATTCTCATGTTCCCATCACGGATTGTAACAATAATGTTTTCCCGCTCCATGATCTCGAGAACTTTTACCCAATTTTTCAGTTTCATAACTACTATCGCCGAGCGCTCGGTTTCTCCCAGGGGTGTAATCAGCTCCGCCCCATGATGCTTGAGCCGATCGGCAAGCTCGATGTTCAGTGCCATAACGTGCTGTTCTATGTTTTCTAAGCCCGCTTCAAGCAACATCGTAACAGAGGCCATCAGACCTGCTATCCCGACGAAATTGAAATATCCGTATTCGAACTTTCCGGCATCGGTACCGAAAAGTATCTCCTTACCGCCATTTCCTCCCCCGGAATCGACCACTTTATTTACCTGATTCAGCCCCACGAAAGCCGGCGCAATTTTATCGCGACACGACTCTCCCACATACAGCACGCCAATCCCCACGGGAGGGCACAACAGGAATTTATGGCCCCCACAGGAAAGGACATCGATACAGGACGATTTCACATCCACGGGGAGAACCCCGAGATGCTGAACAGCATCCACCACAAACAGGATATCGCGACTGCGGCACATCTCGCCGATCTGTTTCAGATCGACTCGAAAGCCGCTGATATACTGAACGGATGAGATCGAAACAATCCTCGTCCGGTCGTCAATCATGGACTCGATATCCTCGGTCAGCACTCGCCCGTTCCGGCTTTTCACCCACCGGATGTCGACCCCGAACCGCTGCCGGTTTAGCCATGGCTGGACTCCGCAGGCAACCATGTTAAGGCCCTCGGTTGTGTTCTTGATAAACGCGATATCATCGGGACGTGCATGTATCAGCCGGCCTATGACGGTACGGGCAGTATCAGCCATTTGAAACCACTCGGGTTTGTCCCCTCCGGTGCGTTGTAAATCAAGAATGAACTCCGTCATTGCCTGTAGAACGCGGTCAGAGGGAGCACATTTAAAAGCCACATCAAGATGTATCTTGTTTTTAAAGATGGGAAATTCATCCCGAAAGCGATTTGGTATAATCATTTACATAACCTCCTGCATGTTTAATAAAAACAGATGCTTTATGCGATGAAATAGTTTGGGTTCCGCGTATCATCCATTTCGATTGCATTGACACATTTGGAACAGGCATTTCTCTCAGTCATTGTCATCTCTCATGTTGTCCACCATGGAGAAAAGCGTTCGATCTTATTTGATCTCCGCTGCCCGCTGGAAAAAAAATGGAAAATTGCAATTTCCCGATTCATTCAAATCTCATCCGCAATCCATTTGCCAATGCATTATTCTACACCTCTTCAGCCCGCAATTCAACTGTGCCGAACCGGGGGATACATTTTTTTATATGGACATCCAGATGATGATATGCTACTGATAAAAGCTGATTTCCTGAGGGTGCGGGAGGGTCTGCATGCCGCAGGGGCATTCCCGGCAAAACATGGAAGCAAAAGAAAGTTAAGGCGTGAAAAGTATCGGCATCATCCTGAAGCAAAAGTCTGAGGAAGCTCTGTACCTGGCTCATGAGGTGCTGCGTTGGGCCGGCAAGCGGCAAAGGACTGTCCTTGTCGATCAGGAGATCGGCCCGCGTCTCGGACATTCTGAGGTTTACCCGGAAGAGCGGATTCCGGGCAAAGCGGACCTGCTGGTCGTATTGGGGGGAGACGGCACGCTGCTTCATGCGGTTCAACTCTTGGGGAGACTGGGCGTTCGGATTCCCATCCTGGGGGTAAACATGGGCGGCCTGGGATATCTTACCGAGATCGGGCCGGAAGAACTCTTCCCTATCTTGGATGATGTGCTCAAGGGCAAGTTTCGGACAGGATCAAGGATGATGCTCTCGTGCAATACCGTTTGCGGCGAAAAAAGCAGCCAATGGAACCCTGTGCTTAACGACGTGGTAATCACCAACAGCGCCCTGGCCCGTATTGCAGAGCTGGAGATATTCATAGACAATACCTATGTGACGACCCTTCGGGCGGACGGTCTTATTTTGTCCACACCCACCGGCTCTACGGCCTACTCCCTAGCTGCCGGCGGCCCCATTGCGCATCCCAAGCTGGACTGCATCATAATGACTCCCATTTGCCCGCATTTACTGACCAATCGTCCCATTGTGCTTCCCAGCACTTCCGTGATTGAGGTTGTGGTGCGCAGCCGACACGGTGATGTTCAATTCACTCTGGACGGCCAGAGGGGCACACCGCTTAGCTACCTGGACAGGGTGCGGGTAACGAGGGCCGACATCCGCATGGAGATCATTCTGTCGCCCAGCAGGGATCGTTATGAAATCCTCCGTACCAAGTTGAAATGGGGAACAGGGTAAATTCGAATTTCGAATTTTCTTTAAGATCAGGCCATGCTGCATGAGCTTTTCATCAGGAACTTCGCCATTATCAATAAGTTACACCTTGAGCTTGCCCCGGAACTCAATGTGCTGACAGGCGAGACCGGCGCCGGAAAATCCATTCTCATCAACGCGGTGGAGATGCTCCTCGGGGGGCGCGGGACCTCAGATCTGATCCGCACCGGTAGTGAGGAGGCCGTGGTTGAGGCGGTCTTTACAGTACCGGACCTGCCATCTATGTCCGAAATCCTGGATTCGTTCGACCTGGTGGCCGGCGACGAGGTCTTGATCAAGCGGGTTCTTCTTCGATCGGGCCGCAGCCGGGCGTTTATCAACGGAAGTCCTGCTACGGCCACCATGCTGGGGCGCCTGGGAGAGGGATTGATCCATATATTCGGGCAGCAGCACCACCAGGGCTTATTGCGGGCCGAGACCCATCGGGAGCTTCTTGACCAATTCGGGGGCCTGGAAGGGGTGGTGGAGCGTCTGGGCAACATGCACCGCCGGATGACCTCCATACGAACCCGGCTTCACGAGACGGAGGCCCATCGTCTGAAGATCGCTCAGCGGCTGGATCTCCTGCAGTACCAGGTGGAAGATATCCGGCGGGCCGCCCTCGGGCCAAACGAAGAGGCGGATTTACAGTCTCAGAAGACCGTTATCCAAAATACCGAGCGTCTCGTTCAGGAAGCCGAAAAGGGACATCGCCTGCTGTATGCTGAGAGTGGTTCAGTGGTGGAAATCCTTTCCACCATCAACGAGGGACTGCGCTGGGCAGCAGGGGTGGACCCCACCCTCCGGAGCCGGACAGAGGAACTGGAGGCCATCATTTACCGTCTTGAGGACATCGCCTCCGACCTTGCAAATTATTCCACCCGCCTTGAAGTCGATCCCGGCCGCCTGGATGAGATCGAAGAGCGGCTCGCGGAGATTCAGAAACTGAAGCGAAAATACCACTGTGCCTCTGCTGAGGAACTGCTGAACCTGCTGGGCGGCATGGAGCGGGAGCTGGAAGAACTGGATGGAACTACCCTTCAAGAGGACAGCCTGAAGGACGAACTGGTATCCATTGAGCGGGAATTGGCGGCCGCGGCTGATGATCTATCCCGGCGCCGACGAGATGCCGCCGAAGAGATGATGAACCAGGTGGAACGGGAGCTCTCGTCCCTGGGGATGGAGCGGACAAGGTTTATCGTGTCGCTTCACTCTCGGGCTGACGATACAGGTGAAAAGACACCCGGCCCTGCGGGGTGGGATCAAGTGGAATTTCTCATTTCCCCCAATGTGGGAGAAGAACCCAGGCCATTGATCCGAATCGCCTCAGGCGGAGAGTTGTCCCGCATCATGCTGGCACTCAAGCGCATCCTTGCAGGTATGGGTGCCGTACCAACGCTGATCTTCGATGAGGTGGACGCGGGTATCGGGGGCGGCGTGGCCGAAGTGGTGGGCCGCAAATTGTTGGACGTCTCCAAACGCCACCAAGTTCTGGTTATAACCCACCTGCATCAAATCGCCTCCCTGGCCAATGCGCATTACCGGGTGGAGAAGGTTGTGGAGGGGGGACGGACCCTTACCAGGGTTACTCGTCTGGGAGATAAAGAACGTGTCGATGAGATCGCCAGAATGATGGGCGGGGTCAAGATTACGGATGCCACCAAGCGGCACGCAAAGGAGTTGTTGGAGAGAAAATGATTCGGAAAGCCAGGGTGACGGACGTTCGCGCCATCCATAAAATGTTGGATTTTTCCTCGCGCAGAAACGAGTTGCTCGCTCGGTCTCTCAGCGAGCTCTACGATAATCTTCGCGACTTTTTTGTCTACACCGGGGAAGAGCCCGAGCACGTGATCGGGACCTGTGCAATGCATATCTGCTGGGAAGATCTGGCCGAAATCCGATCTCTCTGCGTGTTGGAGGAATACCAGGGGCGAGGAATAGGCACGAAACTGGTGGAAGCCTGCATATCCGAGGCCATCACCCTGAATCTGTTCAAGGTATTTGTACTCACTTACCGACCTGATTTCTTCCGTCGATTGGAATTTAGTGAGGTTGATAAAGCCACACTGCCCCATAAAATTTGGGCGGACTGTGTCCGCTGTGTCAAATTCCCCGAATGCGACGAGGTGGCTATGATTTTAAATCTCTGACCATGCCTGTATGCTTCGCCTTCCAGCGCCATGTATCTTTGCCGCGGCAGACAAAGAATATAAGACAACGCATAGGAGGTTCCCATGCTGGAAGCCGGCATGCTTTTTCCGATAATGCGGATGTTTTTCGTCATCGTCTCTGAAGATCAAGCGTCTCCCGGCTTTTCGGCGAAGATAACACGGGCACAGCTGCCCACGTCTTGGTCTGGGCACGGCGGATTTTTACGGTTTTCTGCATCTGGCTGTTTCGCACCCGCCACGGTCGTTCGAGAGGGAGCTGCGCCCCATGATTGAAGACCCTGTGCGTGTTTGAGGGAAATCTATTGACAGATTTCCACTGAAATCGTAAAATTTTATAAAACGATTGAGTTTCGGATCACAAGACTGAATAAAGGGGTGCAGGCCCCTGGGGTTTGGCGGAAGCAAAAGTTGCCCAAGAAATTGGGGGGACAAATTTTATGAAAGGAACTATAGGGATCCTCACAGGTGGCGGCGACGTCCCGGGGCTGAATCAATGCATTAAGATGGTCGTGAATAGGGGCACCTCTGAGGGATACCGAGTCATCGGCATTCGCAGGGGATGGGACGGGCTGGTTCAAATCAACCCCGATGATCCGGAAACCATTGCCAGACAGACGATGGAACTTACTCCATCAACAGTGCGCATTATAGATCGCACCGGAGGCACGTACCTGCACACATCCCGGACCAATCCATCGCGGATGCACCCGGAGGAATTGCCTCCCCATGTTGACAGGTCCAGTCTGCAGAAGGTATCGGACAAGACCGGAAAAACTGAGTACTATGACCTAACACCCCAGGCGATAAAGAACCTTGAAAAGCTTTCAATCGACATCCTGGTTTCCATAGGGGGCGATGATACGCTCAGTTACGCCGTTACTCTGGATAAGATGGGAATTCCCGTTATATGCATCCCCAAGACGATGGATAACGATGTGTTCGGCACCGATTTCTGCATTGGCTTCAGCACCGCTGTAACCCGCAGCATCAATTTTATACACGATTTACGGACCTCTTCCGGTTCCCACGAAAGAATCACCGTGGTGGAATTATTTGGCCGAAACTCCGGAGAGACAGCACTGATTTCCTCTTACCTGGCAAACGTTGATCGGGCCGTTATAAGCGAAGTGCCGTTTGATATGGAAAAGCTGGCCCGCTTCCTGGTGGAGGACAAAATCAATAACCCCAGCGCTTATTCTATCATGGTCATCTCGGAGGGGGCGATTCCTCTCGGAGGCTCAGTGATGGAGGAAGGAGAAGAAGACGCTTACGGGCATAAAAAGCTGGGAGGTATCGGCGAGTGGACCGCAGAGCGCATCCATAAGTTAACCGGCCACGGGATTATCTACCAGAGGCTTGCCTACCTTATGCGCTGCGGCGCCCCGGACAGTCTTGACCGCATGGTAGCGACCAACTTCGGCACCCTGGCGGTAGAACTCATCGCTCAAAACAAAAAAGGCATCATGGTGGCCCTGAAGGGAGGATGTTATACCACTACTCCTATTACTGAAATATCCCGGGGGACCCGCCGGGTGGACGTGGATCGGTGCTACGACAAAGAAAATTATCGGCCGAAAGTCATCTCGGTGGAAGGATTGCCCATGTTTTTATATTGAAGCCGAACCTCCCCTCTTTTCCTCATAGAATTATCCACTTTGATCAGCAACATATTGATCAACAATATTACAGTCAAATTGCCGCTAATAATAGATGAAGAATGTTGCTGGGGTGGCCGGACGACTTGTCGTCCGGGTCGCGAAGCGACAAGAGGTTTTGCCCTGTACACCCGCGCCCGGGAACCATTAAACGATCCGTGTACTGCCTCTTGCTGCTGCGCAGCCCGGAC
>JAFDED010000159.1 GCA_019310535.1 Deltaproteobacteria bacterium
CGCTCGCTTGAGCTTTCTTGAGGAGCTCCGCTCGCTCGCTCGCAAACTGCACAGGAGGTTTATCAAAGATTGGTTTAATTTTTCCTTGACATTTACCGCCTCTTCATAGATGGATTTGAAAGGCACAGCCCTGCGATAACAGGGTTCGCTGTCACCGCAACCGTTGCCCATAATTAATGGTCCCCAAAATAGACGGCGGCACAACGATAGAACCGGAAGGAAAATGTTCAATGGACATGGGATGGTCCTGAAACGGGGCGTGCAGGTCAGCCTGTGTGATATGCCTGGTATATCTCGCCTCGGTAAACAGGCAGAGGTCCGTGATGCGGAGTTCCCGCACCAGTCGCTTCTCTTCCTCCAACCTCTCTTTGTAATCAGTTGTCAATAATGGGTGGATAAATATAAGAAGGCATGCAATTACTATGTTGGATGCAGTAAAAATCAAATAGACACTCGATTTTCTCATAAGCAAATTCCATGTTGACACTCTAATCGAGTGACTTGATAGCCCGGGGGGTAATAGAATCGAATTTGAGAATCTTTTTCCCCTTATGGTCTTTCATGAATTCACGGGCATCCGGCTCATTTGCAAATGGAATCAATTCATTTCCCATCGGCCCATACACATCGCTCCCAATGACATAAAAAGCATCGCGCGCATTGATGAGTTTCAGATCATAATATTCTGTAACATACATGGAATCGATATCTGCCTGGATTTTCTTAGGGTTATACTTCTTGAGATTAAAATAATATTTAAACAGGTCCTTTGCGCCATCGAAAAAGAACACCGAATCATCCTTGAATATGATTTCACCGACCCAATCGGGATACTTGTAAACAAACATCCCGCAGACCGGGCATTTATCCTTTTTCGTTGGTTTTCTGGGTGCTTTATCCGCGGCGGACGCAAATGAAGTTGTCAAAAGCAGAATTAAAAAGCAACTGATTACTTTTTTCATCATCCGCGCCTTCCGGCTATATGGGACAGGCAATGGCCTGTCCCACCATTTCATCCGCCCTGAGATTACTTCGCCTTCATTCTCATTCTCTTCATCTTTCTCTTGTCGCGGATCATCTTGGTATCCTTATACATATCCACATATGCGGCTTCTATGACCTCATCAAATGTGGCGGGATTGCCTCCGTATTGTTTGATAAACTTCTCGGCATCTTCCCTTTTCCCAAAGGCCCACTTTGCCCTTTTCGTCATGACGCCCATTTTGTTTCCACCGATAACCCAGAACGCCTTCTCCGCGTCAATCAGTGCTTTGGTGTTGTAGTCTCCAACCGCGATTGTCGCGGGAGTCTTGTCGATATGTATGGCCAGTTCAATGGCCATGCAGTGTAAAGAACAGGTCCCGACAGTGGACGCGTCATCGTACTGGATGAACATCCTCGAATGCGCGAATTTTGCTCTATCCATTCCGCAATAAGGACACGAAGCATGTTTTTTTATGTCCTCTTGCGCAAAAGCTGTGCCATTGGTAAAAGAAAACAGGATAGCCAGGCCTGCCAAAAGTACCACCACATCGATGATCATACGGTTTCTTCGCATGTCAATCTCCTTTATCACGTACGCTTTGACATTGAATGCCGTGCTTGCAGCCATACATTCAGTCGATATTGATATTACAATCGCATGTTCTTTAGAATACTTCTCTTTTTTTGTGTCCAACGGCTCATCGGCTTTCGCTCATAAGTTTTTTATACTCTATTTCCAATCGGTATTTAAACGCCCCCTCACATCTTTCTTCGCATGCTTTGTCATATCCACAATGTTCACGACATACGGCTAACTCATCCCGCAATGCCTTTTGTATTCCTGCCCATTGCTGTTTCTTGGCTTGGGGTAGTTCGGCAATCGACCTATCTTCCGCTTGTATGGTTCCCGAACCCGTCAAAACAACCAAAGATAAAGTAAGGGAAAAACCCAAATTGACACCCATGCCGGATCGCTTTTTCATTTTTCGCACTCTTTCCAGCAGCGAGGCTTGTTTTTTTAAGATAATCGGTTTAATCGCGGGTTCGACGCAGTTTTATTTCTCGAATTCATGGTTTCCGCCTCACTGAACCGTCAGATTTTCCGCCCTGAAATCCCCGATGACCACGGTGACCGTGCTTCCTTTTTTAACGATTTTTCCCGAGTTTGAAAACAGGATGTTATATTGTCGATTCGCCAGGGCTTTTACGTCCTTATGCCTCATCCGACCTACTTTTGTCATGGGTACGAATAGTTTTGTTCCTGTTGCTTGATCAATTAAATAAGCCTTCTTTCCCGGAGACACGGTTTCCAACGCTTTTTCCGGATCGATGACCCTGTAACGAAAGTTCACAAAATGATCCGCACCCATGAGCCTGATGCTCACTACTTGCACTCCCCATTGTTCTTCAAGCTTCACCGGTTCTTTTTTGGTGTCCAGCTCTTGTGCCTGAGTAATCTGTGGACAGTACACAAACAGGAGAGCAAACACCACAAGCCCGACTATCAAGAAATGCCCCGGGCTCCGCTCCCCCATGCCCTTGACCTGCCGGAAAACTGACCGGCTTCTTGCTTTCATACGACATCTCCTGCAGTTTTGCTCCATTTTATGGGTATTAGTAACACGAATTGATATTTTTTTCAAACTGACCACCCAAACCGCACATGAAACCAGGATCGTGGAAGCTGATTCTGATCGATGTATGGTTTTCGTCGTTGGTTCCGTGTCTTCGAAAGCACATCCGCGATTACCCTGCCGGCTCCATGCTGGGTGAAACCAACCCCCTGCTTGATTAAGGGGTCGAATGCGCGTACCAGGCCGCGCCCTCATAGATCCAGTCGGGGTTGGTCATGACGATATTCTTCTCCTCTTCAGATATGGTGTAGAAGTGTGAGAAGAAGACCGGACTCCAGAACCGGTGGACCGGCAGTGCGTCCTGCACCGAGTCGGTGGGGTATGCATAGTAGGCCGCGCCCTCATAGATCCAGTCGGGGTTGGTCATGACGATATTCTTCTCCTCTTCAGATATGGTGTAGAAGTGCGAGAAGAAGACCGGGCTCCAGAACCGGTGAACCGGCAGTGTGCCCGGTTGCTGGGCAGAGAAGGCATACCAGGCCGCGCCCTCATAGATCCAGTCGGGGTTGGTCATGACGATATTCTTCTCCTCTTCAGACATGGTATAGAAGTGAGAGAAGAAGACCGGACTCCAGAACCGGTGAACCGCCGCAGTCGGTCGCTCAAGAGGGTCTTCAGGCAAAAGGACATTATAGGCCATTACAATGTCTATCAGTCCGTATCCATAGTCATTATCAATTCCGGACATGCCCAGATCCAGGGCCGATTCCTTCAGTGCTGTTTCCAGCTCAAACACCGGGCGGTCAGGAAATGCACTTATCAGCAGCGCCGTTGCTCCTGCCACATGAGGTGCAGCAAATGAGGTGCCTGACACATTTTGATACGAATCCGGGAATATCCCTCCAAAGGTAAGATCTGAAGTTCTGATACCGACTCCGGGAGCGGCAACGTCAGGAAACGGGCTTACGTCGCAGGCAGAAGGTCCGCGGCTGCTGAAAGGCGCAATGGTAAGCAAATCATTAATTGCCCCCACAGAGAAACTTTCAAAGTAATTAGCCGGGCTCGAGCTGGTTGAAGAACCGGGGCCGTCGTTCCCTGCTGCAAACACAACGGAAATACCGGCCGCTCTGAGCGCCAGGATGTCGTCGTGGAATTCCAGTAAACATAGATCTGCAGCATCCTCGAATCCCCACGAGTTGTTCACAACGTCCGGGAGGTCATCGGTGGCGGGATTACCATCCGGATCCATAAGCCACTGAAACCCTTGATGAATATCGCTCGCCCGAGTAGACCCCGCGTCATTAAATATTTTGACCGCAATCCATTGTGCTCCCGGGGCCACGCCTATGGCCGTACCGCCTGCGCTTCCACCAACCATGATGCCCATGGTCCCCGTCCCATGGCCTATGCTGTCATAGGGGGTGATTGGATGTTCATCGTAGGGATCGAACCAGCTATTAGTTCCGCCCCGCCATTTGCCCATAAGATCGGGATGATCCGGATCTACCCCCGTGTCCATGCTGGCGACCACAGTTCCTGCTCCAGTATAACCTAAGTCCCAGAGCTCCGGTGCCCCGATCCCGATCAAGTTCCATTCCGGCTCAACGGCCAATGGCGAAACACCAGCAGGCGGCTCAGGAGCGCGGATCGTCGCGTCCAGCCTTATGCTCTCAACACCGGGCAGCCGCCTCAGCGCCCGAATCACCTCAGGTCGGGCCGTAACCGCCATCCCATTGAATATCCAGAACGGTCGTATCCGCCGTGCCCGCGCTCGTTCCAGAAAGGCCCTCACCGGCCCCTGTGTCAATGCCGCCATATTCTGGAGCGCCGTGATTATACGAGGCCTGCGAATGCGCCTGTCCCTCTCCGTGAAACTGAATAGATCGATACTATAAGGAAGGGTTATCAGTACGGAAATCTCATCGTCAGGACCATGAGACTGTAAAGCTGACAGCAACTCAGGAGACAGTGCGGCGGCTCGCGGGGTAACGGCCGTTGAAAAAACCAGCACCAGGCTGATAACAAAGGAGGATAGTAATTTCAAACTTCTTGACGATCTCATCAATTCCACCGCGGGATAATTCTATATGAAAAAAAAGATAGAATTATCCACTTTGACCAGCAACATATTGATCAACGATATTACAGTCAATTTGCCACCAATAATAGATGAAAGATATTGTTGGGGTGGCCCGGACGACTTGTCGTCCGGGACGCGAAGCGACAAGAGGTTTTGCCCGGTGAACCCGCGCCCGGGAACCATTAAACGAGCCATGTGCTGCCTCTTGCTGCTGCGCGGCCCGCACAATAAATTGTCCGGGCCGCCCCTCATGGAACCTGAATGCCATTGAGGTTTGGCTGGTATAAATCACAGCTTTCGGTCCAATGGTTAAGCAATAAGAATTTAAAAAAAATCAAGCAATTAAAGCTTTATTTGCTGGCCTGGCCTGATAGGATAATCCTGGAATACCATGTTATCCTGCCATCCTGTCAAGAACTTTTTTATCTGGATCGTGATCGTCTGACTAACAATAAGGAAACGACTGCTGGCAAGCCGTTACTCTTGCCTGGCGGCAGTCGTCATTAATCTTCGATCCATATTCAATAAGGGCTCGGAATTCAAATTTGCATACATACCACTCGAACAGGCTTCAGCCCGGACATGGCTGAGTATTCGATTGCAAACCGAATACTCAGCCGGATGCTGATTATATCACTTGCTCTGTTATGGGTTGGGAAATGCGTACCAGGCCGTGCCCTCAAATATCCAGTCCGGGTTCGCCAGGACGATATTCTTCTCCGCCTCGGAAATGGTATAGAAATGCGAGAAAAAGACCGGGCTCCAGAAACGGTAAACCGGCAATGTGTCCGGAACCTGGGTTGGGAAGGCATACCAGGCCACGCCCTCAAATATCCAGTCCGGGTTCGTCAGGACGACATTCTTCTCCGCCTCGGAACAAATGTTCACCCCAAAGAAAAGACTCCTAATGAGCCATAAGTTATGGAATTTTAGACCTTTATTCGCCTTTCAGTGAGCTTTTTTCTTGTGACTACACGCACCTTTCGATG
>JAFDED010000015.1 GCA_019310535.1 Deltaproteobacteria bacterium
ACTGTCTCACCGGATATTGTAAACTTGCCCCCGGTGTTTCTAGATGAACTCCTCATCCAACACATAGACAAAAAAAGACAAGGGGGGTATGATGTTATTCCGTATCCCTATTTCATTCCAGGAGTTACCCCGAAATTTTCAAAGGAAAAGTGGTGATTGTGGCTCTGGGGGATCACCTCCCGCTTCGGGGTGGAGTAACAGAGCCCCATCCGGTTCTTGACAGTCTGTTTGAGGTGGGATATACATATTAAAATTGGATTGATCCCGATATTACGACGTGGAGCGCGCTCCATGTTGTAAGTTGTAACTTTTCCAATGGGCCATAGGGCCGGATGCTTTACAGGAGGGTTTTGGTTACGATGTCCACTAAACCCTGGGGCGGGCGGTTTCGAGATGAGGCTGACAGCGGTGCCGAGCAATACACTGCGTCAATAGGATTTGATCGCCGACTTTACCGGGACGATATTCGCGGAAGTGTGGCCCATTGTCGCATGCTTGTTCGGCAGGGGATTATCACCGCCCATGAGGGGGACCTAATCGAACAGGGATTGACGGATGTCCTCCGGGAAATCGAGGGGGGGGAATTTTCATTTTCCCCCGCGCTGGAGGACATACACATGGCCATCGAGCATCGGCTCATCGAGAAGATAGGACCCGTGGGGGGCAAGGTTCATACGGGACGCAGCCGCAATGACCAGGTGGCGCTGGACGTACGGATGTTCCTTCGCCGCGAAATCTTCGATGTATTGAATGGGACGGCTGCGCTTCAAAGAGCCTTGCTGGAGCAGGCGCGCAGGAATTTGCATGTTGTCATGCCTAGCTATACTCATCTCCAGCATGCCCAACCAATTCTTTTTTCTCACTATCTGATGGCCTATTTCGAAATGCTGCGTCGCGATGCTGAACGGCTGATGGAGTGCCGCAGGCGGGTCAATGTGATGCCCCTGGGCGCTGGCGCTGGCGCTGGTTCTGGATTCCCGGTGGACCGCGAGGGCGTTGCCCGTGAGCTGGGGTTTCCTCGCATTACCCGCAATAGCCTCGATGCTGTTTCCGACCGGGATTTCGTTTGCGAATTTTGTTTTGCCTCTGCCATGGTAATGATGCACTTGAGTCGTCTGGCCCATGACTTCATTCTGTGGTCCACAGAAGAGTTCGGTTTCATCGAACTGCCCGATCCTTTTTGCACCGGCTCAAGCATGATGCCCCAAAAGAAAAACGCTGATGTTTTGGAGTTGGTGCGGGGTCGCACAGGCCGGGTATACGGGCACCTGGTGGGGCAGTTGACGGTCCTCAAGGGCTTACCAATGACTTACAACAGAGACCTCCAGGAAGACAAAGAGGCCCTTTTCGACACGGTGGACGTGGTGAAAGCGACAGTATGGATCATGGCTGCACTTGTCCCCAAAATTGTTATTCTGGAGGAACGGGCCCGGCGGGCTGCCGGGGGATTTTCCACCGCCACGGACCTGGCCGATTACCTTGTAGAACGAGGGATCCCGTTTCGCGAGGCACACGAGATTGTGGGAAGGATTGTGCGATCATGCCTGGATGAGGGGATAACCCTCATGGATATGCCCACCCAACGGCTTGCACAGTTTTCAGAACAACTAGGGATGGATGCCAAGCGTGCCCTGGAAGTGGACAATTCCCTCAAGCGCAGGGATATTCCTGGTGGGACGGCCCCTTCCAGGGTTCAGGAAGCCATAACGGAGGCGGAACGATACCTGGAAGAACACTTGCAGGCTCTGCGTGATGCCGGGGCATCCGATGAATGTTCTCAACGCATATAGCGCCTCCCATACGCGCTTTGACGTTCCACACCAAGGTCCAGCCGGCGTTATTTCATCCGCCCTGTGGCTGGGAGTTTTTTTCATTGCGACTCTGATGCTGGTCGGTGGATGCGGCCGGAAGGGGAATCCGCTTCCTCCGTTTCGGCACGAGTCCGCGGCCGTAAGGGACCTCCGCGCTGGAAACCGGCCGGAGGGCATTCTGCTGTGGTGGTCCATCCCGCGGCTCGAGGGAAAGGGGAATAAAATCAAGAAATTTCGCGTGCTCCGGGCAGAGGGAACTGTGTCCTGTACATCGTGCCCCGGGGAATGGACGCCGGTGGCAGAGGTGCGTTTGGATTCTCCCTTGCCCGCACGGCGCAGTGATGGTCAAATTCAACTGCTGGACTACGAGATATCCGACGGCATGGTGTATCAATACCGTGTTATAAGCATGATGGAATCCGGCGCAATGAGCCCACCGTCCAACACGGTGGAGATTCTGCGCCGCATAGACTAGAGCTTTTTTAAAAACCCAAGGGAACACAGGTGATTGAGCCGGGACTTTACATGAATATACATATGGCTGTGCTTCCGGAAATAAGTCGGATGTGCGTATGATCATCTGATCGAAACAGGCAATGACGCATTCGCAGTTGCGGAGGTTGAGCAATGCATTATTTCGAATATCAGGGCGAGGATTTGTATTGTGAGGAAGTTCCCTTAGCCCGGGTGGCGGAAAAGGTAGGGACGCCCTGTTATGTTTACAGTCACCGTACACTTGTACGGCACTTCAGAGTTTTCGACAATGCTTTTGCGGATTTGCCTCACCTCATATGCTATTCCGTCAAAGCCAACTCCAACCTTGCCATACTTCGACTGTTTTTTCAGATGGGCGGTGGCGCTGATATCTTGTCAGGAGGTGAGTTATTCCGCGTTCTGAAAGCCGGTGGAAACCCCGGGAAAGTGGTTTGCTCTGGGGTGGGCAAGACAGAGCAGGAGATCATGTTCGCCCTGCGCACGGGCATCCTGATGTTCAATGTCGAGTCCTCCCAGGAGTTGGAGTTGATCGACCGGATTGCCGGTCAAATGGGAAAGCGGGCATCAATATCCCTGCGCGTGAATCCCGATGTGGATCCTAAGACGCACCCTTATATCTCAACAGGGCTGAAAACGAACAAGTTCGGCATTGACATACGGGATTCACTTGACGAATACCGCAGGGCCAGGAGACTTGCCAATATTGACGTAATAGGAGTTGATTGCCACATCGGCTCCCAGATCACGGAGATAGGGCCGTTCATGGAGACTCTGAGTCGTCTCTCGGCTCTGGTAGAACAGCTTCGAAGCGAGGGTTTCGACATCCGGTTTCTGGACATGGGCGGAGGGCTTGGGATCACCTACCTCGATGAGACGCCTCCCCAACCTCAGGAATACGCCCGAGCCATTATTGACAGGGTCAGTTCCCTGGGACTCACCATGATTTTCGAGCCGGGGCGCGTCATCGTGGGGAACTCAGCGATCTTGCTGACGAAGGTGCTTTTTACTAAAAAGGGAGTGTCAAAACGTTTCGTCGTCGTTGATGCGGGGATGAATGACCTCGTCAGGCCCAGCCTTTACGATTCATACCATCATATTCAGCCGGTCCGCCGCGTGAGCAGGCATAAGGACATAGTTGACGTGGTGGGACCCGTCTGCGAGTCTGGAGATTTCCTAGCTCGAGACAGGCAACTGCCCGAAGTGAGACCCGGTGAACTGCTGGCGGTGATGAGCGCGGGCGCTTACGGCTTTAGCATGTCCTCCAACTACAACTCCAGACCCAGACCTGCAGAGGTGATGATACGCGGGGAAGAGATACACATCATCAGGCCCAGGGAGGAATATGAAGACCTCGTCAGGGGCGAACACATCCCCGATTTCCTTGTAGCAGAAGACCCCGAGTATTAGATGGCAACGGGCGGTGGTCCCGAAATATCTTGAAGGAAGACTCCCATTGCGACACTGGCAGGAGGTCACTATATGGAAATCCACTTTACAAAAATGAGCGGCACCGGCAATGACTTCATCCTCATCGACAACAGGAAGGGAGACCTGGATCCCGATCACCTGGCGGATTGGGTGGCAAGGGTATGCCGGCGGCGGCTTTCGGTGGGCGCGGATGGAGTGATACTTATCGAGGCTTCAGAGCGGGCGGATTTCCGGTGGCGATTTTTCAACGCCGATGGGGGCGAGGCGGAGATGTGCGGCAATGGAGGCCGCTGTGCCGTTCGCTTCGCCAGGATCAAAGGTATCGTGCAAAAGGATCAGGTTGCCTTCGAAACCCTGGCGGGTATCGTTCGGGGAGAGTTGTTCGGCAACCGGGTGAAAATCCAGCTCACCCAACCATCAAAACCCGTGATGGAGCTGACCCTTCAGGTGAACGGGCGGTACATCACCCTGCACAGCATCAACACCGGTGTGCCTCACGCAATCCAGTTCGTGGATGACATCGATGACCTGGATGTGGTGCAAATCGGTCGGGCCGTTCGGCTACACTCCCATTTTGCCCCTCAGGGTACCAATATGAACTTTGTTCGGGTACTGGAAGGGGGCACCCTCGTCGTCAGAACTTACGAGCGAGGCGTAGAGGATGAGACCCTGGCCTGCGGCACGGGATGCGTGGCGTCGGCGCTTTTGGCTGGGATCAAAGGTTTCTCCACCTCACCTGTAAAAGTACTTACCCGAAGCGGAGAAAAACTTATAGTGTATTTCAGCACCGATGGAGAACGGTTCGCTGAAGTATATCTGGAAGGCGGGGCCCGGGTGATATACGAGGGAATCATGGACCCCGAAGCGCTGGAATAACGGAATAAACCGGTTTGGACTCAAAGGAGGGATAGATGGTCAAGGTGGTTGTGGCCGGTGCGGCCGGCCGGATGGGAGGCAGGGTCCTTCACATCATGGGAGCGCACTCGGAAATTCAGGTTGCCGGAGCGCTGGAAAAAAAAGGACACCCGGCAGTGGGTCAGGATCTGGGCATATTGATCGCACCGGCTCTGTCAGGAATAATGGTCGAGGATGACCTGGGCAAAATATTACCGGGCGCCGATGTTGTGGTCAGCTTTGCTGTTCCAGAGGCGTCAGTGGAGCACCTTCGTGTAGCGGCGCAGCTCGGGAAGGCGGCGGTCATCGGCACCACAGGATTTTCCGAGTCTCAGATGGAGGCGGCTCGTGATTTTTGCCGGAGGGCTCGGTGCGTTTTGAGCCCTAACCTGAGCGTTGGTGTCAATATTATGTATAAGGTACTGGCAGATGTGGCCCGCGCCCTGGGTGACGATTACGATGTGGAGATCGTTGAAATTCATCACCGGATGAAAAAAGATGCCCCCAGTGGTACAGCGGATAAGATGGCCCAGGTCATCGCATCGGCGCTGGGAAGGGATCTGAAGGAAGTGGGTATATACCAGCGGCATGGCCTTATCGGAGAGAGACCCGCCCGCGCCATCGGTATTCAAACCCTGCGGGCCGGGGACATCGTCGGGGAGCACACGGTGATATTCGGAGGAATGGGCGAACGCCTGGAAATCATCCACCGGGCCCACAGCCGGGATAACTTTGCCCAGGGGGCCGTCAGGGCGGCCTTGTGGGTGGTCAACCAGCCGAACGGCCTGTATGACATGATGGATGTTCTGGGATTGAAGGTTCAAGGATAAAGGTTCAAGGATCAAGGAAAAAGGCAAAAGGTTCAAAAAAAGCTTAAGTTATTTTATTTCCCCCATACTTTAGCATTTCTCTTTTATCCTTTGTTCTCTGGATAAGGAGGTTCCATGAAGATCTCGCGGTTTGAAGCACCACAAGGAAAAGAGCATTACGGAATCATTGATGAAGAGAAAATTCGCGTCCTCGATGGCGATCCTTTCGGACAGATCAGGCAAACCGACCAATTTTTTCCTCTTGATGAGATCAGGCTTCTGGCTCCAAGTCGGCCTTCCAAGATTGTGGCCGTCGGCCTCAACTACCGCGATCACGCAGAGGAGGTGGGGTATCCCATCCCCGAGGAGCCCAGTATATTTCTGAAGCCCAGCACGGCTGTGGTGGGACCGGAAGAGAACATCGTGATACCCTCCATGTCACAGCGGGTGGACTATGAAGCCGAGCTGGGTATAATCATCCGCCACCGTACCCGTTCTGTTGCACCTCATCAGGCGATGGATGCGGTGCTGGGATATACCTGTTTCAACGACGTCACAGCTCGTGATCTGCAGAGCATGGAGCGGCCATTCTCGAGAGCCAAGGGCTTTGATACCTTCGCACCTATCGGCCCATGGATCGTTACTGATTTGGACCCATCGGACTTGACGGTGGAATGCTACCTCAATGGAACGCGCGTTCAGCACTCCAGCACAAAACACTTGATCTTCGGGGTAGATGTGCTGATCTCATTTATAAGCCATGTGATGACGCTGCTACCCGGAGACGTCATCGCCACGGGGACTCCCTCCGGGATCGGCCCCATGAAGCCGGGCGACCGCGTGGAGATTGTCATCCAGGATGTGGGTCGGCTCTCAAACCCCGTTACGACCCAGGAGCTTAGCTGTCTTACAGCGCCATTTTGAGAATTTATCTCTAACATAGTCAGGCCGCCAGCAGCCGGATAATTCTGTCAATAGATTCATCGGCCTGATGATAGGCGCTCTCTAAATTTTGGTGTTCAACCAAATCATGGGACCGTTGTCGGTGAAATTCCAATTTCAAATATCTTTGGCTAACATTTAGCGTTTAAAGCAATAGCAACTAGCATTTTGCAATTTTGCATTGCTGATTTTGCGCTTTACAATTCCTGAATGGTTGCCGATGGAAAATCACAGCACAAGACAGGGCGATAACATTAATTTCAAAAATTTTTATACTACGGACATTCTGGTGATCGGCGGCGTGGCCGCGGGGCCTAAAGCTGCTGCACGCGCCAGGCGGCTTGCCCCCGAGCGTGAGATAACCATTGTGGATAAGTGTGATGAGGTTTCTTACGCGGGATGCGGCCTTCCGTTCCTCGTATCCGGAGATGTCTCCCGACGCCTTGACCTGATGACCACATACTCCGGCGAGATCCGGGATCCGGCATATTTCGAAAAGGTCAAGGGAATCCGTGTGCTTACACGCGTTGAGGCGCGCTCCATCAACCGAAAGCCAAAAGAAGTCCAATTGGTTGACATACAAAGCGGACGCTCCTTCAGCATGCGCTACCGCCAGTTGGTCCTCGCCACGGGCAGCCGCCCTGTTTTTCCGGATTTGGAGGGAGTCAAACTCGAGAACATTTACTGCCTTCACCGGCCCGGTGATGCCGCCGCCATTCGAGAAGCCATTGCTTCGGGAGAGATAAAACGAGCCGTGGTGGTGGGGGCGGGGCCCGTTGGGTTGGAAGCGGTGGACGCGCTGGTACGCAACGGGATCAAGACTACGGTGGTGGAGATTCTCCCTGCACCGGCGCCCAAGCTCCTGGATCCTGAATTGGGAGGCCTTTTAAGGAAGCATCTGGAGGAACAAGGCGTGGCCCTGGAGATGGAAGACAGGGTAATGCGGTTCGAGGGAAACGGTCAGGGGCGGGTTCACCGCGTAATCACCGGCAAAAAAACCCTGGAGGCGGACCTTGTGGTTATGGGTCTCGGGGTTCGGCCCGAGGTGGATATTGCAGTTCGGGCTGGCCTCGCTTTGGGACCCACGGGCGCCATCCGCGTAAATGATCGTCTCCAGACCAGCGACCCTGATATTTATGCAGGAGGGGACTGTGTTGAAGTGAATCACCTGCTCACGGGCAAGCCCGTTTATGCACCCCTGGGCTCCACGGCTAACAAGCACGGCCGTGTCATCGGGGATAACATCACCGGGAGAGACTCGCGGTTCCCGGGCGTACTGGGGACTTATATCGTCAGGACTCTGGAGACCACTATAGCCAGGACTGGGTTGACCGAGCAGGAAGCCATGGAGGCGGGGCATTCCGTGGTAACTGCTCTTGTTGCCGCTCTGGATCGGCCGCACTACATGCCCGGTAATCGACCCCTGGTTATGAAGCTGGTAGCCAGTAGAGAAGGGCGGTTGCTGGGAATCCAGATAGTGGGGAGGGGTGAGGTGGCCAAGCGGATGGACGTGGCCGCGGCTGCTATTTCTACGGGCGCCACCCTTGAGCGGGTCTCAAACATGGACCTGGCTTATGCCCCACCTTTCGCAACCGACATGGATGCACTCATCCAGGGTGTCAACGTGCTCCGGAACAAAATTGACGAGACGGCCTCTACGGTTGCCGCTCCGGAAATTCGATCATGGCTTGATGAAGGTAAGGACTTCACTATCCTGGACGTTCGGACAGAACAGGAGTACGATACCCTCTGGCTTGACTTCGACAATGTGGTGAACATCCCTCTTGACCAACTGCGGAATCGCCTCAATGAACTTCCCAGGGATCGGGAGATTGTGACTCTGTGCGCCCTGGGACCCCGCAGCTACGAGGGAGCCCGGCTCCTGCAGCACCATGGGTTTGGCAGGGTGAAGTTCCTGGAAGGGGGGATGGTGGCCTGGCCATATGAATTATGGTGAATTATTCATCAAAAACTTCAAAATAATAGATTTAACTACTTGGGAAACGGAACAAACATGGTATCCCCCTGGTAAGGAAAAAGATCATGGGGAAGGAAGGGTGGAACGATTCCCTGCCGTTGATACCGGCGGCCTTTTCGGTCGGCCCCGATGAAAGGGGATATCGAATCCAGGGGGAGGGATCAATGCCGATTATGCACCGATGGTCTTGAATCTTATACCAAGCGGGCACCCAGAACTTTTTCAATATTTTTAAGTGCGAAAATGTGGGCCTCGGGGTCGAAATCAGCCACCCCTTCCTTATAGACCACCACATCTACATCCCGATTGCGTAAGTCCGCACAGGTATATAAAACGCAAATGGAGGTACAAACGCCCACCAGGTGCACCTCTTTCGGGGCCTCCTTTTGAAGGATTTCCTCCAGGTTAGTCCTGAAGAATCCAGAATAGCGCGTTTTAGGAACTCGGTAGTCCTCCGGCAGCACTGGAAGCGCGTCGATCACCTCTGCGCCCGACGTGCCGGCCACGCAATGGGGGGGAAACATCCGGAACTCCGGGTCATCGGGAGCGTGGTTGTCCATGAGAAAGATCACAGTTTCGCCCGAGCGGTGAAATTCCTCGATTTTATTCCGCACAAAAGAGATAATGGCCTGAGCCGTCTCTCCGCAATAAAGTTTGCCATCCGGTTCCACGAAGTCCTTGAGCATGTCCACGACGATCAAGGCTTTCTTTTCCATGGTTTTCCCTCCATTCCTCAGGAAATTCGAAATTTTGAAAGAAGGGCCGAATCCTTCTTTGCCGCCGGTCTCTCCGTGAGGATTCGAGCCATCGGTGGAAAGCTCCCATGCCTAAGAAGCTATGCGATGGTTATGGCAAAATCGGGACACATCAACATGCACATTCCGCACCGGCGGCATCGGGCCATGTCCAATTCTCTGGGCAAAAAGTACCCGCGCTCGTTCATGGTGTCGGCTATCTCAAGGGCGTCTACTGGACACTCGGCGGCGCAGATTCCACATCCTTTACAGTACCGGGAATTTATAAACAGGCGAGGATTATCTTCCATGGCTGATCACCCCGCATTGCTGCCTGATGATATCCTGAGCCGAAGCAATCCACTCCGGTGCCTCAGCGTCCACAAATTCACCAAGGATAATGTGCTCCTTATACTTATCCGGCTCCTTATCGTATTGCGCTCGCAAAACGGTCGTTTCCCGGAAAGATTGTAAAATTTCCGACGCCCTGAGACGCTGGTGCGTTGGACACTGGGTGAGTATCTCAATGAAAGCCAGCCCCTTTTTTCTTATCCCTTTGGCAATGGCGCGCACACACGAACGGGCATGGGCGGTCGTCCAGCGGGCTACATATGTTGCACCCGCGGAACGAGTGAGTTCACACAGATCAAAGGCACGCTCCATGTTGCGGTATGGGGTTGTGGTGGTGATTGTTCCCGGCAATGTAGTGGGCGCTACCTGTCCCCCTGTCATTCCGTAAATACCGTTATTCATGCATATTACTGTGAGGTCGATGTTGCGGCGGCACGCATGGATGAGATGATTGCCCCCGATTGCTGCCACGTCTCCATCGCCTGCCCAAATGATGACTTTCAAATCGGGATTGCCCATCAATATCCCGGTGGCCACCGCCGGGGTACGGCCATGCAAGCTCCAGATGGAGTCGAAGGCGAGGTATTGGGAAGCCAGCCGGGCCGCGCATCCCACACCGGTTACGAACACAAACTGTTCTTTTTCCGCCTCCTCGGCCTGGAGTATTTGATCCACGGCGTACATGGTATAATTCAGCACCTGTCCGTGTCCGCAACCCGGGCACAAAATGGTGGGAAGTCGGTCTCCGGTGGGGCTGGATGTCTTTAAGTACTTGAGCATTGGATGTGCCGGTGTTTTCATTTCAACTCTCGTCTTCTTCAGTTATTATATTTGGATATTTGGGTAGAACAACTGTTACCGGTTCCTATCCGCATCATTCTGGATTGGTTGTTTCAAGCGGAATCAATGGCTTCCAGGATCAGTTCCGGCGCGTGGATGGTTCCGAGAGAGGGAACGGGTATAAACGTTTCCACTCGATCCCGCAAGGCTTCCCTGACGGGGTGGATCATCATGCCCAGGTTCATCTCGGGCATTATTATGCTTTTAACTCCGGCCTGTATCAGATCACGGAGCGTGTCTTCCGGGAAGGGCCATAGTGTCACCAGGCGTATGTAACCAACATCGCGGTTTCCATGTTCGCGGGCCTCCTTAACAGCCTCCATGGAAGATCGGGAGGGCGCCCCGTAGCAAATGACCACCCGACGGGCTCCTTCGAGAAATCGCGTTTCGATCCTGGCGATCCGGTCGGCGTTATCCTCAATCTTTCGCGCTTTTCTCCGAACCACATCCAGATGAAGCTCAGAATTATACGCGCTTACCCGTCCATCAGGCATATGGACGAGGCTCACCACATTGATTTCATACCCGTCGCCAAAGCCAGCCATCAACGGCACTTCGCGTCCGCCAAGGGGCAGGTAATCCACAGGCGGGATATCGGCCTCCTGAGGCCGGGCACGAGAGAGCAGCCAGATCTTATCCCGGGGTGGCACCACGATACGCTCTCGCATATGGGCCACTGCTTCATCGGCCAGCATGATAACCGGAACGCGCCATTTTTCTGCATAGTTAAAGGCCTCCACGGTGAGATCAAACATCTCCTGGACCGAGGCGGGTGCCAGCGCGATGAGACTTCCCTCGCCATGATGCCCCCAGCGCGCCTGCATAACATCTTCCTGGGAGGAAGTGATGTAGCCCTGGCCGGGACCCGGGCGCTGGACGTCCACGATGACAAAGGGTGTTTCGGTCATGATGGCGAAGCTGATCGCTTCCTGCATCAGCGAAAATCCCGGGCTCGATGTGGCGGTCATAGCCTTGGCACCGCTCCAAGATGCCCCGATCAAGGAGCAGGCGGAAGCCAGTTCGTCCTCCATCTGGATGAAATAACCACCGACCTGTGGTATCCGCCTGGCAGCAGCCTCCATAATCTCGCTGGCCGGGGTAATGGGATACCCGGCATAGCAGCGGCAGCCTGCCATGAGTGCACCCTCCATCACCGCTTCAGACCCCTGGATGAAATACTCTCCCGGCATCAAAACGCCGTCGTCAGTTAAGGCAATTGATTCCCTTGATCCTTTGGCTGCATCTTCCCGGTCGGTTTGTTCGCTTTCCAGGGCTGCTCCCGACGCATCGAGCGCACTTGCATAGCGGATGCCTTCTCGAAAAGCTCTGATATTCAGTTCCCAGGTATTTTCAGGGGTAGTATCCCGGATGGCCTGCTCCAGGGCGCCAACGGAAGCTATCTGAGTCAATCGTTGAAGTGCGCCCAGGGTCACCATGTTCTGCACTTGTGGGCGGCCCAGTGTGTGAGCTATTTGGGCAGTCGGAATTTGAACAATACGGACAGGCAAGTGGGAGAAGTCGCCCTGGATCGAGTTGGGATCAAGGAGTAGAAGACTTCCCGGCGCCATGTCAGGAGCGTAGGTTTCAAAGGCTGTTCGCGAGAGGGTCACCAGCACATCTGAGAATCGGACCCTTGGATAGAGAATCTCCTCATCGGATATCACAACCTCGGAGCGGCAGGCACCGCCCCGAGACTCGGGCCCGTAAGATTGGGTGTTTACGGTGTTCTTTCCTTCATAGAGGGCGGCGGCCAGGCCGAGGACCTTCCCTGCTGTCACCACGCCCTGCCCTCCGAAGCCAGCTATGCGAATCTGGAATTTGCCCATGTATTATACTCCTGGTATGGGATCAGAAATCAGTGTTCTTCAATCGTCTGGAGTATGAATTGATGGTATAAAGCGCAGCCACAGGATTATGGCCCATTACGCGATCCTTAGCCACCAGGACGGTGGTAGGAGCCTGGGAATACTTGAAGAAAAGAGAATCGTGGCCTACACAGAGACCCATTGCGATGTTCAGTTGGGTGCCTGCATGGTTCAAGAGCTTCGCCTGGCCGATGGGGCTGCACATAGCCTCGAAATCCCCGATGTGGATTTTCTCGTGCTCCTTGATACCGATCTCTTCCTTGGGGGTCCGACCGACCTTGCATATCGCCGACACGACCTGAAACCCGTGAGAAAGAAGCAACCGATGCAGGATTCCAGCCTCTCTCTTCAACCCTCCACAAAATGCAATACCGAGCTTTTTGAATCCCATTTTTCGGGCGAATTCTATGATCTCCTGTACCCGTGGTTTTGTGGGGAGCGCGACAAACGGTTTGATATCCCGTTTTGCATAACACTCTGCCTCTTGAATACTGGACTGTCGGGCAAACTCTCGGATTTCTTCTTTTTTATATTCCTTTAGAGTCTCTTGAAACACTTTCTTCGGGCTGTGCAAGGTCGGGCAGAAATCGGGACCTGTGCCTTGGGGGGAAGTGCAAATTCGTTCTTGAACTGAGCAGAGAGCACAGCGATACAAAACGTCGTGTTTCTCCATTTTTAGACCCTTTTTACGTTATGCCCATAAGGCGTAAAGCTTAATTTTGATTTTCCAAATGCTCAAGTGCATTCAGAAGATTTGAGAAACTGATATTCAGGGACTCGGTTTTGTGATAGGTCTTTTATAGATTACCAGCTTGGGCTCTGAAAGTCAATGCATGTGCCAGACTCGACTCCGGGGAGAGAAGCAAGGGGGTCACTCCATCTCGTTCAGAGCACTCTTTTTGCGAATCACGATAATATGTATTATATCCAACCCGCAAGGGTATAATTAATGAGAATCGGAATGCCCGAGATCTTCCTGGCTGCTGTGAGCACACAGAGTGTGAGGATCCAGAGCATTGCGCATTGATCGATATACAATTTCGTAACAACTATGCCCTAAAAATATTCTTGACAAATTGTACAAAAAAAGATATTGATTTCGCATGTTAGAGTATTTTGAATGAGAAAATGCACAAAAGGCTTTAAATGGGTCGGGTTGAATTTTATCTCTATAAAAAAAGATTTTAACGAGATACAGGATAATCCGGATTTTTATATATTCTGTCATCCTGGTAAAAATTCTTCTTCTTTTCATGTTTCATTGTGCCTTATAAGGGCAGAGCTGCTTTACAGAATATTTGTTGCATAAGGTGCGGTAAGCAATCATAATCAGCCCATCAACATCAAAACCGCATGATGGAAGCATTATAAGCTAGAAAGCGACCTCTTGGAATGATTTAATTATAAGGAGGGGGAGACCTTTGAGACGGTTGATCATCGCATGGTTAGGTATTTTGGCGTTAGTTATGCCCCTTCAACTGATGACGAGCGCTAAAGCGCAGGAAGCTCCAACAAGATGGAAGACCATTGAAGAGGGAGGTGTACGATATCACATCATCGTCCGAGGCGACACTCTATGGGACATTTCCGAACATTATTTTGGAAATCCTTTTGATTGGCCCAAGCTTTGGCAGTGGAACGCCCGAATACTTAATCCTCACTGGATCTATCCCGGGAACAAAATTCGGTTGACACCTTTTCCAATGAAAGTCGAGGAAGAAAAGGTTGCACCACCACCACCACCACCGCCACCTGCTGCTCCGGTTGAGGAAGCTCCCCCACCACCGGAGAAATATTTCTTAGCCATAGGCAATTATGGTTCTTTTATTTCTCCTGTACCCGTGGTGCCGGGCGGGTATATTCAACGTGGAGTCCAAAGAAAGCCATATCTGGGCGATAAAGACTATGTTTATCTTTCTCAGGAGACGGGTATCGGCCTGGAGACCGGCTCTATAGTTTACGCATATAGCCAGCCTGAGCCTCTTTACCATCCGATTTCCCGGAAATTCATAGGTTACATGATTAATCTGTTGGGTAGGATTGCCATTCACGATTTTCGGGAGGGATTTTATGAGGGCTACATCGAAGAGGCATATAAAGAGATTCCCTTGAAGACGCCTGTAGGGGCTTTTAGTATTCCAGATGCAAAGATCAAGATTCGCGAAAAAGCTCCCTTTATTGAGGGGACAATAATTGCCACAGGAAATGAAAAAACGGAACTGAGCGAGAATGACCTGGTCTTCCTTGATCGTGGAAGTGCCAATGGTTTGGAACTCGGGCATGTCCTTTCCATCATCCATGAAGGAGATATCATACAAAAATTTCCCAAAGGTGATTCTGCCCAGCTTCCCTCGCGCAACATAGGGAAATTAATCATCGTAGGATCAATGGAAAAGACGTCAACCGCGATCATTATGGAAAGTGATGAACCGGTTCATCCGGGGTATAGCTTTGCCAGTCAAGTGGACTAATTTCAGAAATAGGTTTTGATTAATATCATGCGAGTATTTTTCATTCGCGGTCGGCGTCTATGCTAAATGAAAAGGCTTTACCCCGAACAATTCCTGAAGCCTTTTCCGGATTAAAGATCGAAATGGCCGCAACCGCGTTTCAGCGATTGAACAGTCGCCGGAAGAGCGGCTTTTTTTTTATCAATTCCACCATCCATCCTGGACCGCCTTTATTAAATCTAAAGACGCTCGTTCCGGTAGAGGAATTCCACCGTGTGGGTTGATAGTGAAGCCGTTTCATAATTCACGAGAAAGAGCCTTTCCTGGGTCTGGCGGAAATTGTGGCGTGGTTATTTCTCATGAGCTGACATAAACATGGCCGGGGAGATGCGAAGCGGGCAAGTACAGTCTGGCGTCAGAGATTTCATTTGAGAAACGTTTTTTGAAACCGGGAGTTATCCAAAAAAGCTTGACTGAAAACGTACTGACGATATACTAAATACATTAGGAATGTTCATAAGGCATGAAGGAAGAGTGGTATAAATGGTTGGCGCTTGCCCGTATCCCTGGTGTGGGGACAAAAACATACTTACGTCTGATCCGACATTTCAGCTCCCCCATGTCCGTCTTTGAAGCCCGGCCGGACCAATTGAAAGCGGTTCCGGATGTGCGTGCACTCCAACTCCCATTAAACCTTGGTCAAGAAAAAGTCAGGCGCGAGGTAGAACGGGAGATCGCGGTAATGGAGAAAGTCGGTGCCCGACTGGTAACCATAAATGACGATAACTACCCGGTCAATCTGAGGAAGATTGCAGATCCACCGCCTTTTCTCTATGTCAGGGGTGAATTGCGGCGGAGCGATGACCTGGCAGTTGCCATGGTTGGATCGCGCAATGCATCGGCCTACGGTGTGCGAGCCTGCCAGCAGCTCAGCAATGACCTGTCGCTGCGGGGTCTTGTTATTATCAGTGGTTTTGCGCGCGGGGTCGACTCCGCGGCGCACTGGGGTGCTTTTCAGGCGGGAGGTCGAACAATCGCCGTGCTGGGATGCGGCATAGACGTCATATATCCGCGCGAAAACAAAGATCTGTTTAAAAGGATTGAGGCTCAAGGAGCCGTGATCACCGAACTACCTCCGGGTGTGCCGCCAGAGCCTGTAAATTTTCCCCGAAGGAATCGAATTATCAGCGGCATGTCTCTTGGGGTTATCGTGGTGGAGGCCTCTGCCCGAAGTGGTTCCCTGATTACAGCACGTTTGGCGCTGGAGCAAAATCGAGAGGTTTTCGCAGTGCCCGGGATGGTAAGCTCAACCCGGAGCCAGGGGACACATCATCTGATCAAACAAGGCGCCAAGCTGGTAGAATGTGCCAACGATGTGTTGGAAGAGATCTTTCCCCAGGCACTGGCTAACCCGGGCGGCTACGTTCCCAAAGAGATTCCATACGCCGAGCTTTCACCTGAGGCGCGGCGGATACTGGATGTCATGGAACGAGCACCCCTGCATATCGATGCACTGCTAAAACAGGCTGGAGTGAGCGCAGGGCTTGCAACCGGTATACTCCTCGAATTGGAACTGAAAGGATATATTAAGCAATTGCCGGGAAAGCTGTTCGCCAAGCTTTGATTTTTCTAACCCGCCGCTGACGGCGTAAAACGGGTGAAGTATTATCCCGGCAGAATGGAGTAACCATGGCGAAATCACTGATTATTGTGGAGTCACCAGCTAAGGCGCGGACTCTCAAAAAATATCTTGGAGATCAATTTGTCGTCAAGGCAACTGTAGGGCATGTTATGGATCTTCCCAAAAGCCGTTTGGCCATCAATATTGAAAAAGGGTACGAACCGGAATATCTCGTTATTCGTGGCAAGCAGAAAATTCTCAATGAGCTCAAAAAAGATGCCGAGAAATCCGATAAGATTTATCTTGCAACAGACCCTGACAGGGAAGGGGAGGCGATAGCGTTTCATGTCCAGTCGCAAATACGCAGCCAGGAAAAAAGGGGCAAACCGGTCCACCGGCTTTTATTCAATGACCTGAGCCACAAGACCATCAAAGAGGCCCTGAAGTCCCCAAAGCGGTTGGACGCGAATAAATATGGAGCCCAACAGGCCCGACGGCTTCTGGATCGATTGGTGGGATACCAGATCAGCCCGCTGTTGTGGAAGAATGTTCGTCACGGCCTGAGCGCCGGAAGGGTTCAATCCGCGGCCGTTCGTTTGGTGTGTGTGCGGGAGCAAGAGATCAAGGATTTTGTATCAGAGGAGTATTGGACCATTAACTCCCGCCTTGAGGCCGAGGCGGGACAATTCGACGCCCGCTTGGAAAAAGTCGATGGGCGCAAGACCACCATCCGTACACAGGAAGAAGCCGAGGCTATTGTCAAGGGACTTAAAACATGTCCATTCCGCATTGAAAAAATCGAACGTAAGGAACGCCTGCGCCACCCAACCGCTCCCTTCATTACCAGCAAGTTGCAGCAGGAGGCTTACCGTAAACTTCGCTTCCCAGCCCGTAAAACCATGATGTTGGCCCAGCGTCTCTATGAAGGTTTGGAGCTTGGAGATGAAGGCGCGGTGGGACTCATCACCTATATGCGAACCGATTCCCCCCGGATTTCTGGAGAAGCTCTTCAAGATGTGCGTGATTACATTGCTAAGAAATACGGGAAAGACGCCCTGCCGGAGCACCCAAGAATGTTCAAGGGGAGAAAGGGAAGTCAGGAAGCTCACGAAGCTATCCGACCCACTTCCATGGACAGGAGTCCCGAAAGCCTCAAGCCCTTTCTTGACCGCGATACTTTGCGCCTATATCAGCTCATATGGAATCGATTCGTGGCCAGCCAGATGAAGCCGGCGGTGATGGATATTACCGCCGCTTGGATTTCCGCAGGCAAGAAATTTACGCTTAAGGCTACGGGAAATGTCATAAAATACCGCGGATTCATGGTGGTTTATATCGAAGGCCGAGACGAAGAAGAAGAAGACGGGGAAAAGCGTTTACCGCCGTTGCGGGAGGGGGAAACGCTCACGCTGCTTGAGCTTTTACCCAAGCAACACTTTACCCAGCCGCCGGCCCGTTATACCGAGGCCACCCTCATCAAAGAACTGGAGGAAAAAGGTATAGGCCGACCCAGCACGTATGCTAGCATTCTGTCGAATGTACGCGATCGAAAGTACGTGGAGGTCATTAAAGGAAGCTTTTACCCGACGGAGTTGGGCATACGGGTCAACGACATGCTTGTGGAAAATTTCCCGAATATTCTTAACATCGAGTTTACCGCCCAGATGGAAGAGGAGTTGGATCGGGTGGCGTCGGGAAAAATCACATGGGTACAAACTCTGGATGATTTTTATGTCACCTTCAAGCAGGAGATGGAAAAGGCAAAGGTGGCCATGGAGGCCATGAGACATGAAAATGTCCCCACAGATATCCCCTGTGAATTATGCGGCCGGCCGATGGTTATCCGCTGGGGCCGCAATGGGGACTTCCTTTCTTGCTCAGGTTTCCCGAAGTGCAAAAATGCCAAGGATTTCCGCAGGGATAAGGATGGAACCATAATTCCTGAAGATGGGGATCATGGGGAAGAAGAACCAGAGGTTTCTTCCGATGCTGAGCCATGCGAAAAATGCGGTCGGCCGATGCTTGTAAAAGAAGGAAAGTACGGAAAATTTCTCGCGTGCTCGGGCTACCCTAAATGCAAAAATACGCGTTCAATGGTGCGCACGAGGGATCCTGAGCCGATGGGTATTCAGTGCCCTCAATGCAAAGAGGGTGAGATTCATAAAAAGTCCTCGCGTCGAGGAAAGACTTTCTTTGGCTGCAACCGGTATCCAAAATGCCAGTACGCTTTGTGGGACCGCCCAGTGCCCGATGCGTGCCCACACTGCGGCTTCCCTTTGCTGGTGGAGAAAAAGGGGCGGAAAGGCTTCAGACTGGAATGCCCGCAGAACGGTTGCGGATACTCAAAACCGGGTGAAATATCCGAATCGTAACAACAGGAACCCGACGTCCCAAATGACTTTTGCCCTGAAGGAATTACACACCATAGAAATCGTAGGAGGCGGGTTGGCGGGCTGTGAAGCAGCATGGCAGGCGGCACAGAGAGGTGTTCGCGTCGTGCTTTTCGAGATGAAGCCAACACGTTTTTCTCCTGCCCATCGTATTCATGACCTTGCAGAGTTGGTTTGCAGCAACTCCTTTCGCTCCGCGAGCCCGGAGAACGCCGTTGGGGTTCTTAAAGAAGAAATGCGGCGATTGGGCTCGCTGATTATGCAGGCCTCTTATGCCACCAGGGTTCCTGCGGGAGGGTCTCTGGCCGTTGATCGTGCGGAATTTGCGCGATTTGTTACCCATGCATTGGAAGAGCATCCCCTTGTGGAGATCAGGCGCCAGGCGGTGTCCCAAGTTGAGGGGAACACGCTGCGCATCATTGCCACGGGTCCCCTCACGTCCGATGAAATTGCCAGTGATCTGGCCCGCCTGACAAAGGAAAACTCTCTGTATTTTTACGATGCCATTTCGCCCATCGTGGAGACGGAGTCCCTGAATAACGCGTTGATTTTCAGGGCCTCGCGCTATAATAAGGGTGGCACCGAGGGGGATTACCTTAACTGCCCCATGACTGAGGAGGAGTACCGCCGATTTTGGGAGCAACTCATCCATGCCGAAAAAGTTGAGGCCCGGGAATTTGAGGACATTCCGTATTTTGAAGGATGCCTGCCCATTGAGGTCATGGCCCGGCGAGGATATGATACCCTGCTGTTCGGGCCCATGAAACCGGTGGGCTTACGGGATCCAGGGACAGGAAAACGCCCGTTCGCAGTAGTGCAACTGCGACAGGAAGATGCCGGGGGAAACCTTTATAATATGGTGGGATTTCAGACAAAATTGACCTACCGGGAACAGGAGAGAATTTTTCGTATGATTCCTGGACTAAAGTGCGCAACCTTTGCACGACTTGGGAGTATACATCGAAACACCTTTATCAACGGGCCAAGATGCCTGGAGAAGGGCCTCCGGCTTCGGGGGGTGCCTGGTGTCCGCTTGGCGGGTCAGATTACCGGGGTCGAGGGCTATGTGGAATCCGCCGCCGTCGGGCTCATAGCCGGGATCCATGCTGCAAGAGAGATTCGTGGGTTACCCATTCTTCCCCCACCTCCCGAGACCGCCCACGGGGCTCTCATACGATACATTACCACTGGAAATGGAGAGCATTTCCAGCCCATGAATGTCACGTTTGGACTCTTTAAGCCCGTCGAACATTTTCGGGGCGGCAAAAAAGAGAGACGCCGGCTTCTGGCGTACAGGGCGCTGGAGATGATAGAGGAATGGAAAAAGCATCTTGCCGATGGAACCAGCCCATGCACTGACGAATGATCTCTTTGGCAGATGATGGTACTACTGACACGTGGTCCGCACATCAAACATAGAAGAACAAGATATCGGATACGTCCATGAAATGCTTCCTCTCGGTGCTGGGAATGGTTTTGGTAGTGGAGGGACTCCCTTATTTTGCGTTCCCTGAGAGAGTAAAGGATTTTTTATCTCATATCGTTACCGTTCCGGACAGGAGACTGCGTGTGTTCGGATTGATTATCATAGGTATAGGATTATTGATTTTGTATGTAGCTCGCGAGATGGGGTGAAAGAAAGGAATTGAAAACAGCATGTGCGGGTTTGCCGAAAAAATCCTCGACGATCGTTCGAAAAAGTGCAGTTTCAGCCCTCGGCCAAGCAGCCCGCAATAGAAAGTACCCATGTGTGTGGTCATGAGACTCGGTGACTTCGATTATCCTCTTCCTAAGACATGCATTGCCCAGCATCCGCTGGCTCAACGTGATTGTTCGCGGCTTATGATGCTCCGCCGAGTTGATGGAAGTCGTCGGCATCTTCGCTTTTTTGAAATAGCCGAACATGTTCAACCTGGTGATCTTCTGGTACTTAATGACACTTCCGTTTTTCCCGGTCGATTGAACGGTAGAAAGGGTACGGGGGGGAGAGCGGAATTGCTTCTCACGGAACCTGAAAGCACGGAAGGGCGTGCCTGTCCGCAGACAAGCCTCACGTGGCAGTGTATCATTCGCCCTTCTGCCCGCATGCGCGTCGGTCAGCGCATACACTTCGGCGAAGGGTTCCAGTGCAAGATACTGAGCCGGAAACCGGATGACATGTGGGTCGTTCAATTTGAGCCGATGGAACGGCCCTTTTGGCAAGCCCTTTTGAAAGCGGGGAAAACTCCGCTGCCGCCTTATATCCGACGCAATGGCAATGTCAGCCTGGAGCGAGAAGACAGGGAGCGATATCAAACCGTATACGCCAAAAACATTGGTGCAGCGGCCGCCCCTACGGCCGGCTTGCACTTCACCCAGAGGCTGCTGCAGAATATCATGGAGCGAGGGGTTGAGATTTGTTACCTTACCCTCCACGTTGGCGTTGGGACGTTTGTCCCTGTAAGGAATGAAAACATTACGAGACATCGCATGCATTCCGAGTTTTATTCGATCCCGGCAGAGACAGCGGCTTCTATTAATAAAGCGTGCTCTGAGCACCGGCGGATAATTGCAGTGGGGACAACCGTGACTCGTGCGCTGGAGCATGCTGCCCTCTCAGGCCGGAGGATTTCTGCCGGTTCCGGGAGAACGGACCTCTTCATTCGGCCGGGGCACACCTTTCGGATCGTAGATGCCCTGATAACCAATTTCCACCTGCCGCGCTCTACGCTGCTGATGCTGGTCAGCGCCTTCGCCGGCCGCAAAGTTATTTTGGAAGCTTACCGGGAGGCCGTGCAGTTGGGATACCGATTTTACAGTTACGGTGATGCTATGTTTATCGAGTAAGGGTGAGGAATGATTTATTAATTTATTATATTTTGGTCATATATTCACTAAATTGTCCGGGCCACCCCTCATGGAACCTGAATGCCATTAAGGTTTGGCCGGTATTGAATCACAGCTTCCGGTCCAATGGTTAAGCAATAAGAATTTAATAAAAGCAATTAAAGTTTTATTTGCTGACCTAAGCCTAAGACAGGATAATTCTATTTGTTAATGAATAACTTTACATTAATTCGTAGAGACAATCTGACGCGTGCCCGATTGGGACTTCTGGATACGCCTCACGGCTCGGTCGAAACTCCTTTTTTTATGCCCGTGGGAACACTGGCAACCGTGAAGGCTCTCACCCCGGAGGAGATACTGGAAGCAGGCGGCCGAGTGATCCTGGCCAACGCATACCATCTCCATCTGAGGCCCGGAGTGGAGCTGATCCGGAAAATGGGCGGCTTGCACCGCTTTATGCATTGGGATAGGACGATCTTGACTGACAGCGGAGGGTTCCAGCTATACAGCCTGGCTGATTTCCGGAAAATATCGGAAGAAGGAGTGCACTTCAGGTCGCACCTGGATGGTTCCATGCACTTCATTACGCCTGAGATGGCGGTGGAGATCCAGGAGGATCTCGGGGCCGACATCATGATGTGCCTGGATGAATGTCTGGGGTATCCGGCCACTCGGAAGGAGGCCGAGGAGTCCATGCGGCTCACCCTCCGATGGGCCAGGCGATGCCGCCGCGCCAAGAAAACCCTTGACCGGGCCTTATTCGGTATTGTACAAGGAGGCATGCATGCTGACCTGAGAAGTCAAAGCGCGGAGGAGACCCGGGAGATCGGGTTCGATGGGTATGCTGTGGGGGGCGTGTGCGTGGGAGAACCCAAAAGCAGTATGATGGAGATACTGGATCAGACTCTCCAAGAGCTTCCGGTTGATCGCCCCCGTTACGTGATGGGCGTGGGGGCGCCGGAGGACCTGGTGGAATGCGTCGCTCTGGGTGCGGACATGTTTGACTGTGTCTTACCAACGCGCGGCGCGCGCAATGGCCTGCTTTTGACCCGGAAGGGAAGGCTCTCCATTAAAAATGCCCGGTATGCATCCGACGAATCACCAGTGGATGAAAGTTGTCAATGCTATACGTGCAAACATTATAGTAGAGCCTACTTACGGCACCTGTACCAGTCAAAGGAAATTCTTGCCATGCGACTCAATACCGTTCATAATTTATTTTATATACTCGAGTTGATGCAAGGGATTCGGGAATCCATCCGGGAGGGAAGATACGCGGAATTTCGCCGGGAATTTTACATGCACCGCCGGCAAGAGTCGGAAGAGTCCACCATGCAGGCAATCTCTTCATAACCGCTTGTTTCAAATGTGAGACGCGTATTCGACACATGCAGACGTCCGTTTTTTGATCAAAACGTGGAGGCGGTTTCGGCTGAGTTACTCAGCATGTCATTGCGAGTAATACACGGGAACATCCATGACCTCTCGGTCCCAACAAAACATGAAAAGAGGAAGAATCTTTTTTCCATAGAAAGTTAAACCTTTGAAAAAGAAGGAGGTAATCTTTGTTGTTTACAGACATCGCATACGCAATGGCGCCTTCAGGGGGAGGCGGGGGTGGCATGGCTTCACTGTTTCCATTGGTGGCCATCTTTGCTATTTTTTACTTCTTACTCATCCGTCCCCAGCAGAAAAAGGCAAAGACGCACAGGATGATGTTAGAGCGGCTTAAAAAGGGTGACCAGGTGTTGACCGCGGGAGGGCTTTACGGCAAGATCACCACGCTGGCAGACAACGTCATCACCCTGGAGATCGCGGATAAGGTCAGGGTAAAGGTATCCCGTAACCAGATCGCCGGGATTGTCCCTCCTTCGCCATTATCTCCCACGAGCAGTTCTGCAAAAGAAGACAAAGAAGAGTGATCGATTGTCTTTTGCAAGAGCACGAAGCACGTGATAAGTTGCCGCCGAAGAGGGAATTACTTTTACGGTGCTCAATCTTTATCGTTACTGGATTCCAACTAGCATCGTTGGGGAGTAGATTTGATGAGCGATAATCTCAAGCTGAAAATTCTTCTTATTCTGATTGTCATGGTGATGGCCCTTTTTTATGCCTTGCCTACATTCACCGATAGCCTTCCGAATATATGGAAAAATCATGTTGACAAAATACGTATGGGTCTGGACTTGCAGGGAGGGATGCACCTGATACTGGAGGTGGAAGCTGAAGAGGCGGTGAATAGCAGCTTGGAACGGATATCCCAGGAGTTGAAAGAAGCACTGAGGGATCGAAAAGTGCGTTACCGGCGGGTGGAAAGCCAGGGCAATCGTCAAATCCTTGTGGAACTGACCGGTGATGACGCAAAGGAGAAGCTGGACAGCATCCTGGACCGCCGATTTCCTTACTTCCGGGAGAATGTAATGAGCAGGAGCGATGGCAGCATTTCGCTGATGCTTACCATGGCCGATAAAGAGGCCGAGAGGAGACGGAGATTAGCCGTAGACCAAGGACTGGAGACCATACGCAACCGCATTGACCAGTTCGGCGTAAGCGAGCCCGAGATCGTTCCTCAGGGAGAGAATCGTATACTTATCCAATTGCCCGGCATAAAGGATGCCAGCCGTGCCATTAACTTGATCGGGCGAACGGCCTTGCTTGAATTCAAGCTGGTGGATGAGGAAATGACACCTGAGCAGGCCATGAAGTCAGGCATTCCGCCCGGTGATGAAATACTATACCAAAAATACACGGATCCAAATACCGGTCGTACCATTCGCAGGCCATATTTGCTGAAAAAGAGGACGCAAATGACCGGGGAGGTGCTTGTGGATGCGAAGGTTCGGATCGACAGCCAGTTCAACCAACCCTATGTGGCATTGAAATTTGACTCCAGAGGGGCGAGGATGTTCGACCGTATTACCGCCGCCAACGTGAAGAAACGGCTGGCCATTGTTTTGGATGGTAATGTTTATTCCGCTCCTGTGATACAGGAAAGGATATCGGGAGGAGAGGCACAGATTACAGGTCAATTTACCATGGAGGAGGCTCGTGATCTGGCCATTGTGCTGAGAGCAGGATCGCTGCCGGCCCCCGTGAAAATCCTGGAAAATCGGACTGTGGGGCCTTCCCTGGGGCATGACTCTATCCGCCAGGGAATCATTTCCATGATCGTAGGCAGCATCGTGGTCGTGAGCTTCATGATCTTTTATTATCGATTGGGCGGGGTTGTCGCCAACATCGCGCTCATCATGAATGTTATTTTGATCGTGGCCGTCATGGCAGGCTTCAAAGCTGTACTGACCCTTCCCGGCATCGCGGGGATCATATTGACCATCGGTATGGCCGTAGACGCCAACGTATTGATCTATGAACGTGTACGGGAGGAGATCCGCGTGGGAAAAACACCGCGTGCTGCCATTGAGGGCGGCTATTCAAAGGCCCTCTCCACCATTCTCGACGCCAACATCACCACCCTGATCGCCGCGGTGGTGCTGTTTCAGTTTGGGACGGGTCCCATCAAGGGGTTTGCCGTGACATTGAGTGTGGGCATACTTTCCAGCCTTTTCACCGCCCTGGTGGTCACACGGACGATCTTTGACTATTCCCTCCTGCGGGTGCGGGTCCGCAGGTTAAATATCTAAGTTGCTCGACAAGCGGAGACAAAAATGATACAAATTATCAAGCCTGACATCAATATCGATTTTATGGCCATCAAGAAACATGCATTGCTGTTTTCCTGTGCGTTAATCCTCATCACAATCATCTCTTTGATCCTTCACGGCGGCCCCAATTATGGGATCGATTTTACAGGCGGAACCATCATTCAGGTGAAGTTCAAGGAACCCACAAATGCCGCTCATATAAGGAGCCGGGTTAACATTATCGACGACACGGTGTTGATACAGCGCTTTGGATCGGCGGAGAACAACGAATTCCTGCTGCGAATGGCGCAGTCCTCTCCAGACCTGGAAGGGTTGTCGGAAAAGATCCGTAAAGCTCTGGAGCAAGAATTCGGACAGGGTAACATCGAGATCCGCAGGGTTGAAATGGTGGGCCCCAAGGTTGGGAAAGATCTTCAGCGCAAGGGAATATGGGCCATCATATACGCACTGGGAGGGATTCTTTTTTACATCGCCTGGCGCTTTGAGTTCAAATATGCAATAGGAGCCATCCTGGCCCTCGTCCACGACGTGCTCATCACGGTTGGCGCATTTTCGCTTACTAACCGTGAAATTTCCCTGGCGATCATCGCCGCCATTTTAACCATAATTGGTTACTCCCTTAATGATACAATCGTTGTGTATGACAGGATCAGGGAAACCTTGCGTAAACGGCGAAGGGAAATGTATCAGCAGGTAATCAATCGGGGCATCAACGAAACGTTGAGCCGAACCATCCTCACTGCAATGACAACATTGTTCGTTGTTATTGCCTTGTTTGTCCTGGGTGGAGGAATAATCAATGACTTCGCTTTCGCTCTGATGGTGGGAATTATCGTCGGCACTTACTCTTCCATTTTTATTGCCAGTCCAATACTGGTCTACTGGGAAAAATTGTTGCCTTCCCGGAAGCGATAAGTATCTGACTCATGAGAAAAAGAAATTCAAGAATCGGCGTCATTGGCTTTACGGCCGTGTTGTGTTTATGGGTAGCGTGCGCTCCTTTGGGCAAACCATCTTACGTGAGTAAGTGGGAAAAAACGCCTGATAAAAACCGCTGGGAAGTGATCGAGATCGATCCCAAGAACCTTTCTCCGGATGAGAAAGCCCTGTTCGATGAGCAGGGAATGCCAAAGTTCGTCATACATTTCTGGAGTGCACCGAAAAAAAAGGCCGTTTACCAATGGGTGTATGAAAATCCATTGAGATTTTATCGCTTTGTCGAGAGGAAACGGGCGGATGACATGAGTGTGAGAGGATATGATCCCTGGTGGAGGTAATCTTTTGATTCGATACAGACAGCCAAAAAAACAAATTCCTTGACATTTTTACTGTTTTGTTCTTATATACAGAATAATAAAAAGTATGCTCGCTTTTGTAAAATCATTATTACCTGAAAGATCGATATGCTGAAGCCGGGCGATGTGCCCGGCCTCATTTTAATGGATTCCGTGGATATTTTGCAGGACAAAGATGCAGCCGTTATAAGTAGAAGCCCGCGTGAAAAAACACTACCTCACAAGTCTCCTCTATGCGGATTATAGTTTACGGGGATGTGATCAATGAAAACGTATCATGCCAAAAAAGAAGAGATCGAAAGAAAATGGCATCTGGTTGATGCACGGGAAAAGACACTGGGTCGGATGGCCAGTAAAATCGCGTACATCTTGAGGGGAAAGCATAAGCCTTTCTTTACGCCGAGCGTGGACACGGGCGACTTCGTCGTTGTGATCAATGCCGATCAAGTTCATTTATCAGGAAAAAAGTGGAAGCAAAAGATCTACTACCACCACACCGGGTATCCGGGAGGAATTAAATCCATCTCGGCAGAGAAACTTCGAGACAAACGCCCAGAAGATCTCGTGCGAAAAGCGGTCAAGGGGATGCTTCCGAAGAATCCATTGGGTCGGAAAATGTATAAAAAACTCAAAGTCTATGCCGGAGAGGTACATCCCCATCAAGCGCAGAAACCGGAACCGCTGAACTTCTGAGAACCCTGATGGTGAAACCCATAGAGTGTATATCTCCTTAAATGGGAAGGGAAGGGAATTATGGTTTTGACACAATATCATGCCGTTGGAAAACGTAGAACCGCCATCGCCAGGATTTGGGCGCGGCCCGGAGAAGGGGACATCCAGGTCAACCGAAAGAAGCTGGAAGATTATTTTCCATTAGAACGCGGCCGTCAGCTCATTATGCAGCCTCTCCAGTTGACAGGCATGCTGGGCAGGCTCGACATCAAAGTCAATGTACACGGTGGAGGCATATTGGGCCAGGCCGATGCCATCCGACACGGCATCAGCCGGGCATTGCTGGAAGTCAATCCTGAGTTCAGGGACACCCTCAAGCGCGCCGGATTTCTGAAGCGAGATTCACGCATCAAGGAACGAAAAAAATACGGCAAACGGGGCGCACGGGCCAGCTACCAGTATTCCAAGCGTTAAGACTTCTCCCCTTGCCGCAATGCACCTGTTCAACGGGGTTACCCAGATACAGAAAAATTCATCCAACGCAAGCCAAAAATTTTTACCCATCACGAAGGAATTTAAGCGGGCAACAACATGATTCGGGCAGCCATCATGGGAGCTACCGGATACGCCGGAGGCGAATTGATCCGAATCCTTCTCGGTCATCCGGAAGTTGAAATTACCGCTCTCGCCTCGCGGCAATTCGCAGGCCGTTCTATCGACAATGCTTTTCCCTCGTTTCGTGGCTTGCTGAAAATAACGTGCGAGACGCCCGATCCGAAAGTCATCGCGACGAAAGCCGATGTGGTTTTTACTGCCGTTCCACATGGGACAGCCATGGAAGCGGTCCCCGTGCTTCTGGAAGAAGGGAAAAAGGTTATCGATATTTCCGCTGATTTCCGTCTGAAAAACCGTGCTGTTTACGAGGAGTGGTATATTCCCCACACTGCACCGCACTTATTGGAGGAGGCGGTGTATGGTCTTCCCGAACTTTACCGCGAAACCATTGCCTCTGCAAATCTCATCGCCAACCCTGGATGTTATCCGACAGCAGTGATTCTGGGGGCTGCGCCTTTGGTGCGTCATGGATGGGTTAAAGGCGATGCACTGATTGCAGATGCAAAATCCGGTACGAGCGGGGCTGGTCGCTCATCCAAGCAGTCTTTTTCGTTTTGTGAGGTTAACGAAGCGCTTCGGGCATACAGCGTTCCCCGGCACCGGCATCTTCCGGAAATGGAGCAGGTGTTGGCCGATATCGCGGGCGGCAAATTCTCAGTCACATTTGTGCCGCACCTGATCCCTATAGACCGTGGAATTTTGGCGACCCTTTACATCGATTTGGTAAGGCCGACCAGTTCTGATGAGCTTCTGGAGGTATATCACAGATCGTATCAGAACGAGCCTTTTGTCCGAGTTCTTCCACCGGACTGCCTGTCCGATGTAGCAATGGTCCGCGGCTCCAACTTTTGCGACATAAGTCTTTGTGTGGATCAGCCATCGAACCGCGCCATAGTTTTGTCGGCAATTGATAATTTGGTTAAAGGCGCAGCGGGCAGTGCGGTTCAGAATATGAACATCCAGTTCGGGCTTCCCGAGCGCAGCGGACTCGAATCGGTCCCCTTGTTCCCGTGAATTCATCTGACCAGGGAGGCGTAATCATGGATTGTAATATTTCAAAAAATAAGGAACAATGCGCCTGTACGTATGAGCCGTGCTCCCGCAAAGGTAGATGCTGTGAGTGCATTGCCTATCATCGAAAAATGAATGAGCTGCCAGGATGCGTTTTTCCGCCCGAGATTGAAAGGACATACGATCGCTCTATTCGCAAATTCATCGCGTGTTTCAAATGACAATCAACAACCTCTTTATTGCACCCTTCTCCTCATTTTGCTCAGGAATATGATTCTGCTTGCATCGTTGGAATAATGTTCAGCGGGAGATTCGATCTTTTCGTTTTGCCCTTGTCGCGACTGTATTCCATGGTTTCGTTTTTTTCTCAGGGGAATCTCCCGGCCCTGTCCAGCAAAAGAAAATAATTCATTGATATTATTGACAATATAGTGCTGCACACGTCTTGGGCACGCAGGATAAAGTCTCAGATTCTGGCCAGGTTAGGAGAGTAATTCACGCTTTTACACACAGCTTATCCACCGTCTTTGTGGAAAAAAGAGAATCTCCAAAAATTTCATGGCTTTCCGAAAAGGGAGGATACACTATTTACCATTCACACAAAAGCCGACCACTTTGCCAGTTGACCCAAAACTTTTCACATCCGGTCCGGGTCTTTTTTGCCCCCCAGGACAATTTTCTTGAAAACAGGCGCTTTTTGCATTAGAATTCTTTTGATTAGCGATGAACATGGAGTTTATGAGCGTAAAATATTCAAAAATCGCGGTCCTCTTGATTCTGGCAGCGGTGGTCACCGGATGGACCATACAGAAAAGGCCGGAATCCGAGAGTCATCGGGGAGGTGCCGTTATGGAACCCATCCGAAAATCCGTAATCGCGGGATCATGGTACCCTGGCGATCCGATCAAGCTCCGAAAGGATATTGAAGGTTATCTCCACACGGTGCCCACTGTGGAGAATTTGGGAAGGGTTGTGGCTTTGATTTGTCCCCATGCCGGCTACATGTATTCCGGCCGGGTCGCCGCGCACGCCTACAAGACCTTAATGGGCACAGGTCTGAAACGCGTGATTGTTGTGGCACCCAGTCACCGACATTTTTTTAAGGGGTCCTCTGTCTATAATCGCGGGGGGTATGAGACACCGCTGGGTATCGTTCCCGTGGATGAAACGTTGTGTAAAACCATAATGGATGCCAGCCCTACCATAGACTTCGTTCCCCGCGCACATGTCCAAGAACATTCACTGGAAATCCAATTGCCGTTTCTTCAATGCACTCTGGGAGAATTTTCACTCGTACCCATTGTCTTGGGCGATCAGGGCCTGGATAATTGCCGGATATTGGCCGATGCCATAGCGGCTTCTACGAGGAATCAACAAGTCCTACTGGTAGCAAGCACAGATCTCTCGCACTTCCATCCATACGATGAAGCCACCGCATTTGATCAACGATTTATCGAGCGCGTCAAAGCATTCGATGTGGATGGTCTGGCCAAAGACCTGGCGCAGACGCGCACTGAGGCCTGTGGAGGCGGGCCGGTGCTCACTGTCATGCTGGTAGCCCGAAAGATGGGTGCCGAGAGCATCCGGGTGTTGCATTATGCCAATTCCGGAGATGTAACAGGGGACAGATCGAGTGTGGTGGGGTACATGGCTGCTGTGATCACTCAAGAAAAAAGCCACAAACCAATCGAGAGGTCAGAAAACTCTCCCACTCAACGCTCCATGGGTTCCACCAACGATGGCGTGTCCGACCAAGAAGGCCTGGACAGAAGCCTTGACCAGGAGGAAAAGGAGACCCTTCTCCACGTGGCGAGGGAAACAATTTACTGCCTTGCCCGGCGGGAAAAACCTCCTCTGTTAGAACTGGAAGAGGTGCCCTCCTTGCTCCGTGAGAAGCGAGGCGCCTTCGTAACGTTGCATAAAGGCCGCATGCTCCGGGGGTGTATCGGTTATATACAGCCCATAAAGCCTCTTGTATTGGCTATCCAAGAGATGGCCGAGGCCGCAGCATTCCGGGACCCGCGATTTCCTCCGATTACCGCTGATGAACTGGATGATCTGGATATCGAAATCTCTGTTCTTACTCCTCTTCGATGTATTAAAGATGTCAATGAGATCCAAGTAGGAAAACACGGCATTTATATCAGCAAAGGATATCGATCTGGAATCCTCCTGCCTCAGGTGGCCACCGAGCAAGGGTGGGACCGTCAGAAATTTCTGGAACACACATGCCTCAAAGCCGGCCTCCCGAAAGACGCATGGAAGGATTCTGAAACAGAAATAAAAGTTTTTTCTGCAGAAATTTTTTAAAAGCGAGTGGCTTGACGCACCGGGGAACAAAACTTATATTTAAATAATGAGAGCAATGAAAGCACCAGCGCTCACACACGCCAAAATCGGAACTTTTTATTTTGTTGAGGTGTTTTTATTTTTGATGACAGCGTGAGCGCTGTATGAGCATGAGAAAGATTGCAAGCAAAATGTAACAGAAAGAAAGGAAGCTGAAGCCATGCTTTTTTTTGATCCTTTGTATTTTATCATTGTAAGCCCTGCTCTGATCCTGGCCGTTTTCGCGCAGGTGTGGGTCAAAAAAGCGTATTCCAAATATTCGCGCGTTGCCACTGCATTCGGATATTCCGGCGCTCAGGCCGCAGCGGAAATCCTGCGCCGCAACGGCGTCATGGACGTGGATGTGGAAGTGGCCCAGGGGTTTCTTTCAGACCACTACGATCCGGGCAAGAAAGTTCTTCGTCTTTCTCCTGATGTATACTCCGGGCGAACAATGGCTTCCGTTGGCATCGCCGCGCATGAAGCGGGACATGCCTTGCAGCACGCTGACGGATATGCACCCTTGAAGTTGCGCACCGCGCTGGTTCCCATGACAATGCTGGGCTCAAACCTGGCCTTCCCGCTCTTGTTCATCGGTTTCCTGATGCAGTCCGCCTCGCTGGTCAATTTCGGCATAATCTTTTTCGGTACAGTCGTTCTCTTTCAGGTCGTGACGCTTCCCGTTGAATTCAACGCGAGCCGTCGAGCGCTGGCCATGCTGAGGTCCACCGGAGTGGTGAGCACAGACGAGCTGAGCGGTGCGCGCAGTGTTCTTACCGCTGCCGCCATGACGTATGTGGCCGCCGCCCTTTCTGCCATTCTTCAGTTAGTGTACTTCTTACTTCGGGCCGGATTGTTGGGTGGTCGGGACGATTAATGATGTACATGCAGCCCGGCATACAACAGTGAAAAGGCGTGTTAATCCAGTGAAATTATTCTTGAAGCAGAATTGATGGCACCTGTTGAAGCCAGCCGTGCAAGCAGGATTCTATCCGCCCTGGATGCGGCCTATCCTGACCCAAAATGTGCGCTGAATTACCGAACGCCTTTCGAGCTTCTGGTCGCCTCCATCCTCTCCGCCCAGTGTACCGATGAGCGTGTCAATCAGGTTACGCCTGACCTTTTTCGCAGGTATCCCGATGCCCACGCTTTGGCCGGGGCAGGGCAGCCGGAGATTGAAGAGGCAGTGCGTCCCACCGGGTTTTTCCGGCAAAAAGCCAGGACCTTACACGCGTGCTGCAGGGAAATTGTCAAACAATTCGCGGGAGAAGTCCCCCCCACCCTTGAAGAGCTGATCACCCTTCCCGGAGTGGGGCGTAAGACTGCTAACCTGGTTCTGGGGGAAGCGTTCAGCGTTCCGGGGATTGTGGTGGATACGCATGTTCGACGGGTGGCGGCCCGGATTGGCTTTACCAACTCCAAGGATCCTGATCGAATAGAGCAGGATCTCATGATAATTATTCCCAAGGACCGCTGGACCCGATTCTCGCACCAGCTTATCCGGCATGGAAGGACCATTTGTGCGGCCAGAAAACCCCGCTGCGAGATGTGTCTCATTCTGCCTGATTGCGATTATGGACGGAACGCCGTTAAAATATGACAATTCGGACCTATGAGGAACACTTCACTTTCACCTTTCCCTGGACTCCATATCGAGGAACCAGGTGAATGTGCGCATGCATAATCACCTGTCCGGCAATAGGGCCTATATTAACCCCGGGGTTCTGCGCGCCTCTCCAGCGCATCCTTGACCCGCCGGAGGGCCTCCCGGATTTCCAGCCATTCTGTGTGGATCGCTTCAAACAAGCTCCCGAAGCGGCGTTTGGGGATGATGAGGGAATGACCGGGTGTAAGAGGCCGAATGTCTCTGACAGCCAGCACATGCTCGGTTTCGGCAAGAATTTTTTGTGGTGATAGTCGATAAAAAACGCATGCATCCTTCATCAGGAAATATGCCCGCAACAAAAAACCGCAATGATTCTAAAATCTTCAATACAATAAGAATTTAATAAAAATCAAGCAATTAGAGTTTTATTTGCTGACCTCATAGGATAATTCCAAAAATTTATTAATGAAATTTCCCGGAGATGTCAATTTTAAGTTTCTTTCCGGCTTGTATGAAATGGAATGTGTACTTGCCAACCTGCTCGGGTCGTTATTTTTTAAGATATTGAATTGATGATATTCTGTAAGGATGATCCATGAAGCTGGGGAAGTTTTATATCGAGACATATGGCTGCCAGATGAATGAACACGACTCGGAGCAGATGGCAGCGCAGCTTGAGGAACTCGGGTATGCCTCAACATCCGACATTTCTTCTGCAGATGTCGTCCTGGTCAATACCTGCACCATCCGCGAGAAGCCCGAACACAAGGTGTACAGTTTCCTTGGCAGGCTCCGAAAGCTTAAACGGCGAAACCCACATATGATTATCGGTGTTGGGGGGTGTGTGGCCCAGCAGCATGACTCAGCCTTGCTGGATCGGGTGCCCCATCTTGATTTTGTGATAGGGACACATCAGGCAGGCCATTTGGGCGAACTCCTGGAGACCGTGCGTCTCAAGAGAACCCGTCTGGCCCGGACCTGTTTTGATACAGGTGTGTTCAGCAGGAGGCTGTTGAGAGCCAGGGTCCACCGTGCCGCAGCCGCGGCAAGGGCATATGTAACGGTAATGGAAGGGTGTGATAACTTCTGCTCCTTCTGCGTGGTGCCTTATGTTCGAGGTCGGGAAAGGAGCCGTCCCAGCCGGGAGATTCTTCAGGAGGTCCGTCGGTTGACGGAGGCCGGCGTTGTGGAAATCACCTTGCTGGGACAGAATGTCAACTCGTATGGCCGAAAGGATGGAGACATAAGCTTTCCACAGTTGCTTAAGCGCCTGGGGGAGGTTGAGGGTCTGGCCCGATTGCGGTTCACCACCTCCCATCCCAGAGATTTCTCTGCCGAGGTTATTCAGGCTTTTGCCGATATCCCGACCTTGTGCGGACACGTGCACCTGCCCCTCCAGTCCGGGTCCACGCGGATTCTGAGACGAATGAACAGAGGATACACCCGGGCGGAATACCTGGAGAAAGTGAAGTCCCTGCGACAAACCCGACCGGGCATTGCCGTTACCTCGGATATGATTGTAGGGTTTCCCGGGGAGACGGAAAAAGATTTCCAGGAGACACTTTCCCTTATGGAGAAAGTGAGATTCGACGGACTTTATTCATTCCAATATTCCGCCCGCCCCGGAACGGCGGCCTCTCGCATGGCGGATGACGTTCCCCCGGAAGAGAAGGCAAGACGGCTTAAAATCCTTCAGAAATTACAGGATCAGCACACACTTGACGGGAACCGCCGGATGGCGGGAGAGGTGGTGGAGGTGCTGGTGGAGGGGCCGAGTCGCAATTCACACCGTGAGATGACCGGCCGGAGCCGGTGCAATCGAGTCGTCAATTTTCCGGGGAAAAGCGAGCTTGCGGGCAAACTGGTATCGGTTCGCATTGAGGAAGGGCTAAAACATTCCCTCCGGGGAACCCTCATCTCTGACATCTCTGAATAAGCGTATAAAACAAGAAACTTCGCTCCCCTCTGGGCGTCCTCATCCCGTCAATATGTGCTCTCCCCCGGTTGATTCACTTAAAAACTGATAATGCTTGCGATAAATAGACAAAGAAGTCCTCCATAAAATAAAATCTGATTGTATTTGAGTGGTACCCCCTTCGCCCCCTGTTCAAAGAACCATTTAAATTTGCTGATTATGCCTGCAGGTGGTGGAATAAATCCTGTTGGAGCGAAGGAAGATGCCAGCAATACAGTGCCTTCTAGATTTAGAAACAATGAAATGATTTTTCTGATGCTATATTTGCAATGGCCCAAAAAAATTATTGCAATAAAAAGCGAAATGAGAGAAAGCACAATGGCAATCCAGCCGCTTGGGTATTTATATCCACCTTCGAACTGCAATTATCACTCCCTCATATGGAGCTTGTAACCTACTATTTTTGTCAAGAACAATATTTCTTTTTACTCATGATTTAATTCCATAGTCTCATTTCATTTTTCCTCTCGAGCTTCAAGATCGCCAGCCAAGACCTACGGGTTCTAACAAATGGACTCAAAATTAAAATCTCAAAAAACATCAGATCATAAGCCGTATCTTGTACCGCAAGTGCCTCATATGCCTTCGGTTCCGCCAGTATACTCCGAGTATGGAACACATTCAGCAGAACTACTTCCTCTTTGAATGGTCACATCGAGCGTGACCGTTTCATTATCGGTCACTGTCACGTTGCTGATGCACAGCGTCTGATACCAACTACCCGAGAATCGGACTTCGTATGTTCCTACGGGCACACTGAGTGTATATTCGCCTCCGGTGGAAGGATTAAAAAAGTTTCCTCGTGATGTTGTAGAGGCATAGGTATCAATACCATATGTGGCGGTCACGGTGATTCCGCCCAATCCGTAAGAATTGCGGGTTACACGACCGGCGATGGTTCCGTAAGTAGTTTCTGCTCCTGTCCCCATAATTATGCCTGCAAATTCCCAATCACCGGTTTGCATGTTCAGTTGCCATTCAAGCGAATAATCCTGCTCAAAAATTTGTATGTTATGAATGGCCATGCTCACGCATTCTGAAAAATTGCATTGTACTTCCGTAAAGTCCAGGATTCCGATGCCATTTGTTATGCCTTCGCCCAGTCCTTGAATACCCCAATCTCCGTTGATCAAATTCATTTTCCAATTCACAACAAACTGCTGCCCAAAAAATCCAATGTTATGAATAGTAAGGCACGGGATTCCCCAAGAGTCGCAGCCAAAAGAAGCCTGGGCACTGGACATGTCCAGAATACAGGGCTGTGCACTTTGTATGCATTGAATAGTAACACTGGCGGTGCCTCCTTCGGGGACGTTGACATAAGCAGGTTCGCACTGGCACCCATTACAAGAAGCAGTGACCGTATATTCTCCTGGTGTCATGTCAGAGATGTTGAAGTTGCCGTTCTCATCCGTAGTGGTGGAGTAATCATCTGGACCAGATGCGATGACACTGGCACCGGCTATCCCATTTCCGGTGTTATCGTCTATTACCTCTCCTGAAAGGCTTCTTCCAATCAGGATTTTGGTCACGAAAGCATCATTGCCTGAAGCTTTTACCTCCTGATAGGGCGATGCTGTAGGGAAATCGGTGCTGCCAGTATGTCCAGTAACATAGATGTTTCTGAAACGGTCCACAGCGATGGCAACCTTCTGAGAAGAACCGTCAATATAACTCCCTCCAAGGTAAGTGCTATAGAGCACCTCTGATCCTAAAGCGTTGAGCTTGGCAACAAAAACATCATCATCTCCGGCATTTGCCTCCTGATCCGGCAAATAAGTTGGAAAATCTATACTTTTCGTCCACCCCGCAATATAAGCGTTTCCAAATTCGTCCAACGCGAGTCCCAAGCCAGCATCAACGTCACTTCCTCCTAGATAAGTACTGTATTCCACAATGCCGGTTCCATTGAGCTTGGTCACGAAGGCATCAAATGTTCCACCACCAAATGTAGCCTGAAAAGAAGTTGCGGTTGTGGGAAAATCCATGCTATACGTATATCCGGCAACATACGCGTTACCCGATCCATCCACCGCAATACCATAGCCTCTATCAATATTTCCAGTACCACCTAGATAAGTACTGTAAACCAAGGATGGGCCAGATGCACTGGGTGGGCTTAGCTTGGTTACAAAGGCATCAGCCCCCCCAGCATTGGCGCTCTGATAAGAATTTTTTATAGGGAAATTACTGCTTGTTGTATCCCCAGTAACATATACATTTCCTGAACTATCAACCGCTATGTCGTAACCAAAGTCTAATCCATCACCGCCTAGAAAAGTGCTGTAAACTAGATCAGCCCCGGAAGCATTAATCATTGTAACGAAAGCACTGCCGCCTCCTACAGTCCACCCTGTAACATATGCATTTCCCAATTCGTCCACTGCTATGGCCCTTCCATATCTTGAACTGCCAATTGGAATACTGTAAATCAGGGTTGAACCAGTAGAATCGAGTTTAGCCGCGAAAGCACTGCCTTCGCCCCCCATGTCCCCTGTGATATAAGCATTGCCCGACCCATCCAAGGCGATGCCACGGCCCTCATCACGGCCATCTCCTCCAATATAAGTGCTGTAAATTAAGGCAGAGCCGGAAGCATTAAACTTGGTTACAAAAATATCTCGGTTTCCTCCACCGAATGAAGCTTGGTATGGGGAATCTATAGGAAAATTTGTACTTTGAGTCCACCCCGTAACATATGCGTTTCCAATATCGTCCACCACAATATCCATGCCATAGTCTTGGCTATTTCCGCCAAGGTAAGTGCTGTAGACCAAGGGATCGATTATCAGAGGAAGAAGTGCATCGTAGTTTTCAATCGAAAAGCCCACCTGACCACCTTCAATTATCCTGTAGGCTCCTTTTATCTCTTTTTTCTTTCCGTTATCAACCTGGTAAATAATGGGCTGGGCCTCGATCAGGTCGCCTAGTTTGGTGGTGACGACCAGTTCACCGGCATCTGATATTCGAAGATCATCAATGCCCTTGAAGGCCAGGCATATGACATCAGGGTCAGCGCCGGGGGCCACGACGAACTCGTACTTTAAATTCCCGCCGCGTCCCTCGTATCTCAGGTCTATGCTATCCCAGAGGTTACGGTAGATGACGCCCCGGTAAATGGGCACATTGGTCCGCCACTTGCTTTTGTCATCGCCGATGAAGTAGTTTATCCTGCCTGATTGTCGTTCCAATCCCTCCACCTGAACCGCTGTGTTTGAGCCCGGGAATGAGATGCGTACCGTATGCCTGGTTCGTTGTTTCTCAGGGAGAGCTGAAGGCTTCAGGCTTGCAACCTTCTCAGGAGATTCGTTCTCTGGAAAATCCAGAATAACCTCCTTTTTTATGAACCAGTAGACCCTCCCGCCCCACCGGGCAAGGAACTTTACCTTCTCATCAACCTGCCCCTCGTTGTGCTCGAAGCTCAAAGGCAGCTTACCATAGGATTGCACAGCCCTGGTTTTTGCCTCAGTGTATGGTTCCTGGGTTGCTGGAATAGTATGGTTTAAGGCAAAAAATAAGCTCCATGTCAGGAGCAAAAGAATAGATGTTCGCCTCGCCTTCATAGTGGTCTCCTTCCCCTTCTCCTGCACTGCCTTCGGGTTATAGAGCCTAAACCTCCAGCAGGTTTCTCCCCCCAGACAACCTGACTTATCATCAACACTTAATATAATCATTCAAACTTCATCCAGTAGTCATATTACAGATAATTTTGGTCGTAGTACCAAGACCACGCATTCGTTGAGTACCTCATCCGTAAAGGTATTCGAGAACTCTTACTGTTTGGAATATAATGCGGAAAGTCCTTTTCTCGGTTAAATCTGAGCCTGCTTCTAACTCTTTCAAGTGCAGGATATTATTGGCTGACTCTCTAACCTCGTGCGCTAGATCTGCCATTGTGCTACTAAGTATTCGGAATCGTTTTGATTGGGTTATGAATTTTGATAAATTATCTTCTTTCGCAATTTCTATAACGCCCTTGCGATTAAGTTTGTCGAAAAGTGCCATCTCCAACAATGCTCTACATAAAGCAACACTTGAGCGGTATTGTCCAAAAGCACATGTCTCTTTTATTTCATCGAAATATGCACGAATCCGATCATTCTTTATTTCAGAAGTTGATATGATGGGACCAATTTTTGCTTTTGCACTATAATAACCGACTATATCAAACCACGAGTGAAATTCGCTAAAAAGTTCATCAAATCTCAAATCTAGCATATAGTCTTCTAATGATGCAGAATACCTATCCAAAGGACTTTCAATGTCTTTATTCAAGAAATCGATGAACCTTTTATAGAAATCAATTGAATAGAAGATATCGTCTTCTTTAATCTTATTCAAGAGAGCTTTAACTTCAGGGTCGATGATTTGGAGAACTGCAGTATCATGGTATTCTAACTGTATTTCATTCCTAAGACGAAAAGCTTCTTCGGAGATAGTTACTGCCTTATTGAAAAATTCCTCTAGCTCAGCTCCGCTCTGTGGCTTCTTGCTCTCATAGGTGTGCTCGCGGAAGTCTCTCTCTAGTTTTTTGAGTCTCCTTGCTTTCTCAAGTATGGATTGTTCGACACCAGACATGTTGAAACCTTTCAGCACCGTCGGAGGGCTGCAGTTCATTGCATAATCCTGGATTATTCCTTCAGCCCCAGACGACTCTTACGGCACATATTTAATCACAAGCTTCGGCCTTTTTGACAAGTCCGGGTGCTCGCTTGAACAACAGATAGCATGGGCTAGACATCCAACAAAACCAATATCCTGACCGATGATAAAAACACCATTATTCTCACCTTGAATCCAAGAGGCAACCAAGTCAACATTAAGTGGGACATCTTCAATACCAATCAACGATTTTATCCCTAATTCTATCTTTACAGAAGCCTTACGTCTCCCTCCGCTTTGCTTTATATAGTCATTTATCCACGAGGATGTTGAAGTGGGAGCAAGCCATGTGGCCTCTGATTCATTCCACGGTACGGCTACTTCAACACTTTCTGGGTTAGTTAATATATTACATGGGCCTTCATCCGAATACTCAATAGGACAGTGGTGCAAAGTGATATAGGCTGATAATATATACGTGAACGATATCATTGATTGAATATTAAATTTCATTAATATTATTCTGTTAAAATCATTTGTTCGTAACACATGCTCATTCCCAAAATTCAAATCCCTGGACGAACCCCCACTAACATGCGTATCTTCACACCCTGTATACCCATCAACCCCTTCCTGAAAAGTTGCAGTCCGTACCTCAAACCCATGACCAGGTCGTCCTTGCGGACCTGGAGGCCCTTGAGGACCCTGTGGTCCAGGTGGGCCTGGAACGCCATCGGTTATCTCAACAGCTAGATTTCTTACACTTAGAGAGTTACTCGCTGTGAACTCATGGAAATCTGAGTAAGGGGAAGTTACAGCCTGAAAGCATGTTAGAGGTGAGCCACTTAGAACGACTGTAAAACGAGCGGAGCCAAACGGGTTCAATTGCCCCCTTGTTGCCACATTTGCATCCTCTCCCAAATCAAAAGGTGTTCCATCAAAAACGAGACCAGAACAGCTATTGCTCCATGCGAGTGCATAATAATGCTCCGGCTCTCCAACTAATACAAAATTAATGTTATCTCCTGTTCGTGCCCCAGGTCTGTCCACGTATAACGTTGCTGCCTCGCTGAACCCAGTCAGAGTCAAAATAAAAAATATAATGCCAAAAATTCTGCAAGTCTTCATGAGTGTCTCCCAAAAATAAAAAACCCCATCTTCCTATTACTGGAAAACGGGGTCTTTTTGCCATTCCATTCATGGTGTCCTACTGATGAAGAATAGGTTACCATAGAATATAAAAACTTTTCAGGACTCAGTTTAAGGACTTATGATTATTATAATGCACAATAAAGGATTAATAGTCAAATAAAAACCACCATATTTTGCCATGCTATTCTTCCATGGATCCCGGGATGCATGCCCGGTTTTTACATGACGATCAACTAAGCTTTCCTGGTGGTGTCTATTATTGGCTGCTTTCCTCCATTAAGGTAAAGATGAAGTCCACAATTTGTGCTGAAGGCGTCCTGGGAAACACCTCCACCACACCCATATCAATCAATTTCGGGATATCGGCTTCCGGAATTGTGCCCCCGACCAGGACTTTTTTTTCTGTGGCGCCCGCGGTACGGAGCTGATCCATTACCTTGCGGGTCAACCCCACATGCGCCCCTGAAAGGATGCTGAGGCCCACAATGTCAACGTCTTCCTGGACGGCTGCACTGACAATCTGCTCCGGAGACTGGCGCAGGCCCGTATAAATCACCTCCATCCCCGCATCCCTGAGTGCTCTGGTGAGCACCTTTGCCCCCCTGTCGTGGCCGTCCAGCCCCGGTTTCGCTATCAATACCCGGATGGGATGTTTGCTTTGGATCATCTCGTTTTCCCTCATTTTTCAATGACCATTTCTTCATTGCAAAATTAGCAAGTTACATTTTGCATTTTGCAATGATAATTTTTTAAATACCCACTGGTTCCTCGAACTCCCCGAAGACCTCTTTCATGGCACCGACAATCTCACCCAATGTGGCATAAGACTGAACAGCTTCCAGGACGGCGGGCATCGTATTCCCGTTCCCTGCGGCTGCCTCCCGCACGCCGTCCAGGGATGCCCGTACAGCATCGTTGTTGCGCCTGCCCTTCACCTCCCGGAGCCGTGAGACTTGTCTCTGAGCAACATCCGCGCTTACTTCATGGATTTTAACCTCCTGGGTCTTCTCCCCGCTGACGTACTTGTTGACGCCCACGATGACCGTCTCTCCGGACTGCACCCGCTTTTCATGCTCGTATGCCTTCTCCAGGATTTCCCGCTGCACCATACCGCTCTGAATGCCCCGGATCATTCCCCCCGCCTCTCGAATCAGTCGCATTTTTTCTTCAATCCTGCGCTCCAGCTCATCGGTGAGGTACTCAACGTAATAGGACCCCGCCAGGGGATCCACCGTCCGTGTGGCCCCGATCTCATGTGCAAGGATTTGTTGTGTACGAAGCGATAGGCGCACCGCTTCTTCGGTTGGAATGGCATAGGGCTCGTCATAGGAGCATAGTGCCAATGACTGGGCGCCTCCCAGTATAGAAGCAAGGCCCTGATATGCGCTTCTGACGATGTTGTTAAAGGGCTCCCGGTCCGCATTCACGGACCCCGAGGACTGGGTGTGGAATCGCATCATGCAACTCCGGTCATTTTTTGCGCCGAAACGCTCGGAAAGCATCCGGGCCCATATACGACGGGCGGCGCGGAACTTGGCCACCTCTTCGAATAAATCCAAATGCGTGGCGAATATAAAGCTCAGCCTGGGTGCGAACGAGTCGATCTCCATTCCGCGGTCCAGTGCATATTGGATGTATGCGGCGGCGTTTTCGAAAGTGAAAGCCACTTCCTGGACCGCGTCTCCGCCCGCTTCGCGAATATGGTAACCGCCGAAATTGATCGGATTAAACCGCGGGCTGTTCCGGCTGCAATATTCGATGATATCCGTTGCCAGCCGCAGGGATGGCTCGGGGGGGAAGATATAGGTGCCCCTGGCAATATACTCCTTCAGGACGTCGTTTTGAAGCGTCCCCCGCAGTGCGGACAGGGGGACCCCCTGCTTCATCCCCAGTGCGCCGTACATTGCGAAAATAATCCCCGCGGTGGCATTGATGGTGAATGACGTGCTGATTTGATCCAGAGGAATCCCCTGGAAAAGGGTCTCCATGTCGGCCAGGGTATCAATGGCAACCCCGACGCGGCCGACCTCCTCCTCGGCGGCAGGGGAGTCCGAGTCAAGGCCGCATTGCGTGGGAAGATCGAATGCCACCGACAACCCGGTTTGCCCCTCCTTCAATAAGAACTTGTACCGCTCGTTGCTCTCCTCTGCAGTACCAAAGCCCGAATACTGCCGCATCGTCCATGTTCGGCCGCGATACATGGTGGGCTGGACCCCTCGGGTGAAGGGGTATTGGCCGGGAAATCCATCTTTTTCCACGTATTCGTCCCCGCTGATGTCCGCCGGCGTATAGAGAATGTCCACATCGATTCCTGATGTAGTGCTCATGGGCGATGGCGGCTTGGTGACGCATTCTTGTTCCCATTTATTTCTTAATTGCTGTATCATTTCCCTGTTATCTTTCATAATTCCCCCCTATAATAACAAATAGTTTTACTCCTGCTGTTTGTTGAGTTTCAAGATAATGATGGTTAACAGGGATACCTCCATAATTCCTCATTTGGTTTACTCTGAGAGAGTAATCTATTTGTTGTCCGCATCCCTGGCGCATCTGAACCCCAGGTTGTTGTTCCACGTAGAAGGGGTCATGAATCCACGAAAAGCGGAGCGGGTATACAAAGGGTCGCCATAAAAAAATGAGCCCCCCCTCACGACTCGATGATAAGCTTTATCCGGCCCCTTGGGGTTCCGTGAAGGACTCTTTTCGTAGTAATCGGGCAGATACCAGTCAGCGCACCATTCCATAATATTCCCAGTCGTGTCGTAAACTCCATACCCGTTTGGAGAATATGAACCGACCCGGACAGGACCCGCATCCCAGGAAGAGCCCATCCGGGCTTTGGAGCGATCGTAAAATCGACCAAAAGAATACTTGAGTCCTTCAGGTCCACGGGCTGCTTTTTCCCATTCGGCTTCCGTCGGAAGCCTTTTTCCCGCCCATCGTGCATAAGCTGCGGCGTCTTCCCAACTGACTTGAACCACGGGATAATCCATTTTGTTCTCAATGGTGCTCTCCGGGCCCCACGGATGCCGCCAATCCGCGTCTGGAATCTGGCGTTGATCGTGTTCGATCATGACGAACCCGAAGCCTGCCCACTCCGCCTGGGTAACGTATCCGGTCTCCTCGACGAACCGGGCAAACTGGGCATTGGTAACCTCGTATTTATCGATCCAATATGCATCAAGGTATACTTTGTGCCGTGGATGTTCGATCTCCATCCCCTCTTTTTCAGGGCTTCCCATCCAGAATTCACCAGCCGGGATCAATACCATATCTTTCTTCCACGCCTCGCCGTTACCTTCGGCCCGGGAAAGATTACAGGGTAAAAAAATTAAAACGGCCCAGATCCCAATGACAATCACACACCATCTTCTCATCCCTGAACTCCTCCTTGTTCGACCTGCAAGAATTGGTAATCCTTTATTGCTGGAAAATCAAACGAAATACCCGAACGCATCCAATAGTGCTTTGTGGATGTAAATAGATGTTTCGATAGAATTGAACTAATGGCATGGGGAAAAGTTTCAATCCCGAGGCTATTCCATTATTCGTTTTATTCGTTGCATTCGTTGGAATTTGAAACCGAGGTGGCGGTTTTTCCTGCCGACTTACTATAATAGGGCTGTCAAAATCAAATAAAAAGAGGATTCATCATGGAGAAATTATACCGGATTATGGCTTGAAAGGACAGCAAAAAGATTGGCAGGTCCTAAGCCGAGAAAGGACAGCTTTCCACAACAGCCGCAGCGGGAGGAAACAGAGAGTCTTCAAAGGCGGCCAGTCGACCGCCACATGACAAGGCAGTGAAATGTAGGAGTATACGACCGCGAGCTCTCAAACACGTGTTTGAGCAAGAAGGGCCGTGGCAAAAGCAAACAAATTATTGATGATAATTTTTAGATACCTGGTTTTTTTTCTTGACAACAGAAAAAATATTCGATTTAATCAACAATATATGAAATCAAATTTCAAATAGTGAGAATTATTTAATGGTTCGATCTCTGGAAAGAGGTATTGATATTCTTTTCCTTTTCAGCAATGAGCGACCAGCTCTGTCCGTGCAGGATATAGCACATTCCATCGGTGTACCCAGGGGCACCGCTTACCGCTTTGTTATGACCTTAAAAAAAATGGGCCTGCTGGAGCGAGACTCGCGTTCTGGATATTACCGTCTTGGGCTGAAGTTACTGGAACTGCAGGGCATCATTCACCGCAAGATGGACCTTGAGGCCCTATCCACGCCATTCCTGGAGGAACTGGCCAAGACCTCTGGCGAAACCGTCCAACTTACTGTTATCAGCTCTGGCCGCGGCATCTGCATTTACGTGGAGGAAAGTCACTCCACATTGCGGGTGGCCCCTGAGAGGGGACGTGTTCTGCCGCTACACGCTGGCGCCTCGGTGCAGGCAATTTTAGCCTTTCTGCCCCAGGAGGAAAGGAGTCGAATTTGCAGCGGGCCGTTGGAGCACTTTACCCCATATACCATTACAGATCCAGAAAAGTTGGCAAAGCGTCTGGAGATTATTAGGGAGCATGGATATGCCGTAACCAGTGAAGAGGTTTTCATTGGAGGATTGGGCATTGCCGCCCCCATATTCAACAGGGACCACCGGGTCATCGCCAGTGTTTCAATTTCGGGACCCATCCCGAGAATGACAGAGAAGAAGAACGTTCTTGCCCAAGAGGTATTACGCGTGGCTGATTCAATCTCCCGTGTGCTGGCTTTATGTGCCAAGTAAGAGTTAACCTTTTAGAAGTTGTCAGTAAAGGAGCTGCCATGATCGTCGATTTTCATGCACACATTGGTCAATCCAAAATATTCGGAAACAGGTTTGCAAATACAAAGAGCGTGGTTGAAGTGATGGACCGACATAAGATAGACAGGGCGGTTCTCATTCCCACTGCTTCTTCAGTAAACACCCGGTATTATGAAGATGTTAAAGAAGCACTCGAAGAGTTTCCAGATCGCTTCTATGGATTTTTCCTGGCGAACCCTCGCGAGGAAAACGTCTGCGATTTGCTTGATATGGCCATTAATGATTATGGATTTATGGGAGTCAAGCTTCATCCTACCTTTATGGCCTTTGCTGCGGACGACCATGATCTAGTATATCCCATTGTGGAGAAGGCAAGGGAATTAAATATCTGCGTGATGATTCATTCCGGCCAATCTCCTTACGGAACACCGTGGCAAGTGGGACTTGTGGCACTGGATTTCCCTGATGTCCGGGTTGTGATGGCTCACATGGGATTGGACGAGATTGTTTTATGCGATGCAGCGATCAACATGGCAAAAAGGGCTCCTAATCTCTATTTGGAAACGACGGGAGTCACGGCGGAAGCCAAAATAGCACTGGCTGTCCATGAGATAGGCGCATCCAGAGTGCTCTATGGATCTGATCTGCCCTTTCACAACCCTTCGGTGGAGATGAGCAAGGTTAAATATGCGGAAATTTCCGATGAAGCCAGGAATTTGATCATGGGGGAAAATGCCGAAAGGCTTTTTGAGTCAATTGGTTAGGAGGAAAAACGAGAATATGGGAAAAATAAAAGGAGGATTAGCCATGAGAAACTACAAATTGATTTGTATTTTCGTTGTTGTATTCTTGATGATTCCAGGGCTTTGGATTAACAATGCGCATGCAAAAGAAAAGCCGATTATTCTCAAGCTCGGAAACGTTATCCCACCTACGTCAGCTAAGAATTTATCCTGCCTGAAATTCTCGGAATTGGTCCAGAAACAGACCAAAAATGGAGTCCAAGTTCAGGTATTTCCCTCATCCCAGCTCGGAAACGAACGGGATCTGGCCCAAGGGGTACAAATGGGTACCCTGGATCTCTTTTGGGGAGATGCGGCAGCGTATTCATCTTACGTCAAGGAATTCAACGTCTTTAATGCTCCTCTGGTATTTAAAGATACAGATCATTGGGAAGCCGTTGTTTGGGGACCAATATTTGATGGCCTGGCAGACCAACTGCTCAAGAAAGCGGGAGTGCGTATTTTAGGACGCTATTGGATGGGAGAGCGCTATATCCTGACCCGAACCAAACCGGTTTACACACCGGAAGACCTGAAAGGACTGAAAATCAGGGTTCCAGATATCAGAATGTACACAGCAGGTTTTAAGGCCCTTGGCGCAAACCCGACTCCCATCAACTATGCGGAAGTTTACATGGCACTTCAGCAAGGCGTGGTTGATGGTATGGAAAATCCGGTGGGACTCATCAGGGGAATGAAGTTTTATGAAGTTACAAAAAATTTAACCCTCATGGCCTGGTCTAATGCAGTGAACATCTTGGCCATTAATGAATCGGTTTTTAGCAAGCTTAAGCCTGAGTATCAAAAAATTTTTAAGCAGGCGGGAAGAGAGAGCAGCAAGTACCTGGAAATGCTCATGGTAAAAGAAAAAGAAGAAAACCTGAAGTTTTTCGAATCTGTGGGATTAAACCTGATTCAACCCAAAGACATGGAAGAATGGCGAGCCAAAGTTAAAGATTTTCCAAAAGAATATGGTGATCTCTGGGGACGCCCTGAACTCTATTATGAGATCCAAAATTATAAATATTGATGTTGGTTAAATCCTTCAATTCAGGGTTGTCTTCAGTCTCAAGGTGAGGGTGTTTCATTTCCTTCTGGGCGGTGATACACCCTCATTATTCCCGGGGTAGGAATGGAAAAAATTGTAAACCGCTTGGCCTGGTTGGCTGACAATGCGATGGTGATCGTATTTATTTTGATGATAATTATCGCTTTTTTTCAGGTTTTTTTCCGGTACGTGTTAAACAATCCCCTTTTCGGTTCGGAAGAAATCGCGCGTCTTTTCGCTGTCTGGTTGACTTTTCTGGGGGCAAGCATCGCGGTCAAGCGCGGGGGGCATATCTCCGTTGACATCCTTTATTTGAGAGTCTCATCCAGGAACCAGAAGATTTTTAGGTTCGCCAGTGATGTTTTTTTATTAATTTTTAATCTTATCCTGCTTGTTGAAGGGACTAGACTCGCCTATCTCAGTCATGCATTTGAAAGTTCAGCACTTCGGTTCCCAATGAGCATAGTATTTTCGGCCCTTCCCATCAGCGCCTTTATTATTCTAATCTTTTTAATCCAGTCCATCCGTCAGGATATTCTACAATTAATGGGCCGCAGTGGGTGAAAACGTCATGCTGATATTATGCTTGGCTCTTCTTGTTGTGATGTTGCTTATTGGCTCACCCGTTGCCTATGCAATAGGCCTTCCCCTTACCGTGATCATCCTTTTGACAACTGATGTTCCTTTGAAAGTTGTCCCCCAGATGATGACGGCCGCTGTGAATTCTTTTCCCTTGATGGCCATTCCTTTTTTCATGCTTGCCGGAGCCCTGATGAATACCGCTGGGATTACCCGCAGACTGTTCGAATTCGCCAATTGCCTGGTGGGACACATAACAGGTGGATTGGGCCACGTAAATGTGGCTGCCAGTATGCTCTTCGCGGGGATGTCCGGATCGGCAGTTGCTGACGCTGCAGGTCTCGGAACGGTCGAAATTGAAGCGATGACGAAGCAGGGGTATGACGTGGACTTTAGTGCCGGCATAACCGCGGCCTCAGCCACCATAGGACCGATCATTCCCCCGAGCATTATTTTTGTTATTTACGGAGTGCTCGCCGAAGTCTCGATTGGTGCGCTATTTCTTGCCGGTTTCATTCCGGGGATTTTAATGGGGCTGGCTCTCATGGTGCGGATATATATCATCGCTCGTAAGAGGGACTATCCCGTTCATCCCCGTGCAACTTTCCGGGAAATATTCACAAGTTTTAAAGCGGCCTTTCTTCCTTTATTAACTCCGGTCATCATTATCGGAGGAATCATGGCCGGAATCTTTACACCCACCGAAGCAGCAGTAGTGGCTGTGTTTTACGCTTTCATTCTCGGTGCCTTTGTCTATCGTGAATTAAGCATCAAGAGCCTGTGGAGAACGATTCACACGGTTGCAATTCAAACGGCGGCCATTATGATGATTACGGCCACTGCAAATGTTCTCGGATGGGTGTTAACCCGGTCGAGAATTCCTCAGCTTGTTGCGGAAAACATGCTTATGGTAACAACCGACCCGCATCTGATCCTATTGTTTTTGAACCTCTTCCTCTTGTTAAACGGTTGTTTTATGGAGGTAATAGCCGCTCTCATAATTTTAACCCCGATAATTGTCCCGATTCTGAAAACAGTAGGAATTGACCCCGTTCATTTCGGAGTGGTAATGACATTGAATCTGATGATCGGCCTTCTTACGCCCCCGATGGGAATGGGATTATATGCTGTTCAAAAAGTAGCCGGAATATCCTTCGAAAGGATCGTAAGATCTGCATTTCCCTTCTTGCTGCCTTTGATAATTGTGCTGGTTTTTGTTACTTATTTTCCCAAGCTTTCCCTTTTTCTTCCAAATCTCCTATTAGCAACCAAGTGAATACATATATTGCAGGGTAGGAACGACAGTCTGTTTATCCATCAAGCAATGATTTTACGACTCGTGATCTTCCGTGCTGCCCTTTCCCCTGCCAGCTTATTCATCACTTTCATCCCTCAGAGAAGCCGGAAATGTACCTGGTTCAAGCCATTAAGAAAGAAACCGGAAATTAAAAATGTGAGCAAACGCCTGCTGATGCCAAATGCATGAGCTGGCTGCAGATTGTTATTATTTTATCATTGGCTTATCATTGATCCACATCAAAGGCTTCGATGTCAACGTTCAAGTGGTGTCCTTCATCCTTTTATGACTCCAATCTATGTGTTCAGGAAACCGGTAACATCATTATGCTTGACCGAAGGGAGTGCCTCTAGTAACTTATTTTCATAGGGGCTTAGAACGCTATATTTTTCAGAGAATAATAGGGAACCCCGATTAACAGTATGATCTGATCATGGATATTATCCGAAAAAAGACGGGAGTGGTCCGAGACCCCCGATACCTTTGCCACGATCCGGGCATCGGCCAGATGGAAGTCCCCCGGCGGCTGGAGTCCATTTACCAGATGCTGGATGAGGAAGAAATCCAGAGTATCACGCGTACCATCGCCCCTCGTTTTGCCACTCTTGAGGAACTGGAGATGGTACATGACCCTCGATATATCGAATTGATCCTGGACACGGCCGGAGAGCAGCGCCGATATCTCGATCCTGACACGATGACGTCGCCCCTCTCCTGCGAGGCCGCGTGGCTTGCGGTGGGAGGTGTGCTGGAGGCGGTTAGGCTGGTACTGGAAAGTGAGGTGGAAAACTCCTTTGCCTTTGTTCGCCCACCGGGGCACCATGCGGAGCGAAATCGGGCCATGGGGTTTTGTCTTTTTAACAACGCATGTCTGGCCGTGGAATTCGCCAGGAGACGTTTTGGACTGGAGCGTGTGCTGGTGGTGGACTGGGACTTGCACCACGGCAACGGCATTCAGCACTTTTTCTACGAAGAACCCGGCACGCTGTTTTTTTCCACTCATCGCTTTCCGTTTTTTCCGGGCACAGGAGACTTCGATGAGGTGGGCCGGGGTCGGGGAGAGGGCTTTACGGTGAACGTGCCTCTGGATGCCCAAAAGAATGATGCGGATTTCGCCAACCTCTTCAGATATCTCCTGGTCCCCATTGCACTGGAATATCAGCCTGAACTGATCGTGGTGTGCGCCGGATTCGATACGCATCACGAGGACCCCATTGGCGGAATGAAAATGACGGAGATGGGATATGCCCGGCTTGCGAAGATCCTGAAAGATATCGCCGCTGCAAACTGCGGGGGCGTGATGGTCATGATGCTTGAGGGGGGGTATGACGTGCTTGCCCTCAGGAATTCGTGCCGCCAGGTGTTGCGAACTTTAGCAGGCCTCCCCATTGAGGGGGAAGAGAAAATAACTCATGGAGAAGATTCCTCTTTAGGAAAGATTGAGCCGGTGATAGAGAGAGTTCGGGGGATCCATAAAAAATACTGGCGGAATCTCTGATGGCGGTCGGGTTACAGAGCGCGATGCAGAAAGCGGAGTGGATCTAAAGATCATAAGCCGATTTTCAATGGTGAGCTTCGACTTTTGAGCCGCAGGAAGATACAGCGATGGGCGGGATTATAGAAAATGTATTGAGACCCCATAATCCCCTCGGGAATCTGGGCGACTATGAAAAAGCTTGTCGGCTCTTCCGCTGGGAGCAGGTGGAAGAGCAATTCAGTTGGTCGCAGACCGGGAGGGTCAATATTGCATATGAGGCCATTGACCGGCACGCTGAAGATCCTTCGCGGGCCCATAAATCCGCCCTTATCTATTCAGGCGCCGATCGCGAGGAAATGTTCACCTACGATCAGATGCGAAGCCTTTCTAACAAATTCGCCAACGTCCTTAGAGGGCTGGGGGTGGAACGGGGGGACAGGGTATACCTGCTTCTTCCAAGAATCCCCGAGATGTATATTGCACTGGTAGGTTGCGCAAAAGCGGGAGCAGTCATTGCCCCGCTGTACGACCATTACAGAGAAGATGCCGTGCGGGAGCGAATGCTGGACAGCCGGGGGCGCGTGGTGCTGACCGTGCCGGAGTTGGTGGAGAATATTCCCTTCAACTCTTTACCCGATTTAGAGCACGTGATTCTTGTGGGTGACCCGTGGCGCGGGATGGCTTCATGGGAAAAATCATTTTACCGGGAGATGTCCATGGCTTCTGATTGTTTTCCCACCGCATGGGTGGGCCGGGAGCATCCGCTGCTTTTGATTTATACGGCCGGCGCTCAGGGCCGCCCCATGGGACTTATCCATGTGCACGATTGCATGCTGGGATATCTCCAGACAGCGCGATGGGTGCTGGACCTGAGAGACGATGATGTGGTCTGGACAGTGGCTCAACCGGGATGGCTCATGAATATTGTTTACGGCGCTTTTGCGCCCTGGTTGTGCGGGGTTGAGTTGTTTGTAAAAAGCCAAGTTGACAGCGCACATGATATCTACCAGGCCATTCAGCGCCGTGGTGTAACGGTCATGTATACTTATCCCGGCGTTTACCGCTGGATGATGGAAGCAGGAGAAGAGGCCGCCTCGGCATATGACCTCGGTTCCCTCAGACACTGTTGCAGCGCTCTGGAGCCGCTGACCCCGGATCTGATTTACTGGGTGCTCAAGGTGCTCAAAATTCCCATCCATGACACGTGGTGGATGGCGGAGACAGGATATATTATTGTGGCCAACTTCCCAAGCATGTCCATCAAGCCGGGTTTCATGGGACGTCCTCTCCCGGGGATTGATGTTCAGGTGGTTGATGCCCAGGGCAATCCGCTTCCTCCTTTTACCATGGGCCAATTAGCCATTCGTACTGGCTGGCCGGGGATGGCCCGGGGTGTTTGGGGAGACCGTGAACGGTACTGGCGATATTTTTCAATCCCACCCTGGTTCATTACAGGGGATCAAGCTTACCGGGACTTTAATGGCTATCTCTATTACCAGGGGCGGATGGACGATGTTATAGTTACCCGTGGAGGCCGTGTGAGCCCATACGAGGTGGAGGAAGTATTGACATCTCATCCCGCCGTGGCCGAGGCCGGCGTGATCCGCATTCAAGGACCTTCAGGTGGAAAGAAAATCAAGGCGTTTATAGCCCTGCGGAGCCCCCACCGGCCTACAGAGCTTTTGCGCGCAAAAATTTTATCCTTTGTCCAAGAGCGCCTGTCCGAAGAAGTGATGCCCGAGGAAATCGAATTCTGTTCCTCGCTGCCCAAGAACAATAGCAACAAAATTATTCGCCGCGTGTTAAAAGCATGGGAGATGGGCTTTCCGGTGGGAAAACTGGAGAACCTCAAACAAGAGTGAAGTTTCCCTTTATCACGGCACAATAAGCCTGAGAATCTTTCACATGCAGTGGTATAATTTTATGTACTTTATTCGGTGGCAGGATGTCGTGGATGTGTTGTTCCTTGCCTTCCTGCTGTATCGCTTGACCGTTTTGCTCTGGGGCACAAACGCTTTTCAAATATTGTTGGGGATCTCTTTTGTTTGGTTCCTGGGACTGGGAGCCAGAGCAACCGGGCTGATCCTGACCAACTGGATTCTTCAGGGCCTGAGCGCAGTCAGTATGGTCGTATTGGTAGTTATATTTCGGAACGAGATTCGCAACACCCTTTTCCGCATAAACCCGATGCATTTGATAACGGGGGCCCCAACTAAATCGCTCGGGGAAGATTATCCCTTCCTGGCCAGCGCCGTATTCTCTCTGGCACGCAGGAAGATTGGAGCTTTGCTTGTTTTCCCTCGGCGTCATAATCTAAATGAATATATAAGGGAAGGTGTGGAACTGCGCGCCGTGTTCAGCCAACCCCTTCTGGACAGCATCTTTAACCCAAAATCTCCCCTGCATGATGGGGCGGTCATTCTCAACAACGGGCGGATTATTCGGGCCGCTTGCCTTCTTCCATTGACCGACGGGGAGAACCTGCCGCTGAAATATGGCACTCGACATCGAGCTGCTGTAGGGTTGACAGAAAAAAGCGATGCACTCGTGGTGGCGGTTTCGGAGGAGAGAGGCGAGGTCTCTGTTGCAGAGGCGGGAAAGTTGCTCACCATTCCGTCCACGGAGATTCTTGAGAGCAGACTATGGGAGTTGATGGAAGGCGGACCCGATGGACGAGAGGGGAATCCGAAACGACGCAAAGCCGCTTTTCCCGGCAACTGGCAGGCTCAACTGGCTGCACTGGCTATCTCTATGGCCATCTGGTTCTTTTTCGTCGGAGAGAAAGAGTCCCTTATAACTATGAATCTTTCCCTCGAATTCAGAGATATTCCGCGCACGATGCACATGGTCAGCTCATCCGCGGACCAAGTCGAGGTACAGATATCCGGCCGACACCGCATGATTGCTTCTCTCAGGCCGGATCAAATAAAGGCGTTTTTAACTTTGAAAAATGCCCAAGCCGGCAGCAACTTTTTTCCACTCACCGCTGCCAACGTTGCTGCTCCAGTCGGCATCCGCGTCAGCAGAATCTTCCCCGGCCAGTTGATGATATTCATGGAAGGACTGCTCACCCGCAATGTTGCCGTGAATCCAAGCTTTACAGGACAAATTCCTGATGGCAGAATAATGGCAGGCTACACTGTTGCTCCAAGCCGGTTGACGGTGACGGGACCTCGCTCTGTAGTGAGAGAGCTTGAGGATGTCCGTACGGAGCCCATAAACCTTGCAGCCCTGGATAAAAACCTGGAGGTTGAGGTGGGAGTGATTCTTTCTCCGGCATCTCTTCGCCTCGGCCCAAATCAGCCTGCCAAGGTTCGCGTTAAAGTGCGTCTCGCCCAAGATACTGAAGGCGATACTGCGGGGACAAGTAAATAGTCTGCCTTTCGCGGGGGACCCAAAGGGATTTCAAAATTGAAGATTATCTCTCGGTATGTATTGCGTGAATTTTTTAAGATATTCGCTTTAACCGTATGCGGATTACTGACCATCATAATGGTCTTCGATTTTTTTGAAAACCTTGATCTGATAACCTTATTTCATGCTCCACCAAAGTTATTCTTTTATTTTCTTGTATTTCGCGTTCCCTTCGTGGTTTACCAGCTTATTCCGCTGAGCGCGCTGATATCAACACTCATTTGTCTGAACCTTTTTGCCAGAAACCGTGAGGTCGTCGCCATGAGGGCCAATGGAATCAGCCTCTACCATTTGGCCGGCCCCATCCTGGTACTATGTTTTGGACTCTCTCTATTCTGCTTGATCCTGAACGAATCCATTGTTCCGGCGGCCAATGTTCGGTCTCGATGGATCGAGCGGATTGAGATCAAGAAAAAAAAGCCCCTCTATATGTTTCCTACTGAGCACATCTGGCTCCGAAACCACAATAACATATATAGTATCAACTGGTATGATGAAAAGAATACAACGCTTCACCAGGTCTCCATCAACGAGTTTGATGATCACTTTGAACTCGTTCGGCGTTGGGAAGCGCGCACAGGAATCTGGGATGGCCGGAGTTGGGTGTTCCATGACGTTAATGTCAAACAGCTTGATCAGCAGGGCCGCTTTCAATTGACCAAAAAAAAGAGGGAGCGCATCCCTTTTCCCCTCAAACCGGATGACTTTACGCGGCCCGAAAAAAAAATAGAGGAAATGAGCTACTTTGAACTGCGGGATTATATTCAGCAAGCGCAAGAGGAAGGCCACGATGCTACTTTCTACCTCCCCGGGCTTCAAGCCAAACTGGCGTTTCCTTTCGTCAGCTTCATTATGTCGCTCATTGCTATCCCTCTCGCACTGCGTACAGGCACCGGTAAGGGGATTGCCACAAGCATAGGGCTGGGGCTGCTCCTGGGCTTCGGCTATTGGCTTATATTCGGGTTTTCTCTTTCTTTCGGGCATGCGGGCTTCTTCCCCCCTGTGATTGCCGCGTGGCTGACAAACACTCTGTTTGCTTCCTTCGGGATTTTTCTTTTATTGACCGTCCGTTACTGACCCTCTCCATAGAGCTCTCATTGCTTTACTCTACAAGCATTCATTGTACCCGGATACTTCTAAGGAACAGCGGCGGCAGCCCAAAAATAGACATTGAACTTGGCACAGCCTCTTTTTCATCCCTTTTGAGGGTTTTTAACTCCTGGGGATAGAGATTTTATTCCAGTTGTACCTTGTTACATGTTTAATGAC
>JAFDED010000016.1 GCA_019310535.1 Deltaproteobacteria bacterium
AGCAGCATGAGGAAAAAGAAGAAAAGATATTGAGCTTTCTCCCAGGAAACAAAGGATTATGACTTCGCAATCCCTTCATGACCTTTTTGATAACCTATTTTTCAGTGTGAACTATTTAAACCAAGAGGATAAGCGCTCTTTGCGTCCTCTTTTTTTTCGAATGCATAACCAACTGATCAGCGGGTTATGTTTTGGTTGTCGTCAAGATAAAAAATGTAACTCGTTTGATACCCCTGTACCCAACAAATTTCATGTTTGGTTATGGGCCAAGCTTTGACTCCTACCCTTATTTATGTATACTCCACCCGCCCTCCAGGCCGATAAACCGGAAGGACGCTGATGAGAACCATGGATAGATAACATATGGTCACTGAACAACGGCCATTTCGATCGTTTTGCGAAGAGATTCCATTTTCTCCAATGATTCGATAGTCTCAAAGAGTTTTCGGGCTTGAGCCGGCGCCAGAATCCGCCGGGTGCAGTCATTGAACTTTTCCAACAGCTCTTCCCGGCTGAGGGGAGCACGCGGGCCGCCCCTGTAGTGTTCGGAGGTTCTCCCCCGGAGCACCCTCCCGTCCTTCAGGCTCACCTGGATCACACCAACGATCTTGTCCAGCCCGAGAGCATCAATCTTCGGATCCACCACGGCGTCCACCCGATCCATCATGTCCTGCACAGCGGGGCTTTGGACGAACTCGTCGGTAAATTCCATGATCCCCGCCTTGCGGCGTATGATCATGCTGGCCATCTGAAAGGGAACGCAGAATTTGGCCTGCAGCTCTGTTTGTGCTTTTCTATAGCGCAGCGGTCCCTTGGGGCCCAGGACATTGGAACCGGTCGCCACTTTGACGCGCTCCACCTCATCGGGCTGAATGTCATGCCGGACGACCAGCGCCAGCATCGCGTCCATGGCGGGGTGCCCCACTACGCCGCATGGATAAGGTTTTATGGAAACACCGGGATCGATGATGGAATACGGCCGACCGAGCTTCCCGCAAATTTTATCCGGATCGAACCCTCCTGCGAAGGCGTGGAAAAATCCCTTGTGGCCTTCCAGACCGTCGGGATGGGACCGAAAGCCATTGGCGGCCAAACGTGCGGAGACGATCCCGTTTTCCGCGGCGCGCCCCATATGCAAGGGTTTAGCCATTGTACCGAGGTTCACAATAAGACCGGATGCCATGCTTGCCGCGACACCGACGGCACTTCTGACCTGCTCCACCGATAACCCCATCAGCTTCGCTGCCGCTGTGGTTGCACCAAATATCCCGCACGTATTCGAGGTGTGAAAACCGCGGTCCCAGTGATCGGAGTGAATGGCCTCGGCGATCTTGCATTCAACCTCGATGCCCACCAGAAAAGCCGTGAGAACATCTCGGCCCGAGCGCTCCAGTTTCTCCCCTATTGCAAGCCCGGCAGCCAGAGGCGGCATAGTGGGATGGAGCAGCACGGCACGGTCCGGAGTGGTAGAGAGCGCGGTATCGTCCCAGTCCAACGCGTGTCCGGCCGTCCCATTGACCAGGGCGGCAAGGTGGACGGGTACTCTGGTTTTCCCCTTGCCCAGGATGGTGCATTCTTTTTTACCTTCGATTGAGAGCGCATAATCACGGACGATCCGTGCGCTGGGCTCCGTTGAGCCCGCCAGGATGACGCCTATACCATCGATAATACAGCGCTTGGCAATGTTCTGAATATCCGAAGAAAAATTCTCGTACTCAGCAGCTACCACAAAATTCGCCACTTCTTCGGTGATCCGGGCATCCTCCGCATTCATCGCTTCCCCCCTATCTGCTTGTCGTTTTACCGCAGCAACACTAGCAACACTAATGTATTGACGCAGAATTTCCTCACTGGCATGCATTGAAATGTATATTATGGTTCATCAGGATAACAGGAAGAGCAATATTTTTTCAATCCTTTTTATCCTGTCAAGGGTACATTTCATATTTCCGGATAAAATTGCATGCTTTTTTCTTGACAAAGAAAGATTATTGTATACAATCGATTTTATACAAATACAATTTCTTTGCCACCAAATTGGAGCTTTCCAAATTGAATCCAGAACCATCTTATACCAGGATCGTAAATCATAAAACTCTTGTTGAGCAGATTGTGGAGGACCTTGAGCAGAAAATCATGGAGGGCGTTCTCAAGCCGGGTCGAAGGCTCATCGAGGCGGAGCTTTGTGAAAAAATGAGGGTCAGCCGCTCTCCGTTACGGGAAGCGTTTCGAATTTTGGAGAGCCGTGGATTCGTTGTCAGCGAACCGCGAAAAGGGATTTTCGTTTCCAGGATTTCGCCCAAAGAGGCGGAAGATATCTACATTATTCGAGCAAACCTCGAAAGTCTGGCAATCTATTTGGCGGTAAAAAAACAAAACCCCGAGGTGCTTAAAAACCTGAAGAATTTGCATATGCAGATGATTAAGGTGGCGGCCAAGGGAGATGTCCCCGCCTATTTTGACTTGAACCTTACCTTTCATGAAACTCTGTTCAACGCTTGCGAAAACAAACGATTAATCCAGTTGATAAACACATTTGTAAAACAGACGATGCGTTATCGTGTGGGAGTTGTCTCGGTGCCGGGGTGGATGAATTCTTCTATTGAGAATCACCATGCTATTATTCAATCCTTTGAGTCAGGCGATGCAGAAAAAGCCGAACAGCTAAGAAAAAATATGATCCTCAGCCATATCCAGAGGTTTTCCCAAATAGATGAAGAGGAGGAAAAAAATGAGAATCGATCCTGAAAAATGTATTTCCTGTTTAGAGTGTGTTGATTTGTGCCCCATGAACTGCATTATGGAGGGTGATCAGGTTGTCCGCATTGATGAGGATGAGTGCGTCGAGTGCGGTGTATGCCTGAAAGCAGGTGTTTGCCCCGTGGATGCCATCTATATGCCTGAGGAATCTAAAAAATATCCTCGCTCTATCCGGGCGATGTTCAGCGATCCCGATGTTCAATACCCGGGGTTGAATCAGGGAGGACGCGGCACCGAAGAAATGAAAACCAACGATGTTACAGGTAGATACCGTCGCGGCGAATATGGCATGGCCCTTGAATTCGGTCGTCCAGGAACAGGAACCAGAATAGCGGAAATCGAAAAGGTCGCCAAAGTTGTCTGTCCGATGGACGTACACATTGAAGAGGCCAACCCTGTGTATCATTTATTATTGGCAGATACCAAGACAGGAAAAATGAAACCGGAAGTCCTTCAGGAGAAGGTGCTTTCGGCCATTTTGGAAATTAAGATTAAGGAAGAACAATTGGAAGAAATTATAAACAAATTGACCCCGGTGCTTGAACAGGTCGACACGGTGGTTTCCTGGGGATTGGTAACCCGTTTTGCAGAGGACGGAACACTCCCGGTCCGGTCAAGGCTCAAATATCTGGGAATTCCCGTGCGTCCAAATGCAAAAATCAATATGGGGCTTGGCCGTCCCATCGTTGAAGAATAATAAGGAGGTACTCATGAGCCACGCATTACATCGGTACGGAACAGTCGAAAACCTGCAATGTGATTACACCTTTTACGCCAGGGCTTCACGATGGGTCAACCGCGAAGGGTGCGGCCCCAAGTTGCGTAAGATTTTGGATATCCTCCTTTCCGAAAAACCGGTCAATTTCGGTTCCAGCCACGCGGGGAAAAGTTTCAAGGCGGGTCTGGATCCCAAAGAATATGCCTCCACCCTGGATAACGCGTACGGTGTGGCTTGTTGCTTTTCCAGTAAAGATGCCATCAAGGCGGTTCTCCGGAAGCTCATGGAGGCTGATACAGGCATTTCCATAGTGGTCAGCGGCCTTATTGACGAGATCGTCCAGATTGCAAAAGAGCTCGGCTTGAAGCCGCACACCGCCCATCTATCCCTCGGGATTCATGGGAAAAAAGCGCTCCTTCCCGATGACAAGGTTCTGGAAGTGACAACAATGTGTGGCCACGGCATGGTGGCATCACAATTAACAAAGGTGGTGATGGAAAAAGTCAAGGCCGGTAAGATGTCGCCGGAGCAAGGGGCGCATTTCCTGGCACAGCCATGTCCGTGCGGGATTTTCAATACAGACCGCTGTGAAGAACTGCTGGAACAGAGCCGAAAAGCATCTTAAAAGGAAACACTGCTGCGAAAAGGTAATGTGATCATCGGCCCCTTTCGTTTGTATTCGTTCAGGCAATAGGGATCTTTTTTCTCAGCTTACTGGAAGCAAGAATGAAGTTATGACGGCAGATATGCTCGGGAAAGGAGGTGAAGCGTAACATAGCGTCTTTCTGAGCCTTTAGTATCTAAGGATGCTTGACCGAGAATTATACCCTTAGACAACGAAAAAAGGAGGTTGCCATGAGAAAGAAAGCGTTGTTTTACTCGGTTGCCTTGATTTGTCTCGTCTCAGCCGCGGCTCTTGTACCCCAGGCAAAAGCAGCATACCCAGAAAAACCCATCGAAATGGTCGTCCATTCTTCCCCGGGGGGCGGGAGCGATCTATTCACTCGCACTGTCGCCCATATTCTGGAAAAGGAGGGCCTGGTAAAGCAGAAAATACGGGTAGTAAACAGACGCGGTGGAGGGGGTACCGTTGCCCTCAATTATCTCGCTTCCAAGAAAGGCGACCCGTATGTTCTTATGCAGGTCACCACATCGCCTCTTTCCGCTATCTTGCGGGGATCCAGCCGTATGAAATTTGAAGACATTACATTGATAGCCAAAGTGGTTGAGGACCCCAATTTAGCGTTTACCCGCTATGGTTCCTCCTTCAAGGACATGAAAAGCCTGATTGCTGAGGCTAAAAAGGCTCCCAAGAAAATAAGCGTTTCTTTTGGTAATGTGGGAGGTTCAGAGCACATCTGTGCCCATCGAGTTTCAAAGGCGGCCGGCGTAGTGCTCAACATGGTTTCCTTTAAAAGCGGCGCCGGTGCCGCCACTGCCCTTCTCGGCGGTCATGTGGATTTCAGCTTTGGAAACGTTAATGAGCAGATGGGGCAGATAGAGGCCAAAAAGATACGGCCTCTGGCAGCAATAACCGAAAAGAGAATACCCTATCTTCCGGATGTGCCCACAATGAGAGAACAAGGCATAGACGCCGTTTTCTCTCAGCTCAGGGGATTCTGGGCGCCGCAGAATTTCCCTCCATATGCGCTGAAGTTTTGGGAAGAGACATTCGCCAGACTCACAGAGACCAAAGGATTTAAAGACTATCTTCAAACAACTTACGGTGTAAAGTCATTTATTAAGCATGAAGAGTTCAGGACGTTTCTCGTCGAATACCTTGATGATTTGCGTCAAGACGTCATTGAGCTCGGAGTTTACAAAAAGAAAAAATAAGTTACCGAACGGGAGACCCCTGATCAGGAGGAAGGTGTTATGAAAAAAGGAGACAGGGTGTTCGGGCTGATTTGTCTGGGGCTCAGCTTCTGGCTTATATTTGAAGCGTCCTACTACGACTATATGACGGAGTTTACGCCCGGACCCGGCTTTCACCCCTTCTGGCTGGGGGTCTGTCTGGGATTATTATCCTTATACTTGATTATTGATACGTTCAAGCGAGAAGGCAGTAAAGAAGATGAAAAAAAACACCTGCCGGGACGGAAATCGCTTCTCAGGATAGGGCTTATCCTTTTCATAATGGCAGGTTTTGCATTTTCTATGATGCGTCTGGGATTTGTTGTAACTGTATTTGTCTTCGTTGCTCTCATACTCTTTGCGCTGGAAGGTTATAGTATTCTCAAAAGCGTTGTTTATGGCGTCATGTTCAGTGGATTTATTTTTCTTATCTTTAGTTACTGGCTGGAGGTTGACCTTCCCAAAGGATTGTTGGGGCTTTAACAAGAGGAAAGCAAATGGGTATATTTCACAATTTGATGCAGGGTTTTTCTGCGGTATTGACCCCTTATAATCTGTGGATGGCAACGATCGGTTGTTTTTTCGGAACTATTGTGGGAATACTTCCCGGGCTGGGTCCTTCGGCCACCATTGCAATGCTTCTCCCTTTTACATTCGGGATGAATGCCACCCCTGCCATGATTATGATGACTTCAATCTATTACGGGGCAAAATACGGGGGTTCTACAACTTCCATTCTGATTAATGTTCCAGGTGAAGGTGCATCTGTAGTAACCGCCCTGGATGGTTACCAGATGGCACGGAAGGGCCGGGCCGGACCCGCTCTGGGGATAGCTGCTATTGGCTCCTTTTTTGCCGGAATCGTCGGGACATTCGGGCTGATTTTTATTGCGGTGCCTCTTGCCGAGTTCAGCTTGAGATTTGGCCCGGCCGAATACTTCAGCCTGATCATTATGGGTATGCTGACCATTGTTTTCGTCGGGGGAAAGTCAATAACAAAATCATTGATGAGCGGCGTTATCGGCCTTGCACTTGGTGTTGTGGGCTCCGACGTGGTTCAGGGGGCGCCCCGCTTTGTGTACGGAGTCCCTGAGCTTATGGACGGAATTTCGTTTGTCGTTGTGGTCATGGGCATATTCGGCATCGGCGAGGTGCTGGTGTCCGCTGAAGAACGCATGAAATTGAAGCCTGTTAAAGTAAAGCTTTCCGGCTTATTCCCCACACTGGCGGATTTGGTCCAATCAAAATGGGCGATCGCGAGAGGAACGATTGTCGGTTTCTTCGTGGGGGCTTTGCCTGGCGCAGGCTCTACTATTGCCTCTTTTATTTCCTACGGCATAGAGAAAGGCGCTTCCAAACACCCTGAGCGCTTTGGCAAAGGAGCCATAGAAGGTGTTGCCGCTCCGGAGTCTGCCAATAATTCCGCCACATCAGGCGCCATGGTTCCGCTGCTTGCCCTGGGAATCCCCGGGTCGGGGGCTACCGCGGTGATGCTGGGGGCCCTTATGCTCTATGGACTTAAACCCGGCCCCATGTTATTTCACACCAGCCCCGATTTTGTGTGGGCTTTAATAGCAAGCATGTTCATTGGAAATGTGATCCTATTAATAATGAACCTCCCCATGATTCCCCTGTTTGCTTCCACTCTGCGCATTCCTTACGGTCTTCTGTACCCCGCCATTATTTTAATATGCATCATTGGATCCTATTCCCTGAATAATAACGTTTTCGACGTATGGGTAATGCTCATTTTTGGGGTATTTGGGTATTTCATGAAAAAGTACGATATTCCCGGTGCCCCGATGGTCATAGCCCTTGTGCTGGGACCTCTCCTGGAATACTCTCTCTATCAGGCTCTTGCTTTATCCCATGGGGATATCACTGTTTTTGTAACCCGCCCGATTTCTGCAACCCTTCTGGGAATGGCAGCGGCGATGACCGTTGCGGTAACATTAAAGACATTACGGATGATACGAAAACAGATCAGTGAGGAGGAAGATTGAGGACTTTGCGTGCCCTTAACCACCGACTCGATTTTATTGCCGCCTCAACCCGGGTCCATGAATAATAAAAAAATAAAAAGGATTAATGCCTTGAAAGGGGATTACTTTGATCATTGACCAGGAAACATGTATAGGATGCGGAAATTGCGTTTTTACCTGTACCGTGGGAGCCATAGGCCTTAAAGATGGAATGGGAATTATTGAACGGGATACATGTGTCGAATGTGGAAGCTGCCTGAGAGTTGCGGAGTGTCCGACCGGCGCTCTTCAGCAGGATGAGCTTTCCTGGCCCAGAATCGTTCGCAAATACTTCAGCGATAACCAGTTTCAATGGCCTGAAGAACTTCGCTATACCACGGGATATGGGAGAGGAACTGAGGAATGCAAAACAAATGATCGGACAGGGAGGTTCAAACGCGGCGAGGTAGGTGTGTTAGTAGAGCTTGGGAGGCCCGGCATCAGCACAACTCTCCTCAATGCGGAAAAAATAATTCAGATATTGATACAGGCGGGCGCGGAAATGGAAACAAACTCCCCCATTTCGGGGTTGTTAATCGACAAAGAAAAGGGGGTTCTTCGCGAAGAGATCAAAAACGAGCGCGTTCTTTCCTGTATTATAGAGGCAAAGGTTAAGCTTGAAGACCTTGAAAAAACCCTGGGCCTTCTAAAAAAGGTGTCTTTTGAATTAGATACGGTGTTCAGCCTTGGGCTTGTAACAAGAATGAAAGACGGCTTTGTATCTCCTATTGAACCCATACTACATAAAACGGGACTTCAAGTCAGGCCCAATGCAAAAATGAATCTCGGTTTGGGAAAACCGTTCTCCCAAGATTAATGGAAAGGAGTTGTGATTCTTGAGCCACTCAGCCCATAGATCAGGAACAGAAGAAGAACTGACAAGGGATTATGTCATTTTTGTCAGGCCCGCCAGGGGCATGGATGATGTTGACGAGGAGACAAGGGAAGAAACCATCAGAAAGACAAAAGAGCTGGCCGATATCGCCTTTGCTTACGAACCTGCCAATCTGGGCCGCTCTCGAGCAGGATGTACAGCCAGGGGAGACGACTACCACGAAGTTATGAATTGGAAAGGCCTCCACGGCTTCATGTCGGTTTTTACGGATAAAAAAAAGGTTGCACAAGTTTTAAGAGAATTCAAGAAAAAAGACTATGGTTATTCGGTTGTAGCCAGCGGTCTTACAGAGGATATTTTTGATATCTGTAAAGAAATAGGACTGAAGCCTCACACCATCCTCTATTCCCTTGGAGTCTGGGGTAAAACGGAACTGTTGCCCAGTGAAGATCATTTAAAAATCACAACTCTGTGCGGACATCACATGATTTCACCGGCCATGATCGATCATTATGTTGAAAAAATAAAAGAGGGAAAGATCACCCCGGAAGAGGCCGGAAAAAAGATTGCGAAACCCTGTCCATGCGGGATTTTCAACGTTCCGCGAACAGTTGAAGTCTTGAAAAAGCTCACCGCTAAATAAACAACCAGAATAACGCATCATCAGCAATTACGTTAGCAAGGTACTGTCTCATGCGGCTTTATTTTACAGAATGACATGGATGTCCTTAAACAAAAAACACTGATCCAAATAATTTTTGCGTAATTCTTATGAAATCGTTAATTCTTTTGAATTATTGATGCTGGCAAGCAATCAAAACTTTTCAGAGGCTGATCAAGGAGTCAATACTCCCCAGAATCCTGCTACGTCTTGCGCAACCTTTTCCACCATCATATCCACTTGGCTTGAGCTTGCCACATCGGCCTGTATGACGATGGACTGCCGTCCTGTCTTGCGGATATCTGCACAAACTTCCTCAGCTTTTGTCTTATTGGTATTATAATTCACCGCAACATCTGCACCGGATATGGCGAGCCTGAGTGCAATCGCTCTTCCAATTCCTCTACCGGCTCCTGTAACTAAAGCTGCTTTTCCGTCAAGCTTGATCTCCATAAGTTGCTCCACAGATTTAACGTTATGAGTTTTTTAGGTTGGGGATTATAGCTAAATTTCAGTATGCGGGCACACCAGAGGGAAAATCAAATGTATTTGAAATTAGAGGTAAATCTTCTTGACATAAAAAAATTATATGATACAAATGTTTGTATGAAAATGAAAATAAGCAATAAAGAGATTCATACCAGAGAACGTCTCTTGGAAAAAGCCGAGGCCCTGTTTGCCAAAAAAGGCTACCACTCTGTCAGCGTCCGGGAAATCACCACTGCCGCCCGTTGTAACCTGGCGGCTGTAAATTACCATTTTGGCAATAAGCACAACCTTTACCTTGAGGTGTTCCGCTCCCGCTGGATGCCCAAGGCCAGACGCGTGCAAGAGAGTTTCAGGATGTCTTTGGCTGCCCAGGATTCTCTCTCACCCACTGCAGTGGTTCGAGCTTTGTCCCGGGCCTTCCTGGAAGGAACTCTATCGGATGAGGAGCGTCTTCGCTATTTCCAACTTATGACCAGAGAAATGGCCCAGCCCAGCGAGGCCTTTGAACTGGTTGTCGAGCAAATGATGCGCCCATTTTTTAAAGAGTTGGCCGACAAATTGCGTTCGGCTCTGCCCGAGGATGTGGAGGAAAAGTGGTTGATGCTCAACATTGTGAGTTTATTTGCGTTGGTGATTTATTTCAATTTTGCTCGGGCGGCGGTCAATCGCCTCACCGGGCATGAATACGACTCAGTTTTCAAGACCCGATTGGTGGAACACATCACCGAGTTTTCTTTAAAAGGGATGGGAATGAGCGAAGCGAAGGAGTTGCGTTGAGGGGCATGGTTCTCTACCTGTCTGTGGCGCCGGCCGCTTTCCTGATTCTAATCGGATGTATAAAAGTAGGACCGGATTACCACCGACCTGACACCGGTATCCAGGTACCTGATTTCTACCAGCATGCCCGGACCGAGACGGCAACACTGCAACCTGAAGATCAGTGGTGGCGGGTTTTCAATGATCCGGAATTAAACCAAATGGTAGAGGAAGTACTGGCGAACAACCTGGATATAAAAAAGGCCACAGCCGTGATTCTGGAGGTGCGGTCCCAATTCGTGCAGACCAGGGCCGACCGTTTCCCCAGGTTAGATCTTCAAGGTAAGGGTCAAAGGGGAGAGATGTCGACAAGTGGATTCATTCCGGACAGGAGTTTTTCCTTCACTGGCGAAATCTACACCCTGTCATTGCCGGCTTCTTTTGAGCTTGATTTATGGGGCCGTCTGGCTCGGGCTGAACAGGCGGCGCGGGCTGATCTCCTGCAAGCGGAGGAGAACAGGCGCATCGTGATCCAAACCGTAGTGGCAGAGACCATCAGTCTCTATTTACAGGTGGAGTCATTAGAGCGGCGAACACAGATTACAATCCAGAGCATCGAAAGCTACCGCCGCAGTTCAGCCTTGGTGGAAAGTCGTTACGAGCGCGGCCTGACCTCCATCTTGGACTTAAGACAAGCTCGTCGAACCCTCGCTCAGGCCGAAGCCCTGCTCCCAGCGCTGCGTCAGGAACTGGGTACTTTCCAGCAGAAATTGGCCGTGCTGATGGAACGCTATCCCAAGACCCGACCACCTCGGCTCCAGCCAGAAGACTACTTCAAACGTTTAGCCCCGGTGCCGCCGGGTTTGCCGTCAGCACTCCTGATACGTCGGCCGGACATCAGAGCAGCCGAGGCCAATTTAAGAGCCTTGAACGCCGGATTGGGTTTAAGCAAGGCCAGCCGCTTCCCTCGAATTACCTTGACGGGCAGCTTTGGCCATATCAGCGATGAATTAGGCCGACTTTTTCGGCCCGAAAGCGAGTTGTGGAATCTGGCAGCGGGCATTGTTCAACCATTGTTTGACGCCGGCAAACTAAAAGCCGCCCAACGAGCGGCAGAAGCAAGATATCAGCAGGGCGTGGTCGAGTACGCCAAGACCGTGTTAACTGCTTTTTCCGAGGTGGAAGGCGCTCTCCTGACTCGCAAAGAGCAGATAGAGCGCCGGGAGCGGGTACTAAAGCTTCTGATGGAGGCCCGGGCTACTCAGAGGGTGGCTGAGAACAGGTATGAACGAGGGCTGGTGGATTACCTCACTGTGCTGGAGGCTCAGCAAACCAGGTTTCAAGCCGAAGAAAATTTAGTCCTGATTGACCTGGCGATTCTGAGCAGCCGCGTCACCTTGCACCGTGCCCTGGGTGGTGGCTGGGCCGAACCGGCCCCGGCCACGGGAATGAAAAAGGAAACTGCAGAGAGGTCGGGTGGAGAACCTCGCGGAGACGCAGGGACACGGATACACGGGGATTTCAAGACGCCGAACTGAAACTTGAAACCTGGAGCTTGAAGCTTGGAATCCTTGTTAACGTCTCGTTGGCTCAAATGCCAGGCGCTGCACTCTTTGAGCTATACGTGGCTCGTGGTGATCAATCACAAATGGAGAATTACACACCATGAGTAAGTGGAGGAAACGACTTCTTCATTTTGCCATCGCCATGGCCTTCATAGCCTCAGGCGTCTTGGGCCTGCGTGCACTGACTGCAAGCAAACCTCAGCTTATAAAAAGCAAACCAACAGCGCCGATTCCCATGGTCCAGGCGATACAGGTAAAAACCGGACCACAAGAGGTTCATGTCTTTGGTGAAGGCACAGTGAGACCCTTGAGGGAGATCAATCTTGCGCCTCAAGTGGGCGGCAAGGTGGTGTATATCTCTCCTGACTTGGTAAATGGAGGAAGATTCAACAAAGGCGACATTTTGCTGCGGATAGATCCGGTGGATTACCAATTGGCCGTTATCTTAGGCAAAGCCAAAATAAAAAACGCTGAAAGTCGCCTTAAATTGGCCGAAGCAGAAGCCGATGCGGCACAGGAGGAGTGGCGTCTGCTGCATGATGGCGGTCCTAAAGAGACCAGAAAGCCGCCGCCCTTGGTGGCAAAAGAGCCTCAACTGGCCGCGGCTAAGGCTATGCTGGAGGCTGACCGGGCGGAGCTTAGTAAGGCTCTATTGAATTTGGAAAGGACTCAGCTCAAGGCTCCCTTTGATGGACGGGTGGGTGAAGAAAGTGTGGATATCGGCCAATATGTCGTACCCGGACAGGCCTTGGCCGCCCTCTATTCCACCGAGGCAGCCGAAATTGTCGTGCCTCTGGAACAGGAAGACTTGTACTGGTTTGATGTGCCCGGTTTCACCTCCAATGAAGGGCCCGGGTCCGCCGCGGTGGTTCGGGCCCGTATTGCTGGACGGGAGCGGACCTGGAGGGGAAGGGTCGTTCGCACCGAAGGAAAATTGGATGAGCGCACACGAATGATAAATGTGGTCGTCCGAGTGGAAAAACCCAACGTCAAAAAGCCGCCGCTCGCAGTGGGGCTCTTTGTTGCTGTTGATATCGAGGGCCGAACCTTGCCGAACGCCACGGTGATCCCCCGATCAGCATTGCATCAGGAGGACGTGGTCTGGGTGGTGGACGAGGATGGTCAGCTTCACTTCCGAAACGTGGACATAGCCAGGATTCAGGGTGAAGAGGTCATTGTTACGGACGGCCTCAAGGAGAATGAAATGGTGGTCATCAATTCACTTAAGGCAGTCACCGACGGCATGACTGTGCACACTAAAGTGCTCGATGAATCAGACAAATTCGAGAACATCTGGGCCGGCGAACAAATGTACGACCGCCGAAAATCAACCGGGACCCAAGTGGAAGGAGAGAAAGAAAGGCCTTTGGTGAATCCTGATGCAGCTCCAACAGAAGCTTCCAAATCAAAAAAACTTATAATCCAGGTGGGAGCCTTCCGCGAAAGGAAAACCGCTGAAAATTTGATGAGAAGACTCCAGGAAGAAGGATATGATGCTTATCTGGAAATGCGAACTTTGAAAAATTTAGGGCTTATCTACAGGGTGCGTCTACGGATTTATTCCAGTATGAACACAGCCAAAAGTGTAAAAGCCCGACTTGAAAAGCAAGGATTCCAAGACCCCCTTATCCTGCGTGCAGAGCGGAATTAATTTGGATAAGGCACCGAATTGCTTGTATGTTGAATAATAATCTCCAAGATAATCCCAAACCGTTTTTGTTTGAAACCCAAGGTGAATGCTGAATAGCCTCAAAATACAGACTATCTCTGCTTTAACTTATAGTAGAGTCGCGGTTCTCCTGAGACAAAGGTCATTGTTACGGATGGCCTCAGGGAGGATGAAAAGGTGATTATCACCCCGCTTAGGGCAATCACCGACGGCATGACCGTCCGCGCAAGAGTGGTCAAAGAGGGGGACCAGTAATGAAAAGGATCATTGCCTGGTTCGCCGAAAACCACGTGGCTGCCAATCTGCTGATGATTTTTTTCTTGTTGGCCGGTGCGGTTACAGCCCTGACCATAAAACTGGAGGTGTTACCTGAAACTTCTCTGGATCGAATCTCCATCACAATGGAATATCCCGGAGCTTCACCAGCAGATGTGGAGGAAACTCTAATTCGCCGGATCGAGGAAAAGGTGGCCGGTTTGGCTGGCATCAAGCGCATCGATTCCACCGCACGGGAAGGGTTCGGCACCGTCACAATCGAGGTCATGAAGGACTGGGATCTGAAAAAGCTCTTGGATGAGGTGAAAGCCGAGGTGGAGAGCATCACCACCTTTCCCGAGGAGGCCGAAAAGCCGGTGGTACGGGAATTGACCCGGCGAACACAGGTAATAAATATCGCCGTTTATGGCAATGCGCCTGAATCAACCATCAAGTACTTGACCGAAAGAATCAAAGACGACATCACCAATTTGCCGGGCATCACCTTGGCCGAGATCTTTGGCATACGCAAGGAAGAGATTCACATCGAGATCTCCGAACAAACACTCCGCCGCTACGGGCTCACCCTGGGCCAGGTGGCAAAGGCCGTGAGAAGGGCCAGCCTGGATCTTCCTGCTGGCAGCGTTAAGACTGCCGGTGGCGAAATCCTGGTCAGGACCAAGGGCCGCCGTTACTATGCCGCTGATTATCAGGGTGTGCCTGTGATTACCCGGGTCGATGGCAGCAAGGTCACGTTAGGCCAGATTGCTATGCTTAAAGACGGATTCGAGGATGTGGATCTCATAATCCGATTTCAAGGTAAACCGACCGGCATTATCCAGGTCTTCAGAGTGGCCGATCAAAATGCCCTGACAGTGGCCGCTACGGTCAAGCGTTACATTGAGAAGATCAGGCCCAGCCTTCCTGCAGGAGTGGACATTGCCTTTTTCTCGGACATGTCACAGGTGTTAAAGAGCCGCATTGAACTGTTGTTTAAAAACATGACCCTTGGCCTGATACTTGTGAGTCTTCTCCTTTGGATCTTTTTAAACGTCAGGCTGGCCTTTTGGGTCACTTTAGGGATACCCATTTCATTTCTGGCCGGATTGTGGGTTTTGCCCAGGTTTAATGTGTCAATTAACATGGTCTCCCTGTTCGCTTTTATTATGGTTCTGGGTATTGTAGTGGATGATGCCATCATTATCGGCGAAAATATTTTTCGTAAGCACGAGGAAAGAGTCGGGCCTTTTGATGGTGCAGTGCAGGGCACGATGGGGGTGGGCCGGCCGGTGATTTTTGCTGTCCTCACCACGGTGGCAGCCTTCTGGCCTCTCCTCCTGGGAACCGGCACCATGGGAAAGATCTTGCGCAATATTCCCATTGTGATTATACTGGTATTGTTGGGTTCTCTGGTTGAGTGTTTGCTGATTCTCCCGGGCCACCTGGCCCGGTCCAAACATGCATCATCGGGTCCAGGAAAAGAAAAACTCTCATCCAGGTGGCTGAAATGGTTTATTTATGGCCCTTACATCAAACTAGTTGATTTTTGCGTCAGATGGCGTTACGCTTCAGTAGCACTGGCTATCACAGCGTTCCTGTTGACCTTTGGGATATGGAAAGGTGGATGGATTAAGTTCACCCTTTTCCCCAAGGTGGAAAGTGATGTATTGATCGCTTCCCTCACCATGCCAGCGGGCACACCGGTTGAACATACGGCGGAAGTCGCCGCTTATATGGAGCGATCCGCAAAAGAAGTATTAGCCGAAATGGACAAAGAGAGTACCAAGGAAACGGCTCCGCTTTTCCAATGCAGCGTGGCCTTGGTTGGGGTGCAAATGGGCGGCCAGGGCCCTATGGCCAGAGAATCAAAAGTGGGTGGAAATCTTGCTCAAGTCTTTGTCCAGCTTTTGGAGGGTGAAGACCGAAACGTGAGCGCCACCAAACTGGCCTCATTATGGCGCACAAAGGTGGGTCTCATCCCGGATGCCGAGGCCGTCACTTTCCAGGGCTCGCTATTCAACGCCGGTAGTCCCATTGAGGTTCACCTGTCGTTGGACAACCACGACATTCTTCTAGCCGCGGCTGACGAACTCAAGGAGGAACTGAAAAGGTACCCGGGGGTATTCGATGTGGCCGATAGTTTCTTGCCGGGTAAAAAGGAAATGCAGCTTAAATTAAAACCGGCTGCCCGCAGCCTGGGTTTGACCTTGGACGACCTGGCACAGCAGGTGCGGCATGCCTTCTATGGAGCCGAGGCTCTCCGTTTGCAGCGCGATAAGGATGAAGTCAAAGTCATGGTTCGATACCCGGAGTCCGAACGAAAATCATTGGGCTATGCGGAAAAGATGCGCATCCGCACGCCGGAAAGTATCGAGATTCCTTTTAGTCAGGTGGCTGAGGTGAAGATGGAGCAGGGCTATGCCTCGATCCAGCGGACTCAGCGTCGCCGTGTAATCAAGGTCACATCTGATGTGGATGAGATGCTCACCAACGCCAATGAGGTTCGCCTTTATTTAGAGAGCAGCTTTTTACCGCAACTGGAGCAACGCTACCCTGGATTACGATATACCATAGAGGGAGAAGGTAAAGAACAGAAAGAGTCATTGGCAGATGTCATCAAGGGCTTTATCATTGCGCTTTTTGCTATCTATTCACTGTTAGCCATCCCTTTCAAGTCATTTACCCAACCATTTATTGTCATGGTGGCCATCCCTTTTGGAATAGTGGGCGCCGTGCTGGGGCACCTGATTATGGGGCTTAACCTCAGCTTTTTGAGCTTGTTCGGCATCGTTGGTCTTGCTGGCGTAGTGGTCAATGACTCACTGGTAATGATTGATGCGAGCAATCAGATTCGCAGGCAGGGTGCGGAGGCCGATGAAGCAATTACCCGGGCAGCCACCCTCCGGTTCAGAGCCATCATCCTCACTTCTTTGACTACTTTCGCCGGACTTACCCCCATAATCATGGAGCGCAGTCTCCAGGCTCAGTTCTTAATCCCCATGGCAGTGAGTCTTGGCTTTGGAGTCCTCTTTGCTACGGGGATTACGCTACTTTTAGTCCCCTGCGTCTATATGATCCTGGAAGATGTGCATAAACTGCTGGCCAACCTAAAAGCCAAAGTTTCTTCCTGATCCGCGCTTATAGGCTAATCATCTCCACGCTTTCCACGACTCTCCCCCAGCGGAAGCTTTTAATAAAGGAGTGTCTTTGCTTCTTGGGAAAGCAGACCAAAATGACCAAAGAGCTGAACCAAAACCACATCAACCAAAGTCCGGAGTTAAAAGCTCACAGGGATTTGTTCATCTCCATCCCCAGCATTGGCAACGCTATGGGTAGAGTGCTTTTGGTTGAGTTGCCAATATCTGGGTCCATACATAACCTTGGGTATAATATGAATATCAAAACAGCATGTGAGGTTACCTATCCGAGTTCCATAAACAGGTAAATGATTGATTGGGGTTGTATCGACCAGCTTTATTTGTTGAGCATCCACTGCTTGCATTTTATGTTAATTACGGACACTTTTTGCCATATGCAAGAGCACATTATATGGATACATCCAATCCCCCGAAATTATAAACTTTTAATTTTACATGATAAATTTTGTCCTCACACACAATCAATGATTTTGCATATGAATTGTGATTACATTTATTTATCCAGAAGGTTAATCTTAAAAGGGAGGAGAGCTATAATGAAACATCCAAAAATTCAAGCCATCCTTTTGATGCCCCGCCCTGTGAGCGGGGAGTTTCGCTTTCCGGCTATTATTGCTAAATGCCACAGACCTTCTGTCAAAGCCTTTTTCAAACGTCTATTCCTGGCGGGTAAATTTAAAATGCAGGTCTTCTGCGTAGCCATTTAGGGTGCAATTCATTGCGCCTTTATCTTCTTGCTCATTACAATGACAGGATATCATATATGTTATATTGGAAACCCTCTTACAGGCTTTCCATCATTCTGCACATCGATAAGCATATGACCCCTGATGCTGGCAATCACTATCTGATGCGCTTTTTTGCAAACAGGGTAAAGGCACACAAGCCGTATGCCCTCACTCAGCGAAGGGGGTGGACAGGTGATCATTTTATCTTGACATTATATAATTAAACCTCATAATAAAGTTATTGCAACAAGACGTGCTTTTTCTGGTATGTCAGCGACCTAGCTGGGGGAATGATTCGGATGATGGATCAGGATGTATTCATCAGGCCGGTAAATTTGCTGTTTCCATTATGGGTAAAATATGCGAAGAGAAGCGATTCTGACCGTAAATAAAGACTTTAAACTCGTGGTTCAGACTCCTGCGGGATTTCCAAACCCATCTCTGGCAATTGCGGCATGCAGAGCGGGAGGATTGGGTGTGCTCGACCTGGAATATACTCGTGAGCAGGAAGTCGCACTGGATGCCATGCAGAGATTGGCTCGGTATGTCCGAAATGATTTTGGGATCAAGGTGGATGGTGATGACATTGAATTTTTGTCCGCCCTCACTTCAAATTTGCCTGAACACCTCAAGGTGGTCATTATTACTTTTAGTGATCCTCAAAGATTGAAGGAAGAAGTACGAACCCTTCACGAGAAAGGGCTCTCGGTCATACTGGAAAGCATTTGTTTAGATCAGGCCAAGGTTGGAGAAGAAATAGGAGTTGATGCCGTCATCGCCAAGGGGAATGAGAGTGGTGGACGAGTAGGAAACAAAACAACTTTCATATTGCTCCAACAATTCTTAAGACATCTCTCGGTACCTGTCTGGGCACAGGGAGGCATAGGCCTACATACAGCAGCCGCGTGCTTTGCAGGAGGAACAACTGCAGTAATTCTTGACATCCAACTGGCTTTGACCCGAGAGTCGCCGCTTCCTGAGCCGGTAAAAACCAAAATCAGAATGATGGATGGTAGTGAGACCTTATGCCTGGGGGAGGAGATAGGGGAAAGCTATCGCGTATGTTCACGGTTGGGCAGTCCTGTAGTAGATGAGCTGCGCCAGAAAGAGAAGACCCTCGCTTACGGTAATTCTCTCCAGGGGGAGATTGCAGCTAAATGGCGCCAGGAGATTTCCCGGTGTGTTGGCTGGGATTCTTTAGAACAGCATCTGTATTTACTGGGACAAGATGTGGCCTTCGCAGCACAACTAGCACAGCGGTACGTTACAGTTGGGGGTGTTTTGGAGGCAATCCGGCAAGCAATCGATTCCCATTGCCAAGTTGCGTGGAGGCTTCATTCCCACAGTGAAGACTTGCCACTGGCACGATCTCACGGCACACGTTATCCCATTGTTCAGGGTCCGATGGCCAGGGTCAGTGATGTCCCTCCCTTTGCCCGCCGGGTAGCGGAAGAAGGGGCTCTCCCATTCATAGCGGTGGCGTGGTTGCATGGTCAAGAACTTGAAGAGTTGCTTAAAGAGACACACGATCAACTTCAGGATTGTCCCTGGGGAGTTGGGCTATTGGGTTTTATTCCTTCCGACCTCTACAATGAACAGCTCAATATTATCAACAAGTATCGTCCTTCTTTCGCCTTGATTGCCGGAGGGCGCCCCGATCAGGTGAGGACATTGGAGCAGGAGGGCATTCCCACGTATGTTCACGTCCCTTCGCCGGCGTTGTTAAAGATGTTCCTTGAAAATGGAGTGCGACGGTTAGTCTTCGAGGGCCGGGAATCAGGAGGACACATAGGTCCCCGCTGTGGGTTTGTGCTCTGGGAGACCATGATCGACACGCTCATAGATTCTCTCCCGTCAAACAGCTTGCCAGAGGAATACCACGTCCTGTTGGCTGGAGGAATCCATGATGCCCTTTCAGCCTCCATGGTGGCAGTTATGGCAGCACCCCTGGCGGAACGAGGCGTTCGGGTGGGAGTCCAACTTGGCAGCGCATATTTGTTCACCCGAGAAGCCCTTGACACCGGGGCAATTGTTGAAAGATACCAGCAAGAAGCTCTCAACTGCGATCAGACAACGATCCTGGAAACCGGCCCCAGCCACGGTATTCGCTGTGTTTATACTCCGTATGCCAAGACTTTTAAACAAGAAAAACAAAGGCTATCCTCAGAGGGAAAGTCTTCGGATGAAATACAAAATATTTTGGAACGTATGAGCCTTGGAAGGATAAGGCTAGCCGCCAAGGGGATCACCAGAAATCCTGATTACGGTCAAGACCCGGCGGCATCACGATTTGTGACTCTCTCCGAAGAAGAGCAACATGCCCAAGGGATGTATATGATTGGGCAGCTCGCCGCCCTTCGGGACCAGGCGCTTAGCATTGGTGAGCTCCATCGGGACATCGTTGTGGGGTGTTCCGAAAGGATTGAGGCGCTCCATGAAAAGCACATGAGGCTTCCGTCACCTAAGTCATCTGAAGAAGAGAGACCGTCTGATATAGCGATCATTGGGATGGCATGCCTATTACCTGAGTCGCCTGCCCTGCAAGCCTATTGGGAAAACATCCTCAACAAATTCAATGCCATCAAAGAAGTGCCTGAGGATCGCTGGGATTCCAGCCTGTACTACGACCCGGACCGCAAAACAAAAGATAAAGTCTATTCCAAATGGGGAGCCTTCTTGGATGATGTTCCCTTCGATCCCCTGCGGTATGGAATGCCCCCCAATTCTCTTTACTCCATTGAGCCGATTCAGCTCCTGACCCTAGAAGCAGTGGGAATGGCTCTGGAGGATGCGGGCTATTCCAAACGTCCATTTCCGCGAAAACAAACCTCTGTCATCCTTGGTATTAGTGGTGTGGCTGACCTTGGTCAATTATATGGCTTCCGATCGGCACTTCCCGCGTTTTTTGGCAGTTCCTCGCGAGAGATTTTGTCTCATTTTGATGGTGTCCTACCGGAATGGACAGAGGACTCCTTTCCCGGGATTCTCATGAACGTTACAGCTGGCAGAGTGGCTAATCGCTTTGATCTGGGAGGCTCGAACTTTACGGTCGATGGGGCGTGTGCTTCGTCCCTGGCTGCCTTGTATATCGCGGCGAGAGAACTCGAAACCCAAAACAGCGATCTGGTTATCGTTGGCGGTGCCGACACCATGCAAAATCCTTTTACGTACCTCTGTTTTTCTAAAACACTTGCATTGTCTCCCCGCGGACGCTGTTGTCCTTTGGATGAGAGTGCTGATGGGATTGTAATTGGTGAAGGTATCGGTGTGGCGATTCTCAAGCGGCTGGCTGATGCTGAGCGGGATGGAGACAGAATTTATGCTGTCATAAAGGGAATCGGGACCTCCAGCGATGGAAGAGATAAGAGTTTGACGGCACCGCTTCTGGAGGGACAGCTCAGAGCTTTGCAGCGCGCTTATGCAAAAGCAAACATATCGCCCGCAACGGTTGGCCTTATAGAAGCCCACGCCACAGGCACTGCGGTAGGTGATCAAGTTGAGATCGAGGCACTTACTCAAATGTTTAACACCACCCGGGTCGGTCCGCAAATCTGCGCCATTGGATCAGTCAAATCCATGATCGGTCATACGAAAGCTACTGCTGGTCTGGCCGGCCTTATTAAAGCGGCCCTGGCACTTTACCACAAAGTACTGCCTCCGACACTCGGAGTTGAAACGCCAAACTCCAGGCTTCGTTCTTCCGAAAGCCCTTTATATGTGAACACAGAGACTCGTCCGTGGATTCATCACTCCACGGAACATCCCCGGAGGGCTGGGATTAGTGCCTTCGGCTTTGGAGGAACCAACTTTCATGCAGTCCTCGAAGAATATACGCAAGACTTTCTGAATCCTTCCACTCAGTCAGTTTTTCAGCAATGGCCCAGTGAGTTGTTTATCTTGAGGGAAAATTCGCGCCAGGCGCTGATAGAGAAGATTCAATCATTGATTAAAATGCTTTCTCAAGGGGCTGAACATGCACTGGGAGGTCTGGCGTTTGCGATTAACAAAATTAATGAACAAACGATTACAGAAAAGGACGATTCATCGCTAAGACTCTCATTGGTGGCGACCTCTCTGGATGACCTGAAAAACAAGCTGGTCTTGTCCGGGAAACTCCTGAACAATTCGAACTCGGTTATTCACGATCCTAGAGGAATTTACTTCTCCGAACGACCTTTGGGCCGGGAAGGGAAATTAGCGTTTTTGTTCCCGGGGCAGGGCTCGCATTATTTGAACATGCTCTGCGACTTAGCCATCCAGTTTCCCGAGGTGCGAGATGTCTTCGAGCGGAGCGACCGTATCTTAAAGGACACACTTCCCCAACCACTGAGCGCCTTCATCTTCCCTCCACCCACCTTTACTGAGGAAGAGAGGCCTGGTGCCCAGCGTTCTCTTACCCAAACGCACATTGCTCAGCCGGCCGTGGGAACTGCAAGTCTTGCCATGTTACATCTCCTCGAAGCGTTGGGGATTCTGCCAGACATGGTCGCCGGCCACAGCTATGGAGAATATGTCGCCCTATGCGCAGCAGGTGTCCTCAGTGAAGATGATTTGGTCGTTTTGTCAGAGGCCAGGGGTCGCTTCATTATTGAAGCGGCAAGCCCAGAACCAGGTATCATGGCCGCTGTTAATTCGGGAGCCTGTGAAGTCTCTGAAACCATCAGGGATATACAGGGTGTAGTGGTAGCTAATTTGAATGCTCCGGAACAGACAATTATTTCCGGTGAAAGCTCATCGGTGGAGGAGGCAATTGAGCGTTTCAAAAATCTGGGAATACAAGCTCGGTCCATCCCGGTTGCCTGTGCATTCCACTCTCCTCTCGTTGCCCAGGCTTGTGAGCGACTGAGAGATTTTCTGTCGAATTTAACATTAAGAGCGCCTCGTCTCACAGTATTCTCCAATAGCACCGCCGGCCCCTATCCTGGAGAACCTGAGATTATTGCCCAGCAATTGGTCCAACACCTTGTGAGCCGGGTAGAATTCATTCGGGAAATTGAGGCCATGTATGAGCATGGGGCCCGGATTTTCGTGGAAGTCGGGCCAGGAAGAGTTCTAAGCGGGCTCGTTGATCAGATTCTTGGTAATAGACCACACCTTGCGGTTAACTCTAATCAGGCCGGGCGATCTGAGCTGGTTCAACTGCACCACTTATTGGGACAGTTGGCTGCGCATGGTGTCCCCATTAAAATGGACAGACTCTATGAGGGAAGATCGTTTAATGAGACCGATTACAAGAGGTTGACGGAGGGAACCCGCGAAGCCAATCTCTCTCCTAGCACCTGGATGGTTAACGGCGCACGGGCAAAACCCCCTGCGCAGGTCTCTTCTCATGATGCGGATGAAACGATCACGCCAACCGAGCCAGAGACTGCCGTGGAAAAGGACACGCCTATTGCAGCGGAGTCAGAACAGGAACACATCCCGGCATCGGACCCTCTCACTTCACAGACAAAGGCGGAAGCTTTTCCACCGACAACAGAATCCAGTCCCCGCGGGATACGAGCTTCGGCTGTTAAGTCTCCCGCGGGAGATGAAGTGATTCAGGCCATGAAACGATTTCAGCAGATGATGAATCGCTTCTTGGAAACCCAAAAGAGTGCCATGCTGGCCTATCTTCAGAAGACAACCTGTGGTGGCGGTCCTCCTGACCAGCAACAACAAGATCTTAAACCGACGCAGGAGCGTCTGAAGACTTCTCTCCAGCAAAATTTTCCAATTCCTCAAATCAAAAATTTACATCTGCGTACTGCTCAGGAACCATCCCCGGAACATCCACCAGCCGGACCCCCAAAGACCCAAGAAGAACGTGAACCCGTATCCGGTATACGCTCTCCCGAGGCAAAGGCGGATTTCTTTGAAAAGGAACTGGCATCACAACTTTATAAGATCATAAGCGAACGCACCGGATACCCCCAAAATATGCTCAATCAGGATCAGGACTTGGAGGCCGACCTGGGCATCGATTCCATAAAGCGCGTCGAGATCTTGGGCTCTTTCCTGCAAAGCACGGCTTCCTCCTATCGGCAGGAAATTGAAAAGGAAATGGAGAAGCTTACATCGATCAAGACGTTGCGCGGAATCATCCAGTGGTTACTGGAACGCAGGTGTTCTGAAACCAACAACGCTCCCCGAGCGTCGAGGTGTGAAACACACGAATTGACCATCCCGGAGGGTGGCGAGCCAGGTTCTGAGCAGGATCTAATGATTCAGCGTTTTTCCTTGGTGGCCGAGCCGATACCCTCCCCCAAGTCTTTTTCGACCTTACCCGTCAATGGAGTCCTGGTTATTACCGACGATGAGAGAGGCATCGCCCGGATTCTTTCAAAAGAGCTGGAAGGCCGAGGATACACTGTTGCAATAGCCCAGTTTGAGGCTCATACCGGGGAAGTCGAGCATGGATGCTATAAGGCGGCACTTGATACACAGGAAGGAACTGCCAGGTTGCTTGAGATCATCCGTCAGCGGCAGGGGCGCATCGGGGGCCTCATCCATCTGCTTCCCCTCAAAAACTGGCCACCCTCTGATGTTATGGATTTGTCCCATTGGCAGAAACGTCTTCAATTGGATGTGAAGAGCCTCTTTTACCTGGTCAAGGGTGTGGAAAAGGAGTGCAGGGAGGCAGCAGAAAAAGGCGGGGCTTGCATTATAGCCGCCACCGGTATGGGTGGCAGCTTTGCGACGGGTCTTCTCCAAATTGATCAGCAGTTTTTTCCCGGACAAGGAGGAATTGCAGGATTTCTGAAAACCGTGGCACTCGAATGGCCGAGTGTTAGGGTAAAGGCTGTCGATCTAAATTTAGGGGAAAGTATGGCAGATCTGGCAAATCATCTTCTGGTGGAAATGACCTCAGATGATCATGTGGTGGAGGTTGGCTACAATTGTTCTCAACGCGTGACTCTCAAACCAACCATCGCTCTTTTGGATAAGCAGGGGCCGCAGATACTTAACATCGATTCCTCATGGGTCATTCTTGTAACGGGCGGAGCGCGTGGGATTACTGCTGATGTGGCTTGTGAACTTGCACAGCGCTATCAGCCGACCCTGATCCTGGCTGGTCGTTCTGCTCTTCCAGCGCCGGAAGAATCCCCTGAGACTATCGGGCTGAACACGCCAGCGGAATTAAAAGCTGTCTTGATCTCTAAGATGCGCGGAAAGGATGAATCTTTCTCATTGTCTCAGGTGGAAGGGGCATACAACCGATTGCTCAAGGAGCGAGAGATCCGGAGCAACATGTTAGTCATGCGGAGTGCTGGTGCGAAAGTGCATTATTTTCAGGCAGATGTGCGCGATGAGAAGGCCTTTGGTAAGCTCATTGATGAAATTTACAACAAATACGGACGGCTGGACGGGGTCATTCACGGAGCCGGTATCATTGAAGATAAATTCATTGCAGATAAAACACCAGAGTCTTTTGATCGAGTCTTTGATACCAAGGCTGACAGCGGGTTCATTTTGAGTCGCAGGCTCCAACCGGATTCGCTCAAATTTCTCGTCTTTTTTACGTCGGTAGCCGGGCGTTTTGGTAACCAAGGCCAGTGTGATTACGCGGCCGCCAATGAGGTCCTCAATAAGCTGGCTGTCTACCTGGACAACCGCTGGCCGGGGCGAGTGGTGTCCATCAACTGGGGGCCCTGGGCAAAGAGTGGAATGGTTACTGGCGAACTTCAAAAACGGTTTATTGAACAAGGTATAGAACTGGTGCCACGCTCCATCGGTCCGAAAAAACTGGATCAGGAAATACGTTATGGACGCAAAGGAGAGGTGGAGGTTATCCTTGGTGGCATCAGATGGACAGCAAAATCAGAGGACCACACTGCCCTGTCTTCTCGGGTTTTTCCTTTAATAACTCATAACAGTGAGGTTCGTCGAGAAACAAAAGGGGCCATTGAGATTACTAAGACCCTTGATCCATCCAAGGATCTTTATCTTCGAGATCATCGGATGGACGGCAAACCGGTCCTCCCCGCGGCGATGGCGATGGAGTTGATGGCAGAGGTTGCAGCGCGGGCAAGGCCAGAGTTTGAAGTTGCAGAGATTAGTGATTTTCGGGTCTTAAAAGGAATCGTTATCCAAAATACCACCAAGTCAGTCGGCGTGGTGGCAAAGCCAAGATATAATTCGCCAGAGTTGCAGCGAATGGACGTGACCATCTTGAGCATAGATAATCCGGGGAAAGTCCATTATTCGGCAACAGTGGAGTTGGCAAGAACATTGCGCGCGTCAAACGTTCTTTCTCCTCAGAGTATAAAAGAGCGTCGGCCTTTCCCAATGACGGTACAAGAGGCTTATCATAAATGGCTTTTCCATGGTCCTATGTTGCAGGGAATACGAGAAATTCAGGGTGTGGGTATTGATGGGATCCAGGCCCGGCTCACTCCTTCATACCCACATCAGTGTCTATCTGACATTTCGGAAGGTTCGTGGTTGATTGATCCTGTCATTATCGACAGCGGATTTCAACTTGTCGTTATATGGGCGAGAATGTATTGGGATATGACACCGCTTCCTTCACAATGTAAGTTTTACAGGCGACAAGGCCACCTTGCAGGAAAAGAAATCGGTTGCCAGATATCCATCCTGCCAAGCTCTCGAGGTAACATAATTCACTTTGACATAAGCTTTTTTGATACTAAAGGGCGTTTGCTGGGCTTTATAGATGATATGGAGGGCACTTGCAGCAAATCCTTAAATCGCTTGGCACTGAAGGAAAGCGATTCGGCGTGAACAGGAGAAGCATTTTATGTCTTCCTTTGAATTCCCAGAGCAAAATCGATCAAAAGACATAGTGAAGCAAGAAGATGTTGCTATCACAGGAATGGCTTGCCTTTTTCCTGGAGCGCCTGATCTGCAAACATACTGGCAGAACATTGTCTCCAAGGTCGATGCCATCACCGATCCTCCTTCGGAAGCTTGGGATCCGGATGTTTATCATGACCCCGACTCAACCGAGGAAGATCGGGTCTACTGCAAACGCGGTGGATTCATAGGACCTTTGGCGCATTTCAACCCGCTAAAATACAGTGTCATGCCCACTGCGGTGGAAGGCGGCGAACCCGACCAGTGGCTGGCACTGCAATTAGCCTACGATGCTTTGGCAGACGCTGGATACCTTGATCGACCCTCTGAGGCTCACCGCACGGCGGTAATTTTGGGAAAGGGAACATACCTTAATCGCGGTAATCTGAATATGGTTCAACGGGGTTTGGTGGTGGATCAAACCCTGGAAATAGTAAAAACATTACTGCCGGAGCTTACCGAAGATCAGCTGAGACATATCCGGCAAGAACTGAGGCAGGGCTTACCCCCTTTCAATACCGAGACAGCGTCAGCACTGATTCCCAATATTATTGTCGGCCGTATCGCTAATCGGCTGGATTTGATGGGTCCCTGCTACACCGTTGACGGAGCTTGCGCTTCATCTTTACTCGCCATTGAAATCGCGATGCGTGATTTGCTTGCAAAAAAAATCGACTTGGCCATAGTAGGTGGTGCTCAGGTTTCCACATGGGTACCGATAGTAGCGCTTTTCTGCCAGATTAATGCCCTATCGCGCCGCCAGCAGATCCGGCCTTTCGACGAGGACGCTGATGGCACGATCCTTGGCGAAGGAATTGGCATTATCGTCCTCAAACGACGCTCTGATGCTGAACGAGACAGAAATCGCATTTATGCCCTGATAAAAGGAGTTGGAAGTTCTAACGATGGCCGCGGGCTGAGCGTCCTGGCTCCCCGGATAGAAGGGGAGGAGTTGGCTTTGCGACGGGCCTATGAGATGGCCGGTATCTCGCCCCGAACCATTGGTTTGATTGAAGCCCACGGCACGGGTACGCCGGCCGGCGACGTGACTGAGATACAGGCGCTCAGCCGGGTCTTCGGTTCACAATACGGCAAGCCACCATGGTGTGCCATCGGGTCGGTCAAATCCATGATCAGTCATACCATGCCAGCTGCAGGTATAGCCGGAGTCATTAAGGCGGCTTTATCCCTCTACCACAAGGTTCTCCCTCCAACCATCAACGTGGACAAGCCAAACCCGAAGCTCGAATTGGAAAAAACGCCATTTTACATCAACACCGAAACCCGGCCCTGGATTCATGGTTCGCATAAAGCCCCTCGCCGAGCAGGCGTCAATGCCTTTGGTTTCGGGGGAATCAATGCACACATTGTCTTGGAAGAGTATACCAATGACGACGAAGCAAGCGGCCAGAGTTACACCCATCATTGGGAATCCGAAGTATTTATCCTGGAAGGCAAATCTCGGTCGGCACTCATAGAACGTGCACAGCATCTCCAGAGGATTCTTTCTCACGAAAGCCGGCTGCACTTAAAAGATCTGGCCTTCAGCTTAAACACCGAGCTTGGAGAAGCCGCATACCGGCTTGCACTGGTCGCGTCTTCCATGACGGATCTTAAAAAAAAGTTAGAATATGCAATGAGCCGCCTGAATGACGAGAGTTGCAAGAAAATCAAAGATATAAAGGGCATTTACTTCTTAGACCAACCCCTGAGTCCAGAGAACAAAATTGCCTTTTTATTTCCTGGTGAAGGTGCCCAGTATGTTAATATGCTCGCTGATCTATGTATCTATTTTCCTGAAGTGAGGGCATGTTTCGATCGATTAGACGGCATTTTTATCGAGCATGCAAGGGGCTATTTGCCCAGCGATTTTACCTTTCCCCCACCTGTTTTCTCTGTGGCTGAACGGAAGACGGCAGAGGAAAGGATCTGGAAGATGGATGGGGCTATTGAAGCGGTGCTGGCCGCCAATGATGCCCTATTTGCTCTCTTAAACCATCTGGAAATTCGCCCCGATATGATCCTGGGACATAGCACCGGTGAATACTCAGCCTTGAGCGCTTCCGGAATATTCAGCCTTAGTAGTGTTTCAGACAATGGGCAACGTGTTCGTGAATTGAACCAAAGCTATGAGCAAGTAGCAGCCAAAGGCGGCATTCCGCATGCACTTGTAATAGCCGTGGGCGCTGATTCTGAACGAATGGCCTCCTTAATTGATCCGATCGATGCAGAAATATATATTGGAATGAATAACTGTCCCCACCAGACAATTATCGTCGGTATAGAGGCTGAAATTCAAAAGGCCATTGATGAACTGAATCGCCAGGGGCTTATCTACCAGATCCTGCCCTTTGACAGACCTTACCATACGCCCTTGTTCCAATCCTATACACAAAACTTACAACAATTGTTCGATTCCTGGCCAGTCCATTCTCCCACCATACAAATCTATTCTTGTGCAACCAGTGCACCGTATCCTACAAACCCTGACGATATTCGCAAGCTGATGGTCGAAACCTGGATACGCTCGGTTGATTTCCAAAAGACTATCGAAAAGATGTACGAAGATGGAGGCCGTATCTTCTTGGAAGTAGGGCCCAAAGGCAATCTCACCGCTTTCGTGGATGATATTCTGCGGGGTCGAAATCACATTGCCGTGCCAGTCAATGTGGAGCACCGCCCCGGGATCACTCAAATCAATCACATGGTGGGAATCCTGGCGGCACATGGAGTCTCAATGAAGCTGGATTACCTCTATAGACGCAGGGCGCCTCAAAGGGTCTCCCTTGGTAAAATTTCAGAAGAAAGAGAAAAAGATAATAATATGCAACAAATGGGAAGGAAACTGGCCATTGGCTCGCCGATGATGCGAATATCGAGCGAGACAGCCAAACGTCTCCGTAACCAAGGCTCCCACCATCAACCGGACTCTAAAGGGTTATCAAGTGATTCATCTTTCCTGGGTAATCAGACTCTTTCACGCCCACTTGCCCCCCCTCTTTATGAGGGAGATCACGGTAAGACTGATCCTGCTCCCGGTGTACCATCGCAGCAGGATCACCGGCAAGACTCTTCCGCACAAGTAATGTCGGATTATTTCGATAATATGGAACGTTTCCTTCAAGTACAACAGGACATTATGCAGGCATTCTTGGCTTCAGCGGCGGAAGGCCTACCGCACGATGAGAAGAAACACATAAACTTCTCTGCTGATCCAGAACATCGGTCAAAAGCGGGGGAAGTTGCCAGTTCCACGTTACCCAGCTTATCGACAACTCCATTACAACCAGAAGATTCACCTTCTGATCCATTACTGGCAGCCCGTGGCGACAAACCAGATATCCCGGTAATTCGAAACGAGGGAATACATGAGCATCTCCAGACGCTCGACCAGAAGCTGCTGGATATTGTCAGCAAAAAAACTGGTTATCCAAAGGAAATACTTAACCTCAATTTGGACATGGAAGCCGATCTGGGAATCGACTCCATCAAGCGTATCGAGATTCTTGGGGCATTCAGTGAGCAGCACGGTTTAACGCTGGATCAGAATATGGAGCAGTTTGCGGGATTGAAAACACTGCAACAAGTGATTGATTTTCTGCGATCACATCTCGAGACTCCAGGCTGCACATCTGCAGGTCAAATGGAGACCAAAGACAAAGTGGAGGATGGAAACGCGGGGATGCCCCTGTCAACCAGTGTGAAGCCATCTTCTTTCCCCCTGATTGGGGAAGTGATTTCCATGGTTCCAGGTCACGAGCTGGTGGCACGTCGAAGGGTCAGCCTGGATGAGGATCTCTATCTCCGTGATCATACTCTCTGGGGCAATATCTCCAGATTGGACGATACATTGAGACCCTTAGCCGTGATGCCCCTGACCATGAGTATGGAAATTCTCGCCGAAGCAGGCGCCGTGATTATTCCTGAACAAGTACTCATCGGCATGAAGAACATCCGGGCTTATCGATGGATCGCCCTGGAAAATAGCTTCGTTACTTTGCAAATTGTGGCCCGCCAAAGGACAGAGGCCAATAACGAGGTTGAGGTCAAAATCCATATTTTAGAGGAGGGCAAAACCCCATCAGCCAACCCGGTCGTGGAAGGGACAATGGTCTTTGGGTCCTCCTATCCTGAACCTCCAGTCGCCGATGACTTCTCGCTCAGCGGCGAAAGAGCTTCCAGATGGACTTCGGGGCGCCTTTATACCGAAGGGATGTTTCACGGCCCATGCTGGCAAGGCGTCTCGTCTATTGATCGCTGTGGTGAAGATGGTGCCATCGCCACCCTGGAGGTATTGGCCTCCAATGAATTTTTCTCTTCATTCAGGAACCCCGGATTTGTCACAGACCCCATTGTGCTGGACGCTGCAGGGCAAATCGTTGGCTTTTGGACTAAAGAGCATCTGGAAACGAGCTTTATCGTGTTTCCCTTCCGTTTAAAGGCGCTGCACATATTTAGACCTCAGCTTCCTGTAAATCAGAAGGTAAAATGCCGGGCTCGGATTCGGTTAGTGGGTACTCAGCAGGTCAGTTCAAATTTCGACATAATCGGTGACGATGGGCGGCTCTGGATGCGCCTGGAGGAATGGGAAGACAAGCGATTCGACCTGCCAACCGAGGCTTATTCTTTTCTTCTCTCACCTATCAAAGTAATACCGAACAGGCGGTGGGAATTGCCCGTATCCTCTTTTTCAAACTCCTCTTTATGTTTGTGTTTTCGGAGTAAAATGCTTTTTCTGCGTGATGAACCCTTCTGGAGGCAGGTGTTCGCTCATCTTATCTTGAACCATAATGAGAGGGAAACTTTTCGCAAGTTGGGAAAATCGGAAAAGCGACGAACTCAGTGGCTCATGGGAAGGTCGGTCGCAAAAGATGCAGTCCGCGTGCTACTCAAACAACACTACGACATAGAGTTAGGCCCTGCTGATGTGGAGATTGGACAAGATGAGTACGGACGTCCGGTGCCGCAGGGAGCATGGGCTCAGACAATAGAGCTCGTGCCGGTCCTTTCTTTGGCCCACACCAACGGAATCGCGGTGGCCATTGCTGGTCTATTGAATCCGGACCAGGGGATTGGGATCGATATTGAACAGGTTCGGTCCCTCGAAGAAGGATTCGAGACCACAGCCTTTACTCCAGAAGAGTTAGATTTGCTGAATTCGGTCGAAGTTTCAGCGCGTCAGCAGTGGGTGATTCGACTCTGGTGTGCCAAAGAGGCTTTGGCCAAGGCGTTGGGACGGGGGTTGATCCAGGGGCCTCAGAGTCTAATTGTACGGGAGTTGAATATCCATACGGGCGATGTGAAGACAGCTTTGCAGGGAAACCTTGCAGCAGAATTTCCAGGGTTTTCTCAGTCAGCAGTGGTTGTCCATACTGTTCTGGAAGAAAACTACATTGTTGCCAGCACTATTTGTGAAAGGGTTAAACATGCCCGAAGTGATTAGAAAAGCTATTTTCGACACTGTCCTTGGGATTCTGAATCGGCTGGCGGACGATTGGGAGTACTCCGGAGAGATCACTCCCAGCACCCTTCTCGTGGCTGATCTGGGACTTGAATCTATCGACGTTGTGGTTCTAGGAACGACTATCCAAAAACACTATAACCAGTTACTGCCCTTTGCAGAGTTCTTTGCTGAGATCGGACAACGTGAGGTTCGCGACATTCGTATTGATGAGTTTGTTGAGTTCATTTATCAACATTTGGACAGAGGGCAATAGAGAGACATGAGTTAAGTTCTTTAAAACCGAGCTATAGGTAGGAGAGGGTCGTGAAAAAACGGACTGTGCTCATTGGACTGGATGGCGCCACTTTTGCTATCCTCGATCCATTCATTAACGCAGGAATTATGCCCTTCCTGAAAGAGTTCGTGGCATCAGGGGTGAGTGCGGAGCTCCTCTCAGTCATCCCACCCTTGACACCACCGGCTTGGACCTCACTGGTAACGGGCAGAAGCCCCGGTCATCATGGAATCTTCGACTTTTTCCTCAAGGAAGAGAAAAACCAACACATCCGTATTGCCACCTCCCAGGATGTGCTTTGTGAGACAATCTGGTCCATTGCCAGTCAGCACGGACAGAGGGTCACCGCTCTGAATTTCCCCTTAATGCTGCCGCCGCCTGCGATTAATGGTAATGTTCTATCCGGCGGTTGGATGACATGGCGGCAATTGCGGCTTGGCTGTTATCCCGATGATCTCTACGATAGGCTCAAAGCGCTTCCGGGCTTTAACCCATGCGAGCTGGCCATGGATATGGCCCATGAGGAAAGGGCAATAGAGGGATGTCGTCATGAAGAATACGAGGATTGGATTAAATTACATATTCGCAGGGAACAGCAATGGTTCAACGTCCTGAAGTATTTGATGCGTGAGGATCCTTGTGAGCTGACAGCCATACTCTTTGATGGTATCGACAAGATTCAACACTTGTGCTGGCGCTTCCTGGCCCCTGATCACGTGAATGAGATACTTTCGCCTTGGGAGCAACGGATTCGAAACCTTTGTATGGAATATTTTTCCAAACTGGATCAGTTGCTAGCGGAGATAGCTGAGCTTGCCGGTCCTGACTCTACGTTTGTGCTGGCTTCCGATCATGGTTTTGGCGCTCAAAAAGCGACCTTTTTCGTTAACACCTGGTTGGAGCGCAACGGCCATCTGGCGTGGGCCAACAATGCACCTCCAAAGGAGAGCGCATCAGCGGTCCTGGGCATGGGTCAGCTCGCACGCCATGTGTATCTCCTCAACTGGGAGAAGACTGTGGCCTATGCAGCAACCCCAAGCAGTAACGGCATTCATATTGTGGTAGCTGGCAGTGGAAATGAAAGAGGCATTCCAGAGGCAAACTATGAGTCGTTGCGCAATAAATTAATTAAGTCGCTCTATAGCCTTGTCAACCCGGCTACGGGTGAACACGTGGTGGCCCATGTCTGGACACGTGAAGAGGCGTTTGACGGGCCGTACATGCATCTTGCGCCTGATCTTACCCTGAGCCTGAAGGACGGAGGGTTCGTTTCAATCCTTGCGTCTGATCTCCCCGTCAAGCTCCGGAGCAAACCGGCCGGCACTCATCTTCCAGAAGGTGTCATCCTGGCCAGAGGACCCGGCATAAGGAAGGGGATTGCCCTGCCACAATTGTCGATTCTTGATGTTGCGCCTTTGTTACTTTACACCTTAGGATTGACGATTCCTCGAGATATGGAGGGGCGGATGCCCGAAGAAGTTTTTGAACCATCCGTGCTGCGGCTACGTCCTGTTCGGGCGGGCGAACCATCCGAACCTGTACGCCCCGTCGAACGAGAAGGTACTGATAAAGTAGTGTTTGATGCCGATGCAGAGGCTGAATTTGCGGCACGACTGAGAGCCTTAGGCTACATGGAATGATTGCGGAAAAAGTGAACAATGCCAAACGCACTCCTGAATGGGATAAATATTCATTACTTGCAGGTCGGTAAAGGTCCGCCCGTGGTGCTTATTCACGGACTGGGAGGAAATCTGGCTGTCTGGTTCCTGCGATTAGTTGGACAGCTACAGGCCGAATTCTTCTTGACGGCTTATGATTTGCGCGGACATGGTAAAAGCGACGTACCACCTACCGGCTATACCACGCCAGACATGGCGGAAGACCTGAAGGGCCTGCTGGATGCCCTCGGGTTGGAGAAAGTGCATCTCGTTGGTCATAGCTGGGGGGCTGATATAGCCATGCACTTTACCATACTCTATCCGGAACGGGTGATGAAATTGATCGTGGTGGAGCCTAATATTGCCGCTTTAATTGATTGGAGAAAAAGCAAGGATTGGGAAGGTTGGGCTTATTGGGCAAAAAGGCTCGAGGAGTTTGGAATTCATGTGCCTCGCGAAAAATGGCATGATGTCGACTATATGCTGAGGCAAACAGTTCATATTCCCATAAGATATGGTCCTTTCAAGGGCCGACCACGCCGGAAAATGCCATTGTTGAGGCTGCTTGATACCACCACCATTGTCGAGGATTATGAGAAGGTTGCCGGGATGACTCTGGATAAAGTTGAAAAAATCAGTCGTCCCACTCTGGCATTATATGGCAAGAAATCACACTTCCTCGTTACCTACGAGTACCTGCGTGATCATGTCCCTGACTGTAATACGTGTCTTCTGCCGGAGAGCGACCACTATGGGCCTTTAGAACACCCGGAGATGGTTGTGGAGCACCTGAGGAGATTTCTCAATTCAGGAGAGGATTTTCGCAACCTCCATATACAGGAGACAGAGCGTGGTAAATAGTACCCTCATCAAGCACATACGGCCTTTCCTTCAGGGGAAGAAAGAACCGGCATGATCTAAGGAGCGTGGAGTATGAGCAACAGCGTACTGGTTACCGGAGCCTCTACGGGCCTTGGATTGGAGATAGCCCTGTACCTGGCGGAGCGGGGATTTGAAGTTTACGCGTCCATGCGCGACTTGAGACGGCGGGCAGGTATGGACAAGGCAGCAGCACATCGAGAGATCCAGCTTCATGTGCTGCAGCTTGATATAAGAAAGAAGAATGAAATTGATAAGGCGATGCGAACGGTAGTAGAGCGATCGGGAGGAATCTACGCACTGGTGAACAACGCGGGTATCGGCCTGCGAGGCTATTTCGAGGACCTCTCCGAAGAGGAGATTCGCTCGGTTTTCGAGACCAATGTATTCGGTACCATGGCGATGACAAGAGCGGTTTTGCCCCACATGCGTGCTGCAAAACAGGGACGCATTGTGTTTGTTACCTCTGTTGGCGGACTGATTGGCTCACTCGCTGTGAGTGCTTATTGCGCGACGAAGTTCGCTCAGGAGGGGTTCGGCGAATCACTTGCTCAAGAACTCGTGCCATTCGGGATTCACGTAAGCCTCGTTGAGCCGGCCATTATAAAGACCGAGCGGTGGGGAGCAAATCGGGCTGTTGCCAGAGGGGCCCTCAATCCTCAGAGTCCTTACCATGCATGGTTCCGCGGATCGGAAAGCCTTGCCGATCACCTTGTGGAGACCTCCCCTACAAAGCCTGTTGATGTAGCGCGTGCTGTGCATAGGGCTTTGATTGCCCGGCGCCCCAGCTTGAGATATATGGTGGGGCGTAGGGCGAGCTTGGTGATGATGCTCAGGCGCTACTTGCCTGGCGGACTCTTTGAGCGGCTCTATTTCGGTGAGGCGGTCCGTCGGGTGACCAAAACCGGGCAGCGCATGGCGCAGTGAACTCAATGGCCAGGTTTTTATTCACTGTATGGCCATTTGCGGGCCATTTCTTTCCCCAAATTGCCATTGCGCACGCTCTTCGCGAGCGGAGTCATGAATGCGCCTTTTACACAGGCATTCGTGCCTGCAAGGTCGTAGAAGATGAAGGGTTCCAGTGTTTTCCGTTCAGGCATGTGGACGAGGAACAGCTCTATCAGGTCATGTTCTCTCAGCAACGCGGCTCCTTGCAGTGGAAAGGGCTTTTTCAATTAAATACCACATTGCGTAAATGGCTTGTTGATACGATTCCACAGCAGGTGCAAGACTTGGAGGCAGTGTTTGACAACTGGCGGCCGGATGTGGTGGCATGCGACCCTACCATGTGGGCCCCTATTCTCATATTCTATGAGAGGCTTGGAATTCCGGTGGCAGTTTCTTCATTTGTCCCTGCTTGCATGCTGCCGGGGCCGGATGCTCCGCCTTTCGGATTAGGTTTGCCGCGCCCTAATAAGTGGTGGACGTGCTTGCTGGCACAGGTGGTGAGGTTGGCCACAGATTTATTTGCAGTGAAATTCAGACGCGCCGCAAGTGGTTTGCGTCAACAGTATGGTTTGCCGCCTCTGAAGGTTTCTGTCACTGCATACACTGGACAAATGCCTCTTTACCTCGTACCCAGCGCACCGGAGTTCGATTACGAGCGGCGCGACTTGCCCCCATCGGTACACTATGTGGGCCCCTTCATTTGGAACAAGCCGCGCTATGAGGCACCAGCCAGTTGGCTGACGCAGCTCCCCCGAGATCAGCCATGGGTACACGTAACAGAGGGTACGATGCACGTGGGGGACCCGTTTGTGCTGAGGGCAGCGGCCAGAGGCCTGGCCGATCTGCCGATGCAGGTGATCATGACAACAGGTGGGGATCGAAATCCGGCAGAATTAAACATAGCACCGGCGGCTCGGAATATTCACATTGTGCCGTGGGTTTCACACAGTGAGCTCTTACCCAACACGGATTTGGTGGTCACTACTGGAGGAGCGGGAACAGTTTTGGCTGCCTTGTGCGCTGGAGTGCCATTGATAATCATTCCCACTGAGTGGGACAAACCGGAGATTGCGCAACGGGTGGTGGAAGCTGGGGCAGGCCTACGCTTACCGCCTAACCGCTGCACGCCCAAGCGACTTCGTACAGCGGTCGAGCGTATATTAGGAGAACAATTGTTCAAGAAGAAAGCGCAAAGGCTTGGCAATATTTTCTCCCGTCACAGGGGGGCAGCTCGGGCCGCCGAGTTGCTGGAAAACTTAATCATGGATCGGGAGAGGCTGAAATGAATAAACCAGTAGAGCGAATATATAAGGTTGTCACCTTGGGGGTGGCCGTGCTGGGGCTGTTTTTATTGCTGGTTAACTCCTCACCGGCTCAGGAGCAACGCCCGCTCTTTCCCTGGGAGTTCTCGGAGGCAGCGCCGCAAGGATTTGGGGATCGGCAAAACAGCGCGGCTTGGTCGATGAAATGGTGGAATGGAAAGCTCTATGTTGGAACAGTCCGAGCTTGGTACTGTTGGTCACACGCGTGGTTTTCAATGATGATTCCTTTGATAGAATATCCTCCTTCAATGCCCGACGTTGAATGTGCTCCTGACCCTCGGGAGTTGCCTCTCCAGGCCGAAATTTGGCGTTACACGCCGGAGACCGGGGATTGGGAATTGGTTTACCAAGCACCCAACGATGTGGAGATTCCGGGCCACCCAGGCTATTTCACTGGTCGCGATTTGGGATACCGTACAATGGAGGTGTTCAGAGAGGCTGATGGAACGGAGGCGTTGTATGTGGGTGGCGCCACTGTGAACCTCCTCTGGCCTCCCATGCCCCCGCCACGCATTCTACGCTCCACAGACGGCGTTATTTTTGAGCCGATTCCGCAGGATCCTGGCACGCTATTGGGCGATCTGGGGCAGGACCAGGCCACTTTCCGTGACATGGAGGTTTACAACGGACGTCTGTATGTCATCAATGGGAAGATCCAGGGGCATGGCGCTATGCTGGAGGCGGAGGATCCGGCGGCGGGGAATGATAACTTTAGATGGGTTACCCCGGAAGGTATGCAAGTATTCGAGTTAGCTCCTTTCAATGGGTTCCTTTACCTCGGCCTGGCGGATCAGGCGGAAGATGCGAGGGGCTACGCTGTGGTGAAAACGGATGCGACCGGAACTCCACCCTACGATTATACACCTGTAGTGACTAACGGTGGCTTCCTCCAACCATTTCCCAGTAATAGCGTTGTCAGCATGCATGTTTTCAAAGGCAGACTGTATGTGGGCATGAATAGACCAGCCGAATTGATCCGCATCAATCCAGACGATACTTGGGATCTCGTAATCGGCAAGCCTCGCGTGACTCCCGATGGCTGGAAATATCCCATCAGCGGCTTTGGTGCGGGCTTCGATTGGCCGCTTAACGTCCACATTTGGCGAATGCAAGAGCACGAAGGTGTTCTCTACGTGGGAACTGCCGATGATAGCAAATCATGGGGGAGCAGAATGCCCTTTCTAGACCCTCTGCTTAGGCCCTGGTATGGGTTTGACCTCTATAGTACTTCAGACGGCTTTAAATTTAACATGATTACCCGCAAAGGCTTTGATGATGATTTTAACATTGGTGCAAGGATCTTTGCATCTTGCTCCCCTCATGGCCTCTTTTTAGGGACAGTCAATTATTATTATGGCCTCCAGATTTGGAATGGAGTACATGACCAGGAGGTGAATTATCCCCAGTCCCCTGAACGTCTCGAGGTTGAAAGCAAAGATGGCCAGATGATACTATCGTGGGACCCGCCACTTGAGGCAAGCCGGTTCCACATCTTTAAATCTGACTTGCGTTCATCCGATCCCCAGTTCCAAGAGATTGGTACGACGGATCAGTTCATCTTTGTGGATAACAACGTGGAGCCTTCCAAAGTGTATCATTACTATGTAGTGGCCGAGGATGATTTTGGACATCTCTCAGGACCTTCAAACGTGATGCGTGCACCATCGCTGCTGCCACCGGTAACCTTCGGCAATCTGCTGGACACACTAGCCTATTGGGAGTACCACTTCTCTATATTAAGCCAATATCTGTGGGAATCAATAAGGCTCATAAGTACTGGTAGATTAGATCTTGTATTACAACGACTTGAGCGTGCCAGGCAACGGGTGAACGATGACCCAACGTTGTTGGAACCATGGCGTGCCGAGGATTTCCAGATTCTTATGGCGAAGCTGATACGGCGGGTTAATCTGGCGCAGATGGGGCTCATTTCCTCAAATGATTTGTTTTCAGGCGGAACCTATTAATGATGCTTACTAAAAATTTACTTAACCCCAGGAACCATACAGGGGTAACAACTCCACAGGCTATTGTCCGGAACCTCCAAAATCCTTTGGAATCAATGGACAGGCACCTCGCAAGGTATCCGGCTTCAGATAAAACCTGCACTCAGAATTCTCAATATTTACTGAGGACTGGATAATGGTGAATTGCCGTATGAGCAGCGTTATGCTCAGGGTTGCAACCAAGCCAACTTCAGTTTAATCATAAGGAATACATTGTGGAATCAAGGGACTAATCTATGAACATTAAACCGAATATCTTGCTAATATCCGTCGACTCACTGCGGGCAGATCACTTAGGCTGCTATGGATATGGGCATCCAACCAGTCCGAATATTGACGCGCTGGCTGAGGCGGGAGAGCTTTGCGAGCGCCTGATATGTCCTGGCATTCCAACCATGCCTTCGTATGCCACGTTGTACACCGGCCAGCATCCAATCACCCACGGCATTGTTGCACATCCATGCAAGAACGAGCTGGATAAGAATGTTCCTTTTCTCCCTAAGCTTTTCTTGCAGGCGGGCTACACCACCTGCGCGTTGGACAGCCTCATGCGCAGCCGTATTTGGTTCGGCCGTGGTTACGAGTTTTACATTGATCCCAGCATAAAGCATACCCTACTGTACCTCGCGGTCACCTGTGAAGATATTAACGCCCGAGCGATCCCGTGGCTCCGGGCGCACGCCAGCGAACCCTTTTTCTTATTCATTCACTACTGGGATCCTCACTGGCCTTTTAACCCTCCGGAGCGCTACCGCGAACTGTTCTACCAGGGGAATCCCACGGATCCAAACAACCACTCCTTGGATGCCTGGTGGAAACATCCGCTTGGCGCCGCTGCAAGAGATACCTGGCTGCGAACTGAGAATGGGCTGATCACCGATGCTGATTACATTGTTGCCCTTTATGACCAAGAAATACGCTACCTTGATAATGGCATAGGGGAGCTCATAGCTGCCTTGGATGAACTGGGGCTCGCCGAAAATACGATCGTGATGCTGACAGCCGACCATGGCGAAAGCATGACCGAACACGGCATTTTCTTTGAACATCATGGACTCTACGATTGCACAATCCACGTCCCGCTGATCGTGCGTTGGCCTGGACGGCTTCGGGGTGGGGGGCGCCTGCCACATCTTCTCCAACTGACTGACATTGCTCCAACTATTTTAGAAGCTGCTGGACTGGCTATCCCGGACGAGATGGAAGGGGGAAGCTTTTGGAAATTGTTGACTGGCGAGGAACAGGAGGGCGGGCACAAGCAAGTGATCAGTCTTGAATGCACCTGGCAAGCCAAATGGAGTTTGCTAACCGACACATACAAGTTCATTTTGGCCAGGGAGCCAGACCTTTACGGCAACCCCCCTTGCGAGCTTTACGATCTATTGAGAGATCCTCAAGAAAAGCATAATATAGCGGAGGAGCAGCCAGGAATTGCCGGCGCTATGGAAAAGGAACTTGAGGGCTGGATCAATGCCCGAATGGTGGAGCTCGGCAGAAATGATGACCCGATACGGGAGCATAGTGTCAGTCTGAAAGGCACTCTCCCAAGCTCCTAATTTAGTAATTGATTTTTCAGGACAAAGAGTTAACATGAAGGCGTCGCGCATCTTTTGAAGGAAAGTGGTACTCGATAATAGAAGAGGAATGTTCTTTATGCGGTCCGAGGGCTTAAAAAACGATCCACCCAATGGACTTTGGGCTTTAGAAACAATAAACCGCATCACTCCAAAGTTGAGTCCCGCGGCACTTTCATTGGAGGAAATCATGAAGGAAAAGAAAAATGATTTGCAAGCGATAGTTCAAGATTATTTACAGGCCTTCGATCAAAGGGATCTGGACCTCTGCATGAAATTTTTTGCCGATGATGCAAAGATTAGTTTCGGATTGGGTGTTTATCGAGGCAAACAAGACATCGAGGAATGGCATAAGAGCAGATTTACAGCAGACCTGAGGGTGAAACATATTGATAAGATCAAGGCCCAAAGCGATGCTGTGACGGTGACTGCGGTGGCAACCTCCAAGGTAGCCAAAACTTGGGGCTTTTCCTCGGTAGCCGGTACGGTGACTTTCGGCATTCAGGAGGGCAAAATTAATGAAGTTAAATTTGCCCTTCGGAGTGATATTCCTCTCGAGAATTGGTGATATCCTATTGTTATGCCACGAATGCATTGAATGTCGTGCGCCTTGGCCGGGCTGAGGCAATGGCAAGAGAAAACTTACAATGAAGTTACGCAAAGGTAGAGCACCCCTTAGCAGTATTGTCAATATGCTCCGATCGCCCGATATAGTCGGGCAAGCCATTAAGTCCGGAGTCAGGAAACGTCTGACGGCTCACATTGATTACCATCTTAGAAATGGTTACAGTGCTCCATTCATACAGGTGGACATGAAGATTACCAACGCTTGTAATCTTCGATGCGAGATGTGTGGACAATGGGGCGAAAGCGGCTGGCACCTTGCTCATCCCACTGAATTCATTAAAGAGACCGTCCCTCTGGACAAATACAAGCAGATGGTTGACGAAATCTCCGGCTTTAAACCCTGGATCTATATTTGGGGCGGCGAACCGTTTCTCTATCCTGATCTCCTTTCGCTTTTGAGGTATATGAAAGAGAAGGATCTCGTGATATCGGTCGTTACCAACGGGACCAAGCTCATGAAATATGGTGAAGAGTTAGTAGAGATCGGGTGCGACATTCTGATGGTTTCTATTGATGGCCCCCGTGATATCCATGACAAAGTCAGGGGAGTCAAGGGAACCTATGATAAGGTCTTGGCCGGTCTCAATGTCATTCAGGAAAAGAAGAAAAAACATGCTAGTTTGAAGCCCTACATGATCATCCTTGCCACCGTAAGTAAGGACAATGCTAAAAACCTGGATGAGGTCTTTCAGATAGCCGATAACATCCCTGTTGAGGGGTTGGTTGCCTATTACGCTTGGTTTCAAACGGAAAAAAGTTGTCAACGCCACGAAGCTATTATGCAAGAGAAATTAAACACGAAAGCGATTTCCCCAAGAGGTTGGATCTGGAATTATGATGAAATCGACACTGATGCTTTAGTGAATAGTGTTAAGCGGATTAAATCCAGAAAGTGGATGTTCCCTTATCTGTTTGCGCCCGATCTGGAATACGAGGACATCCCGGTCTACTACCGGGAACATGGAAATTTATTCGGTTACAGGAAGTGTGTGAATCCCTGGACTACAATAGAAATCATGCCCAATGGGGATGTGGCCACCTGTCGAGACTATCCTGATTTTGTGGTAGGAAACATCAAGGAGGATAACATCCTCAATATCTGGAATAATGAGCGTTACAAAAAGTTCAGAACAATCCTTAAAGAGGAAGGAATTTTTCCGATATGCTCTCGGTGCTGTGAGTTGATGGGCTGGTAGGAATTACATGAGTATTTGGCCTGCCATGTCTCATCAGATTTTCCCTCACAACAATGCTAATATAATCTCATAAAATAGAGTTGTCGGCGTTGCGCAGGGACGATGAGAAAGCTATTGATGGAGTATTCATCTGCGATGAGAGCAAGAAAAAGGTTTGCCGTTATTCTCATTGAGGTATTTCTTATTCTGGTCTTAACAGGTTCGAGTTGTGCATACAGACAAAAGAGAAGCGGTGATCTTCAGTTAAAAAAACCCCCTGCTGACTACTATACCTACACAAATCTACCGTCAATGAGTCAAAGGAAAATAAGAGCTTATTGCAAAATGTCGGATGAGGGGTGGAAAAAATACTACCAACAAAAATATGCTGAAGCTAAGCAACTCTCCGATCGATTGGAAAGATATATTCGAGACTGGTATGCCGGAAAGGCTTCACCCAAATTACCAAAGGGTTTGTTACCGCCCTCGATCGATAACGAGAAAACTAAAAACTGGACTCTTCTTCGACCTGAAGAGGTCAAACCTGAAAATCAATGGTACTCGCGCCCGGCCAATGAGATTCCTGAGGATTTTAGCAACCTGTATTTCCTCAGCCCGGATAATCACTGCACCTATTTAAAAATGATTTTTGTGGCCCCTTTTGATTCTCAGCTTTTGGTTGAAGGAGACTTTCCCCACGCCCGGTTTATGGATTACCAGATTCTTGAACCTTTCGATCCCAAGAATCCCACAACCAGTGGCATGGGAGCCCCTGAGGTCCCAATCGTAGATATTGATATCAATCCCGATCCCGGACATACAAATCCTTTTCGCCGAGGTGCCAACCGCAACGCTGAAAAAAGGCACTATCACCTTACATTCGATCTTAAAGCAGGCAATGCCGTTGAGCTCAATCCTGAAGCAATGATACCCCCTGCTTACCGAGCTCCGGGCAACAAGCGTGTCGGGGGTCCTTTTGCCAGCTCTGGCCCCCAGGGAGATGGTCAAATAGTTGCCTCTGTATTGTGGCTTCGTTACTATGCTCCTGACAAAGCTACCGGGCCTTTTGGGGGAGTTGCGTTACCCAGAGCACTGCTGAGGTTAAAGAGCGGAGAAACCTTCTGGCTTCAGTGTGATTTCAGCGAAGCGGAAAGGAGGCAAAACCTTGCTGTTCGGGGTTTTTATACCCCGCCTGAGGACCCACCTGATTTTATCGGCCCGACCGTCGGTTGGTTTAAAATGTTTGGTTTCTGGCTGACATTTGCAGAAGGTTTTGCTTACCCAATAGCCAGGCCATGGGGACTTTTGCCCTCGAGATGGGCAAAAAAGTTTGTCGCATCAAGACAGAAGTGTCTTTTTCGCCGAGGTCCTGATATACCGCCGCCGGGAAATCATGAAATAAGCGCCAGCGCATGTAACTATCATACTTATTTATTCAGAGTGATGTTCTTGGGAAAGAGTAAGGTTTACGCTTTGACAGGAAAGCTTCCCCTCACGCCCAAGACCAGAAACGGCGAACCTGTTGCCACGACCGGCGAGGCGCGCTATTGGTCCATTTGCCACACTGGTAATGGCGAGGGCAAGAAATACCCTGGCCTGCTTTACGGCTGCTTGATGGATGACAAGATTGTGGTTAACAAAAAAAATGAATTTATCATCGTGTTCTCAAGGCGCGGTGAGCGGCCCTCCAATGCCAGACCCGAATGCGGAGTCACCTGGCAAGCATACGGACCTGAGTCGCGGCAAGTTTTTGTTCTCCGTTGGATGAGCGTTATACCAGATGACTATCTGCAAAAACACGCTCCACATATAGACAATATTCCCTGGAGTACCGGTGCGTGGTCGCAGCCTGGTTGGAACCGCAAACTTATCGGGTTCAATAACCAAGATGGTGTAATGGGACCGTATCAACCCTTGATCCATTACCTCACTAAGGAGGAATTTGAAAACCTGGGTTGTCCCGTTAACCCTGTATCAGTTCCGAAATGGCGGTAATTACTTGATAATATCACAGCAGACAATTTCTTATGACATCGAAAAACATTTTGGACTGCTTGAAGGTATCCGGCCATAATGAATGTGTCCCAAGTTATGCAAGGCCCATGGATAAAGTACATATATGAAGCAGTTTTTTCAAGTTGGATAAGATATTATCCTTTCTCAGGCAAGGAAAGGTTTATAAAGTCCAGGAAGTCAATTGGGAGATGTTTCCTATGAGTGTACGTAGCCCGGACGTGGGTAGTTCTTATGATAAAAGAATGTTATGCGACCATCGGGTGGCAGAATACTACGATGGTAGTTATTTTTACAATTTCGGCTACTGGACAGAACAGACCAGTACTCAGAAGGAAGCGTGTCAAAACCTGATTGAAAAACTTCTGGCATACCCTCCTGAGAAGGGCGGGAGTATCCTCGATGTCGCCTGTGGCATGGGCGCGACAACCAAGTACTTACTGAAATATTATAAATGCTCAGAGGTCATAGGAATCAACATCTCTTACAAGCAATTGGCGATTAGTAGGGTGAACGCACCGGGATGTACATTCTTGCTGATGGATGCCGCAAAATTGGGATTTAAAGAGAATGTTTTTGATACCGTAATGTGTGTTGAGGCGGCATTCCACTTCGACACCAGAGAAGATTTCCTGCGGGAGGCCTACAGAGCACTGAAGCCCAGCGGTCATTTGGTGCTTTCTGATATACTCCTTCGAAAATGGGGGTGCAAATGGCATCCCATGACGCCTGAAAAAAACTATGTAAGGGACTTAAAGGAATATAGGGATCTATACCTGCGGACAGGATTTCAGCACGTAGAAGTTTTCGACGCAACGAAACAGTGCTGGAAAGGGTTTTACAACCATCTTTGGCGTTGGAGGCGTGAAAAATTTTCAGCAGGAGAGATAAAATTGCCCGCTTATATAAAAATGATCCTCCGGAATCTCTTGGCCGATGCTGGTCTAAAATGTTACTTGTTGGTCTCAGCAAAGAAGCTTTAAGCTAGTACAGCTCGTCTCAAGAATGCCTAATAAGAGTAATGTATCTGTCATGGAATCCTTGGCAAAGAAATACCCGGCTCAAACAACTCCCCGCTTAAACTATTATACAAAGATTCTTTACGGTGTTGGCGATATAGCGAACGTCTTGAAGACAATAATTTTCGGTCTCTTCACCCTATACTTTTACACCTCGGTGATGGGGCTTCCGGGTACGTTCGTGGGCATCGCATCGGCCATCGGGCTGGTATGGGATGCTGTCATTGACCCATATATCGGTTACCTCTCCGACAAGGCACGCTTCCGCTTCGGACGGCGGCACACTTTCATGCTTGTTGGTGCCCTCACCATGGGAGGCAGCTTCTGGGCATTCTTCAGCCCGCCCCAAGGTCTCTCCAGCGGCGCCCTTTTTGCATGGTTGTTGGGGACCAGCCTTCTGGTGCGCACGACGACTTCTGTATACTGCATCCCTTATTATGCTTTAGGGGCTGAGCTTAGCCCCGATTACCATGAGCGGACCTCGATCACTGGCGTTCGAGGCATAATGGCATTGCTGGGCGCACTCGCTGCAGCCTCACTGTCCTTTGTGGTATTTTTCCCCGATAAAACACCAGGGGTTGACCCCAAGCTCAACTACGCCGGCTACTCGGCAATGGGTCTCACCTTTGGTCTAGTGATGGCCATTGTGGGGCTGATCGCGACACTGGGTTCTCTGGAATGGCGACCCTTTCTTTCCACCGGTGATGAGAACCAAATGCCCCGGACATCAGGTAATTTCTTTGTCAGCCTCGTGCAATCCCTTCGCAATCGATCCTTTTTCATCCTTTTTGTGTCCTTCTCTCTTTTCTTTTTAGGGGTGGTGATCAACGCTTCGCTTTCGATCCATTATTTGACTTACTATGTCAAGATTACCGCCAGCTCGGCCTTGAGCACGCTCCAACTTGCCTTCTACGTGGGGGGAATAATAGGGGTAGTCTTTTGGCTGCGAATTTCCGGAATTGTTGAAAAACAGCGGCTTTACTTTCTTGCCACTCTTGCAACTGCCGCACTCATGTTGGGTGCGTTCCTGCTTGTGGGCGAAGGTCATCTCTTTGGAACTGGCAACGTGCACGTGATGGTCGGTGGACATGCACTTGGGGGATTTTTTGCAAGTGTTCTGTGGTTCATTCCTTACTCCATGGTCGCTGATGTGGCTGATGAAGATGAGCTGGTTACAGGCCGGCGTCGTGAGGGATCGTTCTTCGGTATCTTTTCCTTTGGTCAACAAATAGCGACGGGGCTCTCGGTACTACTGATTGGTCTCCTTATTGACTGGTTTGCCGGTCTTATACCTGGGCACGCTCAGCAGTCCGCGCTGACCATGCACCGCATTGCCATACTCTACAGTATACTGCCCGCCATCCTGCTGCTCATGGCTGCTGCCTTAACCTTCTGTTACACCCTTGACCGGTCGAAGGTCATGGCAATTCAACGGGAACTGGACAAAGGCCCACGGCACGGTGTATTTGATTGCACTTTCAGCAATAAGCCTTAAAAACTGCCTTCTGAAGGAGTGAAAACAAGTAATGAAATGAGGATATCCAGATGAGACACAAACTTAGGTATATTATGCCGATGCTCGTCCCATTACTCGTGTTTCTAAACCCAACACTATCCTTTTCTCAACCTTCACCTCCCTCCCAGCCGGAAAGCGGTCCTGGAGGCTATGATTATCTGCACGCCACTGTAACGGGATACGGTCCTTACTGGGCAGAAGATCACTTTCAGGAAAATAGCTATGAATATTTTATCTTTGAACCTGCAGACCCTACCCCGGCAGCGGCTCCTGTGGTCCTCTTTATTCACGGGTGGTTGGCCTATAGGCCCGAGGCATATTTGGAGTGGATTGAACACATAGTCAAAAAGGGTTACACCGTGGTATGGATTCGGTATGATTCATCCGTGGTGGGTTTTAGAATTTTTGCCGACCATGCCATGGAAACATGGAAGGATGCCCTGAATCGTCTTGACAAGAATTGGTTGGAGCCTCATGTGAGACCCGAGAAAAATGAATTGGGGGAGATTAAAACGGCCATCATTGGCCACTCCATGGGGGGATTTCTGAGCACAATTCTCGCCGCGCGAGCGGCCGATATCCGGAACGGGATGCCAAGGCCATATGCAATCGTGGCCGTGGAGCCAGGTGGTCTAGGATGGATCCCCAAAGAGAATTTGGACCAAATAGATCCCGCAACGAAGTTGGTTATCGTGGTCGGAGATCAAGACACCGTCGTTTGTAAGTGGACGGCGGTCGTCATATGGAAACATACGCGACAAATCCCTGATGAGAATCGTGTTTTATTGCTCGTTCAATCCGACGACCGGGGCTCACCAGCTCAAATTTCGAACCATTATTTTCCAAATACTAACGGGTTCAGAGACACGGCAGCAGTGGATGCGAGAGACTTTTACATCACCTACAAACTTTCTGTTGGCGCGTTAAATTGCTCCTTCCATGGAACGGATTGCGAGTATGCTTTAGGGAATGGGAGTTCCGAGCAAGTATTCATGGGTGAGTGGAGCGATGGCCGTCAGGTAAGGCCTATGATCCGGGTGGAGGATCCACGGAGGCTCGAAACAACATGCACAGATCCACGTCCTGGCCCAGGAAGGTAAGGGAGACATGAATTCTAAAATTACTTAACCAGAGGACACATGTCGTTAAAATCATATAGAGCAATGTGAGAAATTTTAAACCAAAATTACGCGGCAGTTCCCAGTTCTAAGGCCTAAATCTCCGCTTTTGGCCGTATCTTTAAAGAAGAAGACAACAAAAGACACGGGGTAATTTATCTCCTGGCCCAGCAATATCATGGCTAAAATGAGCCTTATGAAAAATCTATTTATGAACATTTAATGGTTAGTCTTGATGATTGTAATAGCTGAGATTTGATCTTGCAACTCTAAAGTGGAAGCTTTAATATCGCCTTACAATATTTAGTTTGATTTTCGGATTCATTTGCTGGAATCAGTGATGAATTCTGGTTCAAATATACTATGAATTGGGACTATTGCATCCTGTTGATTTCAGTTAGCTATACGTAACATATCCTGTTTTTCTATTGATGTTGATAACTTACATGATGTAATCCTAATTTAAATTGTAATCTTTGTCAAGCCTTCCTTGTTGTTGTAGAGAAATTGGTTACCTCGCCGTGAAGCTGGGCAGTCCTCAGTGCGGCCGGCCCCAGGGGCGCGTCCGGCCGGAGCCACTCAAAAGCTCACGGCTGGCGAGCGAAGCGGGAGCGCCCCCCATCTGTTTTGCCAGCAGCCCCCTCCGGCCGCACACTGAGGGGTGCATTTTCTTATTGAGGACGTGTTCTGTGGCGTTAAATTCGTGGAACGACTTCAGGTCAAAAATTTGTTTGACGGTGGTTGTCCGTTATGATAAATTTGCGGCCAATCATTTCAAATAATAAACAGAAAACAATCCAAACCACAAAATACCGCCAAACACTCAGAGGACGGTACGAGAAAAAGTTCTCTACGTAGTCGGGAAATTATTATAATTCATCGGCGGCTTTTGTATTTTAGCCCTCAACAAAGCCAAATCCTTGGGGAAATGAGGTGTGGCGATGAAGAAGCTGATATTTATAGCAGTGGCCGCTCTTGTCGCATCAGGTTCCGGATTCATCGCATGCGGGGTAGTGACTCATGAAGAAGGATCTTGTGAAGGTTATACACTCTATGGGGTTGTTACTGCAAATGATCAGCGTGCCATCCTAATAGACATGGATGGGAATATAGTTAAGGAATGGTCTGTTTTTGCTTTCCCGGCTAAGATGATTCCCGGGGGCTCCTTAATAGCTGGCAGGGACCCCAGACAAGAACCTGGTTATGAGTTTTTACTTTTTTTTGGTGAATCGACTGAATTAGTTCAGCTGGATTGGAATGGGAACGTTGTATGGCAATTCTATAGCTGGGACGAGGATGGGACAGATAGAAAAATGGCCAGACAGCATCATGACTTTCAGATACAAGGGAATCCTATCGGGTACTATGCCCCTGGCCAGGAATTTATCCAAGAGGGAAAAATCTTGATTCTTGCCCATTACAATAAGATCGTTCCAAGAATTAGCGACAAGGAACTGCGAGATGATGTGATCTATGAAGTTGATTGGAATGGAGATTTGACTGGATTTGAATGGCATGCGGCTGACCATTTTGATGAAATGGGCTTTGACGACAGGGCCAAAGAGCATATATTTCGGAATCCGTGGTACATCGAAGAAGCAGGATATGGAGACTATCTGCATATTAATAGTGTGTCTTTTCTTGGCGAGAATCATTGGTGGGATGAGGGTGATGTGCGCTTCAATCCGGAAAATATTATTTGGGGTGCTCGTAATGCTAATATTATTGCCATTATAAGCCGGGAAACCGTGGAGATTGTCTGGAGAGTGGGGCCTGATTATTCTCAACGAACTGAAGAAGGACGTAAATTAGGTCAGATTATCGGGCAACATCATACCCATATGATTCCAAAGGGCCTTCCCGGTGCTGGTAACATTCTGGTCTTTGATAATGGAGGAGCGGCTGGATATCCTGTTCGTTGGAGATTCTATTCTCGGGTTATTGAGTTCAATCCGGTAACTCTCGACATTGTGTGGGAGTATGAATACAGAGAGGGCTCAATGTTCCTTCCCTTATGGGGCCCAGATCACATGTTTTTCAGTCCTTATATCAGCTCAGCCCAGCGTCTTCCTAACGGGAATACCCTCATTGCAGAAGGTGCTACCGGACGGATTTTTGAGGTTAAACCTGACAAAACAATTGTTTGGGAATATGTTGCCTCCTCTATAAGCAGTATTACCAATTCCGTCTATCGGGCTTACCGGGTGCCTCCCGAGTGGGTACCTGGGAACCCATCCGGCTATGCTCATTGGGGCTCATTATACATTAGCGCTATTACAAATTGAGGTCGATTGGAGATTCAAGAATAGGACATTTTCCGTAACAAGGCAGGGTGAGTATGATCCTGTCTTTTTGAGAAAGATGTAACTTTATTACGGGGCCCTTTATTCATCCAAAACTGGTTGATACTGCTATTATTTGTTCAGGCTCCCACGAATAATTTCTTAATATATCTTACTCCCCGTCTTGACAGATTATTATTGCTCACCTTGAGGAAGGTCATTTTGACCTGTCTTTTCTTCAGATGGATTCTGTTTATTACAAGATGAGCTAAACCGCCGCCGCTAATTCCCTATTCCGTTTATTTTATTTGCGTTTGAAATGAACAAAAACCACTGAGCCGTGATTCTCGGAAATCGACTTTTAGAACCAGGAATTGTCATTGAATATCGAAAGGCCACAGCGTAAAGTGTCGGTCCAAATCCCAGTCAGTATTATAATAATACTATGGTTTCTTTATCCCCGAAGCTCTAATTCAATGAGACTTCCGCGAGAAGTATTAACCAGATTAAAATCCCTTGTTGAATTTCGCTCGGGTCATGATATCTCATAACCTATGTATAAAATATGTGCCGGGTTCCTCTTGCAGAATTGTGTTGTTCCACAGCTAAAGAGGTTTATTGAACTACGCCGTAGTCTATGACGTTGAGTCTCACGTCAGGAGTTGTGAAATCCACTTCCAGGGTGAACCGGTAAGGCCGACCGGGATCAAATTCAACATCGCCCGCAGGGATGGTTAGCATCCATGTACCGTTTTCCATTTGTAAAATTGCTCCCTCCTCCGCCTGGATGGGACAGGGTACCGACCCGAAATCAACAACCGTAAAATACCCTCCGGGCAATACATATTCACAAAGCAGCCAGAATGTCTCCATCCCGTCTCCTTCAAGGGGTGCCTCTAATATCGGTATGTAGAGCATCCAATTTGTGTAAAAGATATCCGTTGATTCCCTATAGATTCTGCTCCGACCGGTAGCTGGCGAGAAGAGAGCATACACCGTAACTTCTCCTTCCACAGAGACCGTGAATTGTGGATCGCACACCAGTTCCTCAAGGTTGCGACCTGACCACCCGACAAATATGAACCCATCATTGGGCTGTGCGGTTAGCGTTACCGATGCAGAGGTGAAATACTCTTGCCCGCATCCTCTTGGACAATCTATTCCCTCTCCGCTCACTTGCCCACCATCAGGAGGAAGCACTTTCACTTCGAGTCTATTGCGCACTCTAAAATGGGCGGTCAAATTGACATCGGAATGCATGCTCAGATCGCATCGGTTTGTAGGCGACGAACATCCACTCCAATGGTTAAATACATAACCTGCTGCAGGAACAGCAATAAGTTGCACCATCGTGCCTTCATCGTAAGACTCAGAACAGTCCTCTGGACACTCAATACCATTTCCTGTTACGGAGCCAGTGTCCACAGGATCTATATTAACACTCAGATTATGTGCACTTTCATGGTTTGTAGACGGCCTCTGGGTGTTTATTGTAAGCTTATAAAAGCCAATTTGACCGTTTATGCTAGACGTGGCCACAATAACATAATTCCCCCTGGGCACATTCACAACTATACGCGAATCAAGCCCAGTTCCACTGTTATTGTCGGAAGCTACAAAACCGCCGCACGGATAGGCCGGATCAAAAGACCCTCGGTATAAGACGAGAAAAGGATTGCTGAGCGTTCCAATGCCAGCACCTGCAGCAGCCATGTCGATAGTAAGAATACCACCTGTGTGGTAGTAGTTAAATGCATCATAGAATACTTCAGTACCAAAGATAGACAGATGGCACGAAGTAAGTACGCTGGGCCGGTTAAATGTTTGCTCAGTACCATCTAAGCTATCGAGAGGCGGCCACTGGCTGGTTATCGTAAGCTGATAGGAGCCCGTTTGGTCGTTATCGTTAGATGTGGCCACAATCACGTAATTCCCCGGGGGCACATTAACAAATATTCGCGAATCAAACCTGACTCCAGTGTTATTGTCGGAAGCTACAAAGTTGTCGCACGGATTGACCGGATCAAAAGACCGCTGGTATAGAACAAGAAACGGATCATTGAGCGTCCCAACGCCGGCACCCGCGGCAGCCATATCAATAATAAGAGTCCCTCCCAAGTGGAAATAGGGATATATATCATAGAACACTTCAGTAGCAGCGAGAGACCGAGTGCAAAAAGAGAGTATGCCAGGCCGATTAAATATCGGATCGGTGTCATCCAAAGTATCCGTTCTTACCAAAGCTTGCGCTACTGTCACCCGACCAATCAAAAGTAAAAGAAGGGCTACCGAAGCTATAAAAAATATTGTCATGAGTTTCTTCTTTGTTTTCATGGTCATCTTTTCCTTGCTTTTAGGAAAAAGCACAAATGTTGTAAGACAAATTTCCACGAGGTTCTTAAGTTCAGATGGACGTTTTCAAGATCATTCAAGCTCATAGACAAGATCACAATAGACTACACATATCGTTCTGTCAATATTTTTCCAAGTTTTTCATCCAGGCCAGCTAATCCATGCGATATGTGCTTCCACAGCCTCCGGTTGGTTCGGTTGTCTTCTGGGCCTACCGTCTGTTTCATCACTCACTTGTCCATCAACCGCTTGAGAGTATGAGAGTATGATAGGTGGAACCATGCATATAGAAACCGACGGTCGATCTGGAGCTGAAAGCAGCGGGCATTGATGACCTTTTCCTTGACTGCTTATTCCATAAGCTCAAATGACATTGAGACCAGCGGTGAAAACTCAACGAAGAATCCAGTCAAACCTAAGATGAGAACCAATATTCTTTACGAAACTGTAATTGATCAATCGAGGGACTCAGTAAGAGGGCCGGTATGCCTGCCAACGTGGTTCCCATTCGTCATAAGCAGACTCTGAGGCAAATAGAGTATTAGCGCTAGACTAAAATTTTAGTGTGAAGAAACCAATCAATAAGGATGGCATAAATTAAAACATCTAAAGGCGCCCCAAAAGGCAATTCATATAATTAAGCGGACCCGTTGGGAAAACTTTATGAGCCTCTGTTCATGCAAAGTGCTCTTTGACGACGCGGGTTTCCTCTGTCATCCTTTTCCAACCATTTCGAGCTGGGCCCCTCCATGTAGGGGATACTCATAAAAACCCAAAACGACCCCTCATCCTATGGTACCTGCCGGAAGGTATTTGTTTCACCTAAGATCAAGGTTGAATATATAGCGTTATGTTCGCAGATCCTTGCCGGGTAAATAAACTCACAATCCCAATCCCTGCACCCACGCCGTTATAATCTGAGAATACATCGGTACCTTCACTATATCTGCCCATGAGAGAAATCGCAAGCTCTCCGGTTCTTAACCAAGTCCTACCGGCAAAGATAATTCCCGAACCGGTGAAATTAATAGTTCCAGCACCTGGAAATAACCATACACCGTCAATGGTAATATCATTAAAAGAGACACTTGGATTAAAAGGTGGATCCGATAATAGTATTTCTCCAGAAGCGGTCCCTATTGGGATACCTTCATAGAGGAGATCGGATTGATAACTGAATCCGCTTATCATAGACACTTCTCCCTCATGTCCACTCAAATACGTGGGAGTAACAGATGTAAAATTTTGCACAAGCTCAACTGTCACCTCCTGAGCGATAGCTCCCTGAACTAATAAAAAGATGTAAAAAACAATGCCAAAAACATAAATAGTTGACTTTTTTAGTAACATTTTACTCCCCCTTAATTTTTTTCGGTCTCATAATAGTTTGTTTTTACTAAGCCGTTAGAACGGGCAAGGGTAAACCCCGCCCCCGCATCTGATAACCACACGTATCGCAGTGGAGGGGTTTATCCCTTCCCGAGGGCTTGAGGCACTTTCTAACGTAATCCAACAAAAGGTTATTACCCCCAACCTGGCCCTCTTGCTTACGGCTGTCACTTGCAGCGCAACAGCATTCTGCAAAAACTTTTCACCGGTCACCCCCGGCGGCATGCAATGGCTGGCAACGGTGGCTGGGACCACGTTATGCCAATAAATATAAATTATCTTTTAGCACAAATATATTAATTGTCAAGTAATACCTAACCCTAAAATATGCTAATGTCAAAGGTGGGTAACATACATTAAAGTCGGCTTATCAAGAGAATAAAGTTCTCCTCTTCAATGATGCCGTGAACGGTCTCAACATCAGCTTGCCAGGTATGAGCGCGCGGTGGGATGGTGTCATGCTCCAACCCATCGATGATTCGATTTAACAGGTGAATGAAGAGCCTTTACGTGTGTTCCAGATGCCGATGAACTCGCTGCCATTGACTGTTTGCCACCTCCCTTGGGAGAAGGTAACTCCACAGCTGTGGGGTTGATTGAGGAGCAGTTGAGCAAAGAGAGTGGCGCAGCAAAAAAGTGCTCCTGTGCAGAAGGAAATCGCATGGAAGCCGCTGACCACTTTCCGCAGGTGGATTGGATGGTGGGAAGGTCCAGCCGACGAATGTGGGCCATAGTTGGGGGATGTCATCCAGATTTTTGGTATCGAGAGTCACATACTCGAAAAATCTCCAGGCGGCTTTAACGATTCTGAGGTCATTTTTGGTTTGATGCTTCTTGCGCTTGAGCAGCCCCTCCTCCCTCCAGATGCGCCTGAGCGACTTATCCGAAATCTTCAGCCCATAGTCGCGCTTGATGCGCTCTGCGCCCCAGGAGGGGAGATCTTCTTTCCATAGTCGCGCTTGATGCGCTCTGCGCCCCAGGAGGGGAGATCTTCTTTGAGCTTTATGGCTTTTTTTACACTATTGGGGTGTGATGCGGCGGAAGGGCTTTTTGGGTGCGCGGCTGTGATCAGAAAGGCCCTCCCATCCCTGCTCTTTCCATCGCCGGAGCCACTTGCGCACTGTCTTGGGAGTGGTGTCAAAAAGACGCGCCGCGGGTTTTATGCCGTGCTCTTGAGCGCAGAGCACCATTTTGCGGCGAAGATATTTTAGGTCTTTACTTTTTCTCATAAGTTCGTAGTAT
>JAFDED010000076.1 GCA_019310535.1 Deltaproteobacteria bacterium
GTGCACCGTCTCGGCTATTTCCCTATCGGTACCTATCCCATCCTTTGTCATATAGGGCTTCCACTCCTCATCGGGAATGGCCTTGATGAGCTCTTTTACGCTCTCATCCTTGTCTGGTCTGTCAGCTTATTGAAATCCCTTGCAAGACCGGGTAAGGGAACTTGAAAATCAATCATGATCATGCTCCTTCCGTTCAATACCGATGTTCAATATTAAGAAGGAGCATAAATCTTCTAAAATATAAAGAGATTTTTTAAATATTCCTTATTTTCAAAGAGTAGCAAACGTTAATTTGAGGGGATAACTTATCCCATAAAACTTACATTAATGGGGGTAACTTTTTCAAATCATTGAGGTTTTTTGAAACCGTCCCCCGGAAATGCACCATTTTGGGGGTAACTCCAGTTTTATGAGCTTGTAACTTACTGTATTTATTATTTTATTTTAGTATTGAACATGCTCAATTTAATCTCCTGCTAATTTTACATTGCTAATTGCTGATTTTCCATTGATCACTATCTCCACCGTTTTTGTTATCCTATGTAATTCATTCATCATCTCCGCGGTCTCTGCGCTCTCCGCGGTGAATATCTTCCTCACCGGCCTTCCCGGGCGCCTTGGGTGGTCCCACGTTTGACTGTTCCAGATAACGTTGAAAGCGTTCGCGAATCGCTTCGTTGTCCATAGTGCGAAGCTCCTGCAACTCGTCATTAAACACCCCATTTCTGATCTCCTCAAGCCTTTGATTAAGGTATTCGGGCATAGGGAGAATATCGCGACCATACAGACGCCTGACCACCATAAGGATCTGATGGGGGGACAACTCGGCCGGGCATCGAGATGTGCACATGCCGCACATGATGCACTCAAAAGAGATCTGGTAGGCCACCTCCCAGTCCTCTCGCAGGACAGCGGCCATGGCCTCACCCACCTGAATATCCTGGGGACATGACTTGGTGCAGGTGTAACAGCCAAGGCATTTCGCCACCTCCGGGTGGATGGAAAGGAGGTCGCTGAGCCTGGGCTTCAATCGGGACAGGTCGGCTCCTCTGTGGGTGGCGGGGAAATAAAGCAGTTGCTGGATGTCCATGCCGTTCACCGCCACTGTCTGGCAGGCCAGACCGACGTGAAGACGATGATCGTCCGGCATGCGAAAGGCCATCACGCATGCCCCGCATACCCCGCCCCTGCACCCGCATCCCCGGGTGAGAACGTGGCCGGCGTGTTCAAGGGCTTGTATCACCGTCAGGTTCTCCGGAATCTCGTACTGAATGCCCCGAAATACAATACGCACCATTAAGTCCGTCTTCCGGGTTGATTGAACACTCATAAATCGCCTCGCACATAATCAGGAAAAAGAATTGGTGCTTTCCGCCCCGGTGGTATGCCCAGGGAGCGCAATTCGGAGTGGTAAGCGCGAAGATGTGAAAATGTAGGTGATCCGTTGCGGGCTTCCCGGCAGGCCTGGGCTGCATAAAGGCCGGCCCGGCGTCCAAAAACAAAAATGTCGGTCAGAGAGTTTGATCCGAGGCGGTTGCGGCCCTGTACCCCGCCAGCCGCTTCACCGGCCATCAGAAGGTTCTCCACACCTGTACGGGCCTGAGGATCTATGAGGATGCCCCCGTTCTGATAATGCTGGGTCGGATAGACTAACACCGGAACCTTGGACACATCGATGCCGTATTTCATGAATCGGCCATGAATGTGAGGGAAACGTGAACGGACTCTCCCTGGCCCCCCGATGTATTCCAAGGTGGGAAGGTCGAGCCAAACCCCGACCCGATTGGTGGATGTGCGCACGCCGTTGCCACGCTCCCTTGTTTCCCGGATGATGGAGGAGGCCACGGCGTCGCGAGTCTCCAGTTCGTAAATGAAGCGCTCACCGTGTGCATTGACAAGCTGTGCACCGTTGGCCCGGGTGGATTCCGAGACCAGCAAGCCAAAGGCCGGCTCGGGCCAGACGGTTCCTGTGGGGTGATACTGGATGGCGTCCATGAAGACCAGTTTTGCACCTGCCCGGTAAGCCAGGACCAAGCCATCGGCTGTTGCGCCGTAATGATTCGAGGTTGGAAACCCCTGGGGATGCAGCCGCCCCATGCCGCCTGTGGCCAGCACCACCAACCGGGCCCGTATCACCACAAGCTTGTTCGTGTCCAGGTTCTTAAGCACCGCTCCCCAGCACCGTCCATGCTCGTCCAGAATCAATTCTACCGTCGGATGGAACTCCAACACGGTAACTCCCAGCCTCAAAACCTCGTCCCGGATTGTACGCAGCACCTCAAGTCCTGTCAGGTCAGACCAGGCATGATTCCGGGGCCAGGAATGTCCGCCGGAGGCGTGTGTAATGAATGTCCCGTCCGGATTGAGCCCGAACCCCACCCCCAGTCCTTTAAGCCAGTGAATGATGATGGGCGCATCCAGAACGAGAGCCTCCACAAGTTCCGGGACGTTGGAAAACCGACCGCCCACCAGGGAATCAACATAATGCTGGCACGGAGAGTCCTTGGGATGGGTAGCCGCGGCGATCCCGCCTTCGGCCATGATGGTATTGGAGTCGCCGAACCTAAGCTTGGTGGCAAGCACGACACGCGCCCCGCCCCGGGCGGCAAAATAGGCCGTCGTTGCGCCGCTTCCGCCGCCTCCTACCACAAGCACGTCCGCCTCCAGGTCCGGCTCAAGTGGTTTGAATCGCTCAGGGTCGATTTGACCGTAGGATTCAAGCACTGCCACAAACTCTTTAACAGCCCGGTCTCCCTTGTTAACTCCCACTCGGATCTCAGCCATGGCCTCAGGACGGTAATCAGGATGATATAAGTGGAGGAGCCGCTCTTTATCATCCAGGCTGAGGCGCCCGGGCGTCTCGCTCAACCTGCGCTCACGGGACGCTGCTACTTTTTCCAGTGTGGATTTGAGGTCGTCCGGATAGCCCATGTACATTATCCGCCAATCCTCCGTTCTATTTGAAATTCATTGCCCCGGATCAGGTGTCGCCGTAGAGACCGGTCAACATCCAATCCCATGGCCATACCCAGCAGTTCGGTAAAGTGAAACACGGGCAGGGGTTTTTCCTTCAGCGCCTGTTGCCTGGTGTCCAGGTTGGTGAAGCAGAGGGGGCAGGCTGTGACGAGCGCTTCCGCCCCCGTGGCCCGTGCATCGGCTGTGATTCTTGCTACAAGGGAGATGGCCGCCTCCGGTCGTGTAACTCCCATGAACCCACCGCAGCATTCGTTTTTGTATGACCAGTCGAACCATTGTGCGCCGGTGGCCTCGATGAGTTTTTCCAGGGATTCCGGTCGCTCCGGGTCATGCTCCGTGCCGAAATTTCCGGGCCTGGCCAGTAAACACCCGTAGTACCCAGCTACCTTGAACGATGTAAGCGGTTTTGTAACCCGCGCCTCAATGCGATCAAGCCCTATTTCTTCTAACAGGATCTCCAGGATGTGGCGTGTGACGAAGGGTGTTCGCCTGCCATCCCCCACGGGAATCCTTCCGCCCATCAGCATCTCCAGTTCTCTCCGCGTCTCTTCTTTATCCATGAGAATGATTTCCGCCTGGCGGCTTCGAAGGTTGCACGCCGGGCAGGCGGTGGCCATGGAAAGCCCCATGCGGCCTGCAAGAAACAGGTTCCGCGCCGGCAGAGCGGCGTGGAGGCGATGACTGCGGCCATGTGCTGAAGAAGCGCCGCAGCAGGACCAGTCCGGTATTTCGTGAAGCGACAATCCCACGGCCTCGCCGACGATGCGCACGGTCTCGCCGTATTCCCGTACAGAACCGTGGAGCGAGCATCCCGGAAAAAAAGCGTATTCCACTATAGTGTTCCCCCGCCCCGTCCATGGGGAATAAATACCAGCTTTGGCAAAGATTGAAACATGCAAAATGAAAAATGGGCAATCAGCACTGTAAAATCATCTGTTTGCTTTACGATACGACACCTTCGCGCAACGTTGCTGGTACGTACAATGTGCAATGCATGACCCCACAACCTGCCTTATTAATTTTGCATTGCTAATTGATAATTTTGCAATGATTTTCATCGAACCCGGCTCACCTGCCCCCATCGTCTTCCTTCAATTCATTGAAAAGATCCGCCACCAATGAGGTGTCTCGAACTTTTTCGGGCCGGAGGGCGAGTTTCCCCCGCAGTGCCATCCGCACTCCCAGTAAGGCGTCCCGCAGGGGTTGAGCGGTAATCATCTTGAATCGCACGAGTAACCCTAATTCATACTGGCGGCCGCGCTGCCGGATACCCTGCAAGAAAAGTCGGTGGAAGGCCCTTTCGTCAAGTTCCGGTGCATCGGATCGATCAGTGGCAGCCATTCGGATCCGATCCCAAAGGGCGGCCACGTCCACCCCGTTGGGGCACCGCTCAGTGCATGTCAAACATCCCAGACAAAGCCAGGGCGATCGAGCGCGGATCAGCTCGTGGGTTCTGTCATTGACAGACATCCAGACCGCCCGATGGGGCGGCACGTCCATCAAATCCAGCACCGGGCAACCCGCAGAGCAGGAATAACACTGGTAGCATCTCTGTATTCCCAGTAGTACCAGATCATCTCTGAGCCGTTGGTCCATTTCTGTTCTTTGATCCAGAGGCTCTGTCATCGACCCAGCCATGTGAATTCATCCTCCCTGAACGTACCCTGGGGGGGCTGCTCATCGGGCCGTTCCCCGGGCTTGTAATTCAAGGCTTCTTGAACGCTCTTGCCTCCCACCAGGAACAGGAGATCCACCGGCACATCCATGGGACAGGCCTGGCCGCAAAGACCACACGCCACGCAGCCGTGAGCCATGTGGTTCATTCGCACCATGTGGTACAAAAGCGTATCCAGGGGAAGCCGCAGAGCGTTCCGGCCTTTCAGCCACGTTTCCGCCGTCTCCCAAGGCGTCTCCAGATCAGGGCCGTGAAACACACAGGCTCTGCAATAACACAGGGGGCAGACCTGACGGCAGCTCATGCATCCAATACACGAGCTCAGCGCTCGCCGCATCCCCTCAGGCCCTTGATAGTCTCTGCTGAACCGCTCGATCCGATCCTGCCGAAAAGCCAGGCGCTCTTTTCTCAACCGGTCGAGATTGCGGGCCCTCTCTTCCGGTAGCTCTGCCTCGACGAGTCCTGCGGATGTCAGCGCCTGAAGACCAATAGAACATCCCTCCCGCCAATAAATCTCCTGCCATGGATCTGCACCCCTCCAGAGGATCTGGACATCCGCCACCGGGAAGTCCAGATGGAGACAGGCCCGGCATGCTTCCCGCACGGAAAGGGACTCTTGCTCCCGGGAATGAGAACTCACCAATGTCTGGGCCAATCTTCTTAAGGACGAACGATCCATTGTAACGACATCCCGTGCATGGATAGTGCCTGGACACTCAAAGACAACGGTGATCAAAGACGATAAGGGAATCTGCCGGAGTTTCGCCAGTTCCACCAATGCCCGATGATCACAGGGCCGAAGAAGTGCCACCATCTTCCCCACTGTTGTTGATGAACGGGCCATACGACTCAACATGCCGGCCAGGCTGAATTGATAGGAAGGCTCCAGGAATGCCACCGGGGGCAACTCCTGGCCGGCATCGCGGATCTCCACTACCGCCGCTTCCCGGCCTGTAACGTAAAATGGCGCGCAAATCGTCTGCACGTCCAGCGCTTCAGCCACTAAGGCCAATACCTTTGCTACAGCACCTTCCGGATCACCATCGGTTATCTGTCGATACACAGCCATAAAGGCTACCTCATTCGTTAGGAGGTGCGGGTTATGAGTTCTCAGTGGAAACTACGCGCAACGTGTGCCCCGCAACACGCAACCCGGATCATGTAAAGCTCTGCCGTGCCAGAGGGTTGGGGCCCAGGGCTCTGATCTCCTCGGTAAGTGCGTGCATGGTCTGGGCAAATTTCTTTCCCTCGGCAGCGCTGATCCAGTAAAGCTTGACCCTCTCCGGTTCCAGTCCCATCGCTTCCAGCATGGCGCGAAGCACAGCGAAGCGGCGCCTGAATTTCAGATTTCCTGACACGTAGTGGCAGTCTCCAGGCGGACAGCCGCTGATGAATACGCCATCAGCGCCTGAGAGAAGCGCCCTGATGATATAGACCGGGTCCACCGAGCCTGTGCAGGGGAGCTGGATGGGCCGCACGTTCGGCGGGTAAGTCATGCGCGTCACCCCCGCAAGGTCCATGGCCGACCCAGAGCACCACCGGCAGACAAAACCCACGATTTTCGGCTCAAAAGATTTCATAGAAATTTCACCAAGCTGTCTCCACGGCCCGCATAATGGGGTCCCTGTCTCTCGCGGCCATTCGGGCGGCCCCGGAGGGACACACCATGGCGCAGAGCCCACATTGCATGCAGAGCCGCCGGGAGACCTGTATTGTCAAGTCATCCGGATTGACGCTCCTGGCATCGGCAGGGCACGTCTCGACGCACAGTTGACAGGCAACACAACGGCGTTCGTCGGTGCCGGCTCCGGGAACGTCCACCCTGGACAGAAGCATATTGGCGGCACCCTGTGCGGCGGCCATGCCCGAGAGCATCGCATCAGGAAGCCGCCGGGGACCTGCGGCCGATCCGGCGAGGAAAATGCCTTCCCGTGAGGCATCAATAGGGCGCCATTTGGAATCCGCGGCGCGGAAAAAGCCGGCCCTTTCCAGGTCGATCCTCAGGATACCCGCAAGCTTTGAGGCATCAGGCCGGGCGTCCGCCCCAAGTCCCAACACCACAAGATCAGCCTGCTCCGATATAACCCCCCACCCGCCTTCCATGAGCGCCTCTACACGCGCAGAAGTGGTCCCTGTATCAATAAGCGGCGCTCTCGAGCAGTCGATTTTCCGGAAGCGTACACCGCTCTCCCTGGTCCTGAGGAACTCCGACTCCAGCAGACCAGGCATCATCATGTCCCTGTACCAGACTTCCACCCACACATCATCGCGCAGTTGACGGCAGCTCAGGGCGTTTGCGACGGCTCTGGGGCAGCAAAAACGGCTGCAATAGGGCCGTTCGTCGCAGCGTGATCCTGCGCACTGGATCATGATAATGCGGCTCTCCGGTGCCACATCCGAAAGACCCACGGCAAGCATGCGCTCAAGCTCCGCATGTGTGATCACAGGCCCGCTTGCTGATGCTCCATACGTAATCGGAGATGCCTCTTGCGCCCCAACGGCCACCACCACGGCCCCGAATTCCAGTTCTTCCTCACAACCTTCCCGGTCTGAGATGCTCGCGGAAAATCGGCCGCCCCGCCCCTCCAGCCTCTTGAGCGTGGAATTGGTTCGGATGTGCACGAGGCCGCTCTCACGGACGGATGCCGTCAGATTATCCAGCAAGCGAAGGGGTTCTATTTCGCCAACCCGTGCCGGCATGTAGAGGAGGCGGCCACCGGGGTGGTCCTCCTTCTCCACCACCACTACTTCAAGACCATTATGCGCCGCGGTGATGGCCGCCTTCAAGCCCGCCGGGCCCGCACCTAAAACCAGGATCCTGGGCACGCACTCATCAGGGGGCCACCGGTCATACGTAATTGTTGAGGCCACCAGTGACTCGCGGGTGAGGGCGTATATTGCGGCGGATAATCTGTCTTTCGCCGACTCGGAAAGGCCCCAGCAGACCCGCTCGCGAAGGGGGACAACCCGAACGCTCTTCCAAGCGATACCGTTCCCTGCCAGGCACGCTTCCACCCGGTGACGGTGCGGGATTCGTGCACAGGCGCCAATCACCAGGGAGTCAGCGCTCCGGAGGGCTGGAAGCGCTTCGTCAAGGCCTGATTCCGCGCATAATTCCGCAACGATCCTGATTTCCCGGAATTGATGAGAGAGCCCCGTTCTGAGTTTCTCCAAGTCCAGCCGCCGGGAGACCTCTCCCTGGCATTGGCAAAGCACCAGACACGGCGATGCCTCAGTAAGGTGAGCAGTGCCTGTGGCTGTTTCCTGGTGAAAATCCACAGGATGGTGGTGGATGGAGTATACCCTGCGGGCTGATCTATCTCCTGCCCGCAGTGATGATATGGCGGCCGATGCGGCTGCCGCCCCGTGGATCACCTGGTCTTCGATGACACCCGGACCCCTGGCGGCCAGGAATATCCCGGGCACTGCAGTGATCGGGTTCCCCTCACAGGGTGCCACCAGGAATCCTTCACCAGCATTCATTGCGGGCTGCGCACTCCGCGGTTTCCCGGGAATGTCCGACAGGATATCGGTGGGTGCAGCACACGTTACGCCCAGCTTTTCGACCAGTCCCGTGCGCGTGGAACAGGGCGCCCGCCCTGTCATGAGGACCACCAGTTCCGCCTCGGCATCAACCGATCTCCCCGCTTCATCCAGGTGGCGGACAAGGATAACGTTTTTCTTGGCATCCCGAAGAACTACCGAGGGCCGGCACCGGACCCACTGAAGGGTTTCATCGAGGATTCTCTCCCGGGCGTATGTATATCCACCATGGGGAAAATCGCGCAATTCCATACCATATATCACCACGGCGCAATTCTGGTTTCTCCGTGCCAGTGCTGATCCCTGCCTGATGGCGGCCAGGCAGCAATAGGCTGAACACCAGGGCGATTTCAGATCTCTGCTTCCCGCGCAGAGAATGAAGGCGGCGCGCTGAATGGGACGGCCATCCGAAGGGCGCCTCAAGGGGCCCGCGGGATCGGTGGCCTGCACCATACTCTCCCATTCCACGGCGGTGACCACGTCGGGATACCGGCCGTGGCCGAACTGGGAGACGCTCAGCGGATCCGCTTCCACGGTGCCCGGCGCCCAGATGACCCTGGATGCCTGCAGTTCCACCGCGGCATCTGTTCCGTCAAGGTCAATGGCTCCTACCGGGCAGACTTCCACGCACTTCCCGCAGCGGCTGCACAGAGCCTCTGCCCACACCGGGATTGGCGGGATCGGTCCCTCGGCTGCCCAGCGCAATGCCTGGCCCGGGTCAGTCATAAATCCTTGCATGGATGATTCAGGGCAGACTTCGATGCAGCGTCCGCAGCCGATGCACCGCTCCGGATTGACACCCCTTTTCGCCATCCTGATCTTCAGGAGAAACTGACCGGCATGTCCCCGGATGTCCTCCACGGACGACCGCAGCATGACCTTAACCCCGGCCAGGTCAAGCCCTCGCTTGAGGCAGCCGTGGAGGAGGTCCGCCCCATTTGCACGCGGAAGCATGCGGCACATCCCGCAGTGATCGCCCGGATACTGGCGCTCCATCATGGGCAGCAGTCCGCCCAGGTGGGACTGACGCTCTATCAGCGCCACGCGTAAACCGGCACCCTGAAGATCCAACGCGGAGCGGAGCCCGGCCACTCCTCCACCTACAACCGCCGCATCCACCTTCGACCAGGTGTAGCCGTCGATGCCTTCCGTACGCTGACAATGCATCAGGTCTTTGTCCAGTGGCTCACGCAACGTCCCTCCAGGTAATTGTTGTTCATGGGCTGCACCCTCGGAGACTGGAATCGATCTCCAGTGGTCTCGAGGTGTGCCTGAATCATCTCGATGATCTGCCGGGTGGAATGGTTCCTGTGCCATGCGGCCCCTGAGGGACACACTGCCTGGCAGGCGCCGCACGCTTCACAGAGTATTTCCTTCACCCGCGCAGGTCCCTGTCCATTGAGCATCTCGATGGCGTCGTAAACGCAAGCCTCAACGCATAACCCGCAGCCCGAACAGGTCAACGGGTCGATCTGAGCGACCGTCGGCTCACGCACCAGGTGCGGCTGTGAGAAAAGCTCCAGCACCTTGGCCGCAGCGGCCTGGCCGCTGGCCGACGATTCGGGAATGTTCCGGGGGGCCTGCGCCATTCCGGCAAGAAAGATCCCTCTCGTCAACGTCTCTGCAGGACGAAGTTTAACGTGCGCCTCGGTGAAAAAACCAGCTTCATCTACAGACACATGAAGGATCCTGCTGAGTTCCTGAGCCCCACTCCCACCGGTGACAGCACTGGAGAGAACCACCAGATCCGTCTCAACTTCCAGCAGTGAGGGGGCCAATGTGTCGGTGCTGCGGACTCGCAGCCGATCTCCCCATCGCTCAACGCCCGAGGGCCGACCCCTGACCATCACAATTTTTCCCTCTTCCACAGCGCGCTGGAGGTAAACTTCTTCATCCCGGCCGGGCGACCTGATGTCCATGGCAAAAATCCAGGCCTCACCCTCAGGCATGCGTTCCCGAAATCTTAATGCCTGCCGGGCTGAGACAGAGCAGCAAATTCTGGAGCAATGGGCGAAGTGCCGTTCCGGGTCTCTCGATCCGGCGCACTGGACAAAGGCAACCCGCCGAACCGCCCGGCCATCCGAAGGCCTCACTATATACCCGCCTTTAAGCTCGTCCAGACCGAGCATTTTTTCGAAGGTCAACTGATCCACCACATCCGGGTCATCCCCTCCCAGCTCGGGCAGCTCCGCCGTGGAAAGAAGTTCATAGCCCGTTGCCACAATGACCGCGCCCACTTCTTCCTCCACCCATTTGGCGCCCGTGTCCGACATAATGGCGCCCTCGGGGCAGGCCTCTTCGAATTTCGATTTTTCTTCTCCGTATCCCGGGGATTGATTCTGGTCCACACCGCGGGGCTTCACCCTCAGACGAACCCGGAAGTTCCCCACCGTTCCCTCAAGGGTGTCGATTTCGGTCCGGGTGAGAACGCGCACGTGCTTGAAGGACGATAACTTTTCGGATAATGGTTCCACCAGGTCCCTGCCCGGAATGTTGTCCGGGGCAGTGGGGCCGACATGGAGCAGGCGTCCGCCCAGGTGAGGGGAGCGCTCCGCCAGCACCACACCGTAGCCCATACGGGCGATTTCAAGAGATGCCGAGAGCCCGGCGATGCCTCCTCCCAGCACCAGTACGCTCCGCTGGATCGGCACGCTGTATTGTATCAGAGGCCTATCGCGTCGGACCCGCCGAACCGCTGCCGCGATGATGTCCCGGGCTTTCTCCGTGGCCTCGACAGGTTGCTCCCTGTGGGGCCAGGAACAGGCCTCGCGCACATTGGCCACTTCAACGCGATACGGGTTGATTCCGATTTGACGTGCCAACTCCTGGAAAGTGAGCAAGTGCAATGACGGCGAGCAGTTAGCAAGTACGAGCGCTTCCAGCCCGTGTGCACGGGCCGCCCGGCGGATGAGATCCTGCCCCGGATCGGAGCACATGTAGGGATAGTCCTCCGCGTGGCGAACTCCCGGAAGACGCTTTGCCCGGCGGGCCAGCTCAGCCACGTCCACCGAGGCGGCGATGTTCTTCCCGCAGTGGCAGATAAAAACACCCACGCCACTCATGGTTTAGCACCCCTTGGAATAATTGCGACAATTTGCGCCCCGGACGACAAGTCGTCCGGGCCACCCGCTAACACTATTTTTAATGGCTTGGTTAGGGCCTGTGGTGTTCCCGGGCAGTTACATATTACCACCCAATAAAACAGATTCAATAAAAAGGTAATTAAATTAATAGGTTAATTAACACAAGCAAAAAGTGCTTGTCATTTTTAGGTAATAATCTCAGCAGTTTCTGCGTTGATTTTTTTCTTCGCTCTTTCGCGCATCCCGTGGAGCCAGGTGACGGCACTGGCTGCGGCGGCGCTGGCCTGAAGCACAGAATCGGGTATATCCTTCGGCCCCTCGGCGGTCCCGGCCACAAATACACCCGGCGTGCCCGTAGCCACCGGATGTCCTTTGCGAAAGACGCCCGCGGGGTAACCGAAAGAATCTGTACGCACCCCGACCATTTTCCATATGGCATCAGTTCCGGCAGAGGGAGTCATACCGCAGGCCAATACCACCATGTCCGCCTCGGCATCCACACCAACATTCTCCTGCGTGTCGTATGCTCGCACCAGGAGACTTTTTCCCAGCGATTCCACGCAAGTGGGCCGTCCGCGAATGTAGCGGATGCGCGCCTCCTCGGCGGCGCGCTGGAGAAAGACTTCATGCCCTTTCCCCATGGCCCTGCGGTCCATGTAGAAGATCAGGGCTATCCCGTCCGGCACCGCATCCCGATAAAGCAAGGCGGCCTTGGCCAGCGCAAGACAGCAGACCTGAGAGCAATAGCCCAGATGCCGTTCGGGGTCCCTGGATCCCGCGCAGGAGATAAAGGCGACCCGCCTGGGCACCCTCCCGTCGGAAGGACGGAGGACCTCACCGCCCGTCGGGCCTGAGGGACAAAGCAGGCGTTCAAATTGCAACGTATCTATGACATCCGGGTGTTCGGGATACTCATGGAGTTTTTCCATGGGCAGCAGATCATACCCCGTGGCCGCCACCACCGCGCCGACCTCCAAGGTTATCACCCGATCCTCCATGGCGCGGTCGATGGCCCCTTGGTCGCATACCGCTTCGCACAGGCCGCATCGGGCGCAACCACCGCAGGCCATGCAGCGGCCGGCCTCCTGAACGGCCTCCTCCGGTGTAAGACCTGGATCCACTTCGCCGAAATCTCTCCATCTCGATGCCGGGTCTGCCAGTGAGGGCCGGATTCTGGCCCGGTGCGGCACCCTCCTGAGATCTTCATCGCGAGGAGACCACGGTCGTCCAGGAGGATGAAGAACGAACGGGGAGGTCATACCCGTGAGATGGGCATGTACGCTGGCCGCGGTCCTCCGCCCCGAGGCCATGGCCTGTATGACCGTGCTCGGCCCACTCACCATGTCGCCGCAGGCAAAAAGCCATGGAAGGGCGGTCTTCCCGGTGTCCGGAGATGCCAGCATTTGTCCCGCTCCTCCCACCATTTCGGAAGGCGTGCCTGGAAGGCACGTGGGCGTCAATCCGGCGGCCGCGATGACCAGATCGCACCCAATGACGAAATCCGACCCCGGGATAGGGACAGGCCGGGGCCGCCCCGACCCGTCCGGCTCTCCCGGCCGGGCGGAGAGGCAGCGCATCCCCGTTACCCGCTCTCCTTGCGTGAAAATTTCCACCGGTACAGCCCAGGGGACGATCTCCACCCCCTCCGCCCGGGCCTGTGCCACCTCTTCCCCAATGGCGGGCATGTGATCGATTCCCCGCCGATACACAATGGTGGAACGCATACCCAGGCGCAGCAATACCCTGGCTGCGTCAATAGCGCTGTTGCCTCCTCCCACCACAACGGCCCGGCTTCCGGGCGGGCTGATTTCCTTCAGGTTCCACATGCGCAGGAGATCCAGGGCTTGTATCACCGATTCGGCCTGCGATCCGGGAATGCCCAATTCCACAGGCACCCAGGTTCCCATGGCCAGGAGTACAGCATCAGAGCGTTCTCTCAATGTTTCCAGATGGAGATCATCGCCCAATCGGCAGCCCCCGTGGAATTCGATCCCCAGGGATAAGAGGGCTTTCACCTCCCTGTTCAGAACCTCCCGCGGGAGGCGATACCGGGGAATAGCCGCCCAGAGCATCCCCCCAGGCCGGGAAAGGGCGTCCCACATAGAGACCCTGTGGCCAAGGCGGACCAGATCAAATGCGGCCTGCAGCCCTGAAGGCCCGGCCCCGACAACAGCCACCCGCATCCCGGTAGGGGCTTTCGCATCGGGTATGCGCCGGTTATTACTCTTTTCCGCCGCTGCGCGTTTAATCCGGCAGACAGCCACGGGTTCATCTACCCGTACTCGAAAGCAGCCCTCTTCGCAGGGCCGCGTGCATATGCGCCCCAGGACACCGGGCAACGGGAGGTCTTCGAGAATCAGGTCCATGGCCTCATCCCACCTCTCTCGCGCAACCAGTTGGACGTAACCCTTGACGTTTACCCCCAAAGGGCATGTGCTCCCGCATTCGCCATCCTCTGCAATAGTGAAAACATTGGGCACTGCCTGCGGGAAGGGCTTGTGGATCGCCTTCTGGATTCCCATCCCCCTATCCCATTGGGAAGGGATCACCACCGGGCAGACGGCTTCGCACTCACCGCATCCATTGCATTTGTCCCATATAACTCCCGAGGCACGCCTTCGGATGCGCGCAATAAAGCGGTCATCAATGTGCTGCACCGATTCCACCTCAGCGCACGACCAGATTCGTACATTGTGCCTGCGGGTCAACTCAACCATTTTCGGCGTGATGATGCACTGGGGGCAGTCGAGGGTGGGGAAGGTTTCGGAGAGCTGCAGGGCGTGTCCGCCAATGGAGGGACTCCTCTCCACCAGCATCACCGGGAAACTGGCGCCGGATATGTCCAGCGCCGCCTGGATCCCGGCGATCCCTCCTCCGATGACCAGAGCCACGGGATCTCCGGTTTCAGGAAAGAGTTGAGAATAGTTAAACTGTTGTTCCACGATCACCGAATCTCATCAGGCCGGACAAGGAATCAGCGCTTGCAGATTCTCCCATTCCCTCAAGGATCGGGAGTCTCCTGGCACGAGAAAGCGCTGCGGCGGAACTCCCAGCGCCATGGCCGCCGCCACAGCCGCCGAGACCACCGCGTCAACAAAGGCTCCTTCGCCGTTGGCCTTCTGGAGATTGTGCCGGCACAGAGGGCATGGGGTGATCACGGCCCGGCAACCATCCATCCGGGCCGCCTCCAGAATCCGAATAGATGCACGCTGGACGCCCTCAGGGTCCACCATCCCCTGATGGCCCCCGCAGCACTCCACCCTCCGGGAATTCAGGGCCGGGTCCATTCCCAGGGCGCTCAAGACAGTCTCCAGGAGGTTGGGCCGCTCGGGGTTATCCATGCCGAGCACCTCCCGCGGCCGAAGCATGGCGCAGCCGGGATATGGCATGACGCGAAGCCAGCCATCGGGCAATTTCCGATGGTGCGCCAGGGCTTGGATCGATTCGGGCCGCGTCATGAGCTGGATCCAGTGGATCACCTCCAGGCGGGCCGGCGCCTGGATCTGGCAGAAATCCTCCAGCTTGGCCCGTTTGTCCTGGTCCCGGGTGATGACCAGAAGTACTGTCCGGAGGACCCGGTGGCAGATCGGGCAGAGTGTGAGCAGCCTCGAGGCCATCTCGGCGGCACGGGACAGGATTCGAAAGGGGGCAACCATCTTTATCAGGTTTTCCTCCACCAACGGATCGGCAGCGCCGCAGCAGGGCCACCGTTCCATCTCTGTCGCGTCGAATCCCACGGCCGCCAGCACCTCGAGACATGCCATGGCCTCCGAAGCAGCCCAGCTCTTCATGGTGCATCCGGGGTAATAAACGACATCATTCATTATAAAATGCGCATTGCTGGTTTTTCATTTTGCAATAGAATTATCAACGTAGTTCACGAGAAATGTTTACTAATTACGCTATTGTAAAAAGCCTTTTCGAGAAGAAATATTGGACCGAAAACCATGATTCAACCGTGTTGAAACGTATACATTGCCATGATATCTGCGGGGTGGCCCAGACAATGATAATATTATTTTTGCAATAAATAACCTCAGGCGCCGTGATCTCGCAGAGCGCCGACCAGGAGGATCTGGGGCGCCTGCAAGTCCTCCATTTCGGTGAAGGACTCCGGCTGCAGTGCCCGCTCCCGATTTTCAGCTAGAAAGAACTGTCGAAAGGCAGCCAGAATCCTGGCCATATCCAGGCCCCGCGGGCACCGCGCCCGGCAAAGCCTGCACGACATGCAACGCCAGGCGGTACCGGCGCTTTCCAGTTCCACGATCCTGCCGATCATCATTCGATGAATAATTTGATTCGGTGCAAGATCCGACGAAAGGAGGGCTGGACAACCGGCCGAGCACGTCCCGCATTGCATGCATTTAAAGATATTCTGATCGGACAGGCGTTCCACTTCTTTCAGAAAATGCCGGGCAGAGGGCTCCAATTCCCTGACGATGAAATGTTCCATGGCGTTTGTACCATATGTCCGGGGTCCCGGAGGCGATAAACGGCGGACATTACCCCAGGCGAACGGGCGAATGCAGTACCTCTCTTCCGTGAAGCGATAATCCTATCGGTATTTAAAAATAAGCGCGGCACTGGTGTCAAGTAAAATTTTAATAATAAGAAAAATTACTTGACATTTTAGCGTAAAACTCCCATGATTTAAGTATATTTTTCAATATTAATAAAAAATCAGGAATTAAAGTTTTTTTCTCATGAAAGAAGTGCTGTACGAGAGCATCGGGAGAAAGATCCGGAACATCCGAAGAAAACGGCGGATTCGTATGGTGGAGTTAACGCGGGATGCCAGCATCAGCCCGGGAATGCTCTCCGCGATCGAACATGGCAAGGTGCGACCATCTCTGAAGACCATCCACCGGATTTCTCAGGTACTGGACATTCCTCTGGGCCAGTTTTTTCAGACGGACATAGCCAATTGTACGCTCCAGGCCCATGTGGGCATTGACGGGCTGGCCGTTTTCCGAGAGAAGGTGGCCGAGTTGACAGCGGGGGACTTCGAGGTGCGCTACTCACCCCACGGAGAGGCCAGAGGCGAGGGATCAACCGCCAGGGACATCCAGAGCGGGTCGGTGCAGATCTCCATCATTTACACCACGGCCCTCTGGCCCTTTGTCCCTGAAATGCTGCTTTTTTCGCTGCCGTCGATATTCAGGGACTGGGAGCATGCCGGAAGGGTTCTGGACAGCCCTCTGGCTGATGAACTGGCGCGCAAATCGGGGGAAAAGGGCCTCCGGGTTCTGGGATGGTGGCGAGGGGGGAAGCGGGACCTGTACTTCCGAACATCACATGTGGAAAAGATCGAGGACCTCCAGGGGCGGCGGGTTCGGGTCAAGGAAGATCCTGTACACGCGGCCTTTTACAGACTTATGGGGGTTTTTCCGGTAACCATCGAGTGGCCGCAGACCTCCCGGGCGTTCGAGCAGGGGATCGTCGAGGGTGTGGACAGCAACCTGATCTCAGGTCTCGGGGCCGGCCACGAAAAAACAGCGCGACAGGTCTGTCTGATTGGCCAGATCTTCAATGTGATGGCCTTTGTTGTATCTGAATCCTGGTGGGCCACCCTTTCCGGGGATTTCAAGGAGGTAGTCCAGGAGGCTGAGCAAATATCCCGCACCGCCCACTGGAATGCGTGCGAGGAGAATGAGCAGGAAGCCCGGCGACGGTGGACGGAATCAGGATGCGAGTTCGTCTCCATGTGCGGGGAAGAGTTGTCCGGGATCGGATCAGCCGTCCATCCGCTGTTCGAGCATGTTTACGGCAGGGAGCGGCTTCGCCTGTTGCAGTTGATGTGATATCCGTGGATCATCTTTTGAAGGGTGAATTTTTAGGGCGCCATCCCAACCTGCATGATCCACCCTCACTGCTTGTCCATTATGCAGAGAAAATTCATTTTTTGACCATCGCCTACTGAAATTTCTCACTCCATCAAGGTGTTGCAACAGATATTCTCTCGATCAAAGCTTCTCGAGGTCAAACTCCGCGCACACCGGCGTGTGGTCGCTGGGCTTGGGCCGACCTCTTGGCTCGGTATCCACCAGACACTGGATGGACACAGCGGCCAGAGGCTCAGTTGCCATGATATGGTCCAGTCTCCAGCCTAAATTCCTCTGGAAGCTTTTGGGAAGGCGGTAGTCCCAGAAGGTGAACTGCTTCTGCCCGGGGTGGTGCACTCTAAAGAGATCAATAAAGCCCCAGGCAGCCGCCTCAGCAAAGGCCGTTCGCTCTGCAGGATGGAAGCCCACCTCGCCGTCCAGTCGCTTGGGGTCGAAAACGTCGATCTCTTGCGGAGCCACGTTCATGTCGCCGGTCCAGATCAGGGGCTGGCCGGGTGTAAAGCGGCTTTCGAACCAGCGCCGCAGGCGGGCAAAGAAATCCAGCTTGTACCGGAAGGCCGGGTCGTCGAGGGCGCGGCCCTGGGGCACGTAGGTGTTCACTATCCACACCCCCTCCACCAGCACCGCGATCAGCCGGGCCTCCTCGTCGGGCAGACCGTCGCCGAACTCCCGCACCACCCGCTCAGGCCGCTCTCCTGACAGGACGGCCACGCCGTTGAAGGACTTCTGGCCACGCACATTGACGACATAGCCGGCCTCCAGGAATTGTTCCGCCGGAAAATCGTTCTCCTGGCACTTGATCTCCTGGAGGCAGAGGACGTCCGGCCGACGCTGCTTCAGCCAGTCAATCACGATGGGCAAACGGGCACGTACGCCGTTCACGTTGAAGGTGGCAAGCTTCCAGCTCATGCAAACCTCTCCCGCCCGGCCTCACCACAAAGGTGAGACGAAACTATACACATCGGATCCGGAGATGGTATTCTCATCACATTTATAAAATTATACCATACAATACCCGCTGAGGAAAAGCTGGCGCCCCGGAGAAAATCATTCGCGCGGCGAACAGAGTAACCATTTTGGAAGTCCGTGGTTTTTATCTATACTATCCTGCATGCTTCCATACGTTATCAGCTGGGGGGTTGCAAAACTACCGGTACGGGAAAGGAGACTGAGATGTCCAAGCTGTTTGAAACCACCGAAATCAACGGGATGAAACTGGCGAACCGATTCGTGCGCTCGGCTACATGGGAAGGGATGGCCGCCGCGGATGGGGCGTGCACTCCCGTGCTCATGGAACTCATGGCCCGGCTCGCGAAGGGGGGCGTGGGCCTGATCATCACCAGTCATGCATACGTTCGGCCGGAGGGGCAGGCCACACCCCGGCAGCTTGGGATTTACAAGGACGAGTTCATCGAGGGCTTACAGGAGATGACCCGGGCCGTTCACACAAACGGCGGCCGGATTGTGCTACAGATCGCCCACGCGGGTTTCTTTGCCAACGCCAGGCTCACAGGTCAGACGCCCCTTGCCCCTTCGCGGGTGGAAAATTTCGATCAGTCTCCCCGAAGAGAAATGGCAGCGGAGGAAATACAGGATATCGTGGAGGCCTTCGGCCAGGCCGCCCGCCGGGCAAGGGAGGCCGCTTTCGACGGGGTACAGATTCACGCGGCCCACGGATACCTCCTGAGCCAGTTTTTCTCCCCGGCTTTCAACAGGCGCAGGGACGCATACGGCGGGCCCGTGGAACATCGAGCCAGGGCCCTGCTGGAAGTGCTACAGACAGTTAGGGCCTCTGTGGGGCGGGAGTTCCCCATTATGGTCAAGATGAACTGCCAGGACTTCCTGGACGGCGGGCTTACCGTGGAGGACTCCCTGCAGGCGGCCGCCATGCTGCAGGAAGGGGGGATCGACGCTATCGAGCTGAGCGGCGGGACCGGCGTCTCGGGGGAACTCGGCCCCATCAGAACGGGGATCACCTCTGAGGATAAGGAGGCCTATTTCAAGGAGGAGGCCAGGGTCTTCAAGAAGAAGTTCTCCGTGCCCCTGATGCTGGTGGGAGGGATTCGCTCTTTCCATCTGGCCGAGCGGCTGGTGGATGAGGGCTGGGCCGATTACATTTCCATGAGCCGGCCGTTCATTCGGGAACCCGCGCTGGTAAAGCGCTGGGCCTCGGGGGATCGAAGCAAGGCCGCGTGCATTTCGGACAACCGGTGCCGCCGCCCGGCCATAGCCGGAGAAGGGATCTACTGCGTGGTAGAGAAAAAACTGATTAAAAAAGGATAGCGAAACTCACGAGAGCCCCGCCAGCCTCCCGAAGCATTGGAGATGATGTTCACCGCATGTTCAATGTCCCATGCAGTAAAGAAGAAGATGGGACAGGTATCATTCGTGCTGACCGGGATTCAGATTGAGACTCAGCCGGGCGGAGAGCTCTTTCATCGACGTTTCTTGCTCGACTCGTGGAATTTGTCCTCATCGGCCCGCTCCAGCATAAACAATGGCCGGCCTCACATATCCCGGCGCTTGATGTGGTCTTTGCTCATTGTAAAATCTGAAATAGGCTCTCAGCCCCATGGTGGCCTCTTTAACGCTCTCGTAGTCCTTTAAATACACCTCCTCGTATTTTACCGTTC
>JAFDED010000160.1 GCA_019310535.1 Deltaproteobacteria bacterium
TGCTCCCCACCCCGCCTCACAGCGACGCAGTTACCTTCGGCTACCGGGAGCGGGCATCTCCCGGAGGAGGACTTTCACCTCCCAGATCGCGCCTGCTGACAGGCGCACTAAGGGGCGCAGCGCACCGCGCCCCTGCGGGCTGACTGCATAACCGCATCTCCCCGGCCCTGATCATGAGCCGTTGAGAAAGTTTCGTAGAATTTTCATACCATCGGGCGTGAGGATCGACTCCGGGTGAAACTGGATTCCCTCCACAGGGTACTTGCGGTGCCGAATGGCCATGATTTCTCCATCTTCCGTCTGGGCACTGATCTCCAGACACTCAGGCAGGCTTTCCCGCTGGATAATCAGGGAATGGTACCGACCTCCCACCACGGGGTTGTCCAACCCGCGCAACACCCCCTTACCATCGTGGTAGATCCGCGATGTTTTCCCATGCATAACGCGGGCAGCTCGCACAATCTGACCGCCGTAAGCAGCGCCTATGGATTGGTGGCCAAGGCAGACACCAAGGATGGGAGTACGGCTCCCCTCGGCGCGGATCAGATCCACGCATATGCCGGCCTCTCGCGGTGTACACGGGCCTGGGGAGAGGACGATGCGATCAGGACGCAGATCGCGCACAGCGTCCAGATCGATCTGATCGTTGCGGTAGGTGATGACGTTCTGGTCCAATTCTCCCAGGTATTGGACAAGGTTGTAAGTGAACGAATCGTAGTTGTCTATCATGAGGATCATTTCAGGTCTCCTCTCCGGCCATTTCCAGTGCCCCGAACAGGGCTTTGGCCTTGTTTACGCACTCCTGGTACTCCGTTTCGGGTCGTGAGTCTGCCACGATGCCCGCTCCTGCCTGGACATGGACCTGGCAATCACGAAAAACCAGGGTTCGGATGGTGATGCACATGTCCATGTTGCCGGAAAACCCGAAATATCCCACTGCGCCGCCGTAAGCCCCCCGGCGGCTTCCTTCCAACTCCTCGATAATCTCCATGGCGCGCACCTTGGGAGCACCGGAGAGTGTCCCGGCAGGGAAGGTGGCGCGAAAAGCGTCGAACGCGTCGATCCCCTCCCTCAATCTTGCTTGGACGTTGGATACTATATGCATGACGTGGGAGTATCGCTCCGCGGCCATCAACTCGTCAACCCGAACGCTTCCCACCTTGGCCACGCGGCCCAGGTCGTTGCGGGCCAGGTCCACCAGCATGACATGCTCGGCCCTTTCTTTAGGATCCTCCAGGAGATCCCGCTCCATGGCGCAGTCCTCGGCCGCGTCCCTCCCCCGCGGTCGGGTGCCCGCTATGGGCCGGAGCACAGCCTGGTCGCCCTCCACCCTGACCATGACCTCCGGAGACGAACCCACCAGGATGTCCTCGCCCAGCTTGAGGTAGAACAGATAGGGAGAGGGGTTGATGTTCCGCAGTGCCCGATACACCCTGAGGGGGTTCACCTTGGCTTCCCCGGAGAAACGCTGGGACAATACCACCTGGATGCAGTCCCCCGCGTGGATGTAGTCCCTCGTCCTGGCCACCGCATCCATAAATGCCCCGGGGGTGAAGTTGGATTGGAACCCCTCGGGCATGCTGACCCGGACCGGTGTGAGCTCCATGGGCGCGGTGTCCTGCAGCGGCCTCCGCAGCCGTTGGATATCGGCGTCGATCCGCTCAATGGCCTCTTGATATGCCCTCCGGGGGTCGCCGAAGTCCGGCAGATACGGGCAGGCCACCACCTTGATGGTGTGCCGGATATTATCGAAAATGAGCAGACTCCGGGTGATCATCAAAGCCGCATCGTCCATGTCCAGGTCATCCCGGCACAGGGTCGGCAGTCGCTCGAAAAAACGCACCATATCGTACCCGATGAATCCCACCGCTCCCCCGAAGAATCGAGGAAGCCCATCCACCTGCACGGGTTCGTATCGTTTCATCAGGGCCCGCAGCTCCTCGAGTGGGTCAGCCACTTCCCTCGATGGCTCCCATTGGCCATATTGCATGATCCTGACCGTTCGCCCCCGGCTCCGGAAAACTAGCGCAGGCTCGGTGGAAAGAAAACTGTACCGTGCCCATCGTTCGCCGCCCTCCACGCTCTCCAGTAAAAAGGAATACCCCCCTTGATCAATCTTTCGAAACGCCGAGACCGGCGTCTCCGTGTCCGCCAGCAGTTCCCTGTATACCGGGATAAGGTTGCCCTTATCCGCCAGGGCTTTGAATTCCTCCAATGTTGGATGGTACATGCATCCTCCTCAATAAATAAGCCGTGGTTCATGCCCACGGCTTATTTTGCATCAGCAGACAATAAAAAAAGCCGTGGGAACTGGAAGTTCATCCACGGCTTCAGGTCGTTATATTTTTAAATCAGCACGGTGGACAAACCTTCCCATCGAAGATATGCCACCACCACCAACCCTGAAGCATGTTTACGTTCACCCTGAATCTCCTTTTATAATTCAGTAGATTGTTGTTAGAATTTTTTGTACCAATTCAGCATAGGATTGTCAATAGTTTTTTATGAAAATTTCATTTTTAATTGGTTTCCTTTGGTAATTGACATATTCGATACCATTTTCTATACTTTGTACTCAACGAAACGAAAGGGAGGTTTCTGTCTGATCCAAGTCAAAGAAGTCGTTTTCCGGGGAGAGATACCTCCAATGGTTAATGTGTCTTGCTGGAAATCCGGCCCAGTCGATATGAGAACAAGTGATGGAACGGGCACTTCATAAAGAATTGGAACACATCGTCCGGGTGATCAGCAACACCATCGATGCTTTCACAACCGCCCTGTTCGTCATGGATCGTCATAAACGGTCCCTGCGTCTTATAGCTTATTGCACCCTGAGCGAGAATCTCATTCCCGGCTCGGTAATAAGGCTCGATGAGGGGCTCATAGGCTGGATTGCGAAGAATAAGAAACCGGTCAATATTGCACGATTTCACACGGACGCCACCACGCTGCGCTTTTATTCGAAAGATGAGGACATAAAATCCTTCATGGCGGTGCCGGTGGGGGAGTTCGGTGTCCTTTCCGTGGATAGCAAGAAGCGATATGATTTCACGGACAAGGATCAGAAAATCTTGATGGACTTTGCCCACATGGTGGTCAACGTTCTGAACAGATCGCGCAGGCTGCGTGAAGATGAGGAGCAATCCTCCAGTCTGAACCTTTTCCACAAATTACTGGAAATTCTTTTACATAAGGATAAAGGCAACTCGTCCATATCACGGCTGCTTCAGGAGGGCTCCCGACAGTTTGAGGCACGGCTGTCCGCCTTAGCGCTGGAGGATGCCACTGAGACTCGGTATGAAGTGGTGGCTGCGGTGGGGTTTCACCCCGCTAATCTGCCCAGCGTCGATTTCCCCGTGCACAACGGCCTTGTGGGATGGGTATTCAAGAACGGTGTTCCCTTGATCCTGCCCTCAATCCGCCCGGATGCTAGCAAATCGTACCTGTTCTCCAGGAAGGAAGAGCTTGGAAAGCTGGACTCTCTCCTGGCTATCCCCTTGAAGACCGAGGAGCACGTGTTTGGAGTCCTGCTCTTTTGCGGAGCGCCGGCACACCAACTCAGGGATGTCGTTCCGGGGGAGATGGAACTGCTGGGCCGCATCATCTCGCTGTACCTGGATCAACAGCGGATGGCGGCGGAACTCAAGCGGAAAGAATCCGTTGATCCCATCACTGGTTTCACGGATCTCTCCGGACTGTTTCAATCTCTGCACAATCTTTGTGGAGCAAGAGCCTCTACGACCCATGCAATGACTCTGTTTAGAGTGAACATCGTAGATTTTCCGCTCCTGGGATTTAAATACCCTTATCCGGTGGCGGATCAACTCCTGCAGAGGGTTGCTCGGATTTTAAGGGAAGTCTTTGGCGCTGAAGTACAGATGGCTCACGGTGGAGAGGGGAGCTTTGCCATCCTCGCTCCAGGACGAAATCCTGCGGAAGTCCAGCAATTGCGCAAGCTTCTTATTGCAGCTTTAAGCACAAACGTCATCAACATTAGTGATGTGGATGTGTATGTCCATTTTTCCGTCGGTTTTGCCATGTTTCCATCCGATGCCCGCACACCGGAGGAACTTTGGGGTAAGGCCGGCGCATCATTTGAGCACGTGTGACCAAATTGTTAATAGCAAATTGCAGAGGGTTTATCGCTCAGGGCAGATGTCCGTATTCTTGCAAGAAGGGCTGAGCGGAGGCAACAATGCGGATGAAAAAATGTGCACGGACTATCTCATGACTCTTTGAAACAGGCAGGACTCAATGTTAAATACACTTCTGGGTTGGTTCTCAAAGGATATGGCCATGGACTTGGGCACGGCCAATACTTTGATCTATATTAAAAAAGAAGGCATAGTGCTCAACGAACCCTCCGTTGTGGCCATTGCACGCGAAACGGGTGAAGTCATCGCTGTGGGGAAAGATGCCAAGGAGTATATTGGCCGCTCGCCCCAAAACATTCATGCCATCAGACCGTTGAAAGACGGCGTGATTTCAGACTTTGACTCCACTCGTGAGATGATCAAGTTTTTTTTCCGGAAAGCCGCTGGCAGGTCGCGTTTGCTGCGCCCGATGATGGTTATAGGGGTGCCATCGGGAATAACACAGGTGGAAAAGCGGGCGGTGCTGGACTCAGCCCATCTTGTAGGCGCCCGGAGGGTCTATCTCATCGAAGAGCCTATGGCGGCTGCCATAGGGGCACGCCTTAACATTCATCAGCCGTCCGGGAACATGGTGGTGGACATCGGGGGTGGAACAACAGAGGTAGCCGTCATTTCCATGAACACCGTTGTATACAGCGAATCAGTTCGTGTAGCCGGTGATGAAGCCAACGAGGCCATTCAGCGATATATCCTGAAAAAACACCACCTCCAAATCGGCGAGAATGCCGCAGAGCAAATAAAGATCGCCATTGGCTCAGCCTATCCCCTCAAGCAGCCCATGATCGTTCGTGTGGCCGGCAAAGACATCATGCGAGGGGTACCCCGGACCATAGAGATCAACGACACGGAGGTCCGAGAGGCCATGAGCGAGCCGGTCAACGCCATTGTAAATTCCGTGCTGAGAGCCTTTGAGCAGACCCCCCCGGAGCTTGCCGCAGACATCAAGGGGAAGGGCATAGTCCTGGCGGGCGGCGGAGCGCTTCTTAAGGGGGTTGACAAACTCATCGAGCAGCAAACCAATGTCAGCGTGATGTTATCGGACGATCCGCTGACCACTGTGGTGGAGGGGTGCGGCACAGCTCTGGAGGACCTGAAGTACTGGAAGCCGGTGTTTATTAATTGAGCAGAGGAAGGGGGTAATGCTGCTAGCGCCCGGCCCGGTTTTCGTCCTGCCGGCGAATTTTAAGGGCAATTTCTTCACGGGCTCTTTCAAAATCGGGCAGTGCCTCCTGACGGGTCCAGGTGCGTTGCGCCGGTGTTCTTTTCTCCACCTGCCGCAAGAATAAATGGCGGAAATCTTCCATCCGCCGCCCATAGATGTGATACGAGTCCGACCAATCAACGTATCGTCCCACGCCAACGGCCCGGC
>JAFDED010000077.1 GCA_019310535.1 Deltaproteobacteria bacterium
GATAACAATACCCAACTCTCTTCCGGCCCGACTGCAGTCGAAACGCGAGTTAGCCGGCCGCTTCGCCAGCCGCGGAAACTCGTCGGTGGAGCAAGGAATCACGCGGCAATGCGGATTGACGCGTCCCGCTATATGCACGGCCACCGTGTGCCAAGAGGCGTACCCGGAATTGGCCAAATGAAAGATGCCCATAGCCCCGTGGTCTGCCATCCGCGCGAGAGCGCCGGCCAAATCCTTAGTGTACGTGGGTGCACCCACCTGATCCGCGACCACGCGGATCTCATCCCTCCCCAGGCACAGGTGCCGGATGGTGTCCACGAAATTTTTTCCCCCGGGGCCGAAGAGCCACTGGACCCGGATTATACACCACCGACCGCCGGCCTCCTGCACCCGCCGCTCGCCCTCCAGCTTGGAAAGACCGTAAAAACTGACGGGACTCGGGGGATCTTCTTCCTTCCATGGCCTTTCACCTGAACCATCGAACACATAATCCGTGCTGATATGGAAAAAACTGCTTCCTTCCTCACGGGCAGCCGTTGCCATGGTGCCGGGAGCCCACCCATTGGCGCGGAGTGCCAGGTCTTGTTCCAGTTCTGCATCATCCACGCGAGTGTAAGCGGCGCAATTGATTACAACGGCAGGACTGAGCTTTCGGATCCAGGCGTTCACAGCGCGTGCATCAGTAATATCGCATTGATCCCTTCCGACTCCCCGGCAGCGATTCCCGAGGACCGACACCACCGCCCGCCCCAGCATGCCCCGGGCACCGAACACCAAGGCTTCAACCATCCCTCCGCTCCCACAGGTAGGGAATATGATTGTCATGAGGGTGCAGACGGTACTCATCAGGATTTTCGTAGTTGTAGGGCTCTGTGGGCACGTTGACGATTATGGCCTCCCGCTCAGACACGCATATCCAGCCGTGATAGACGCCAGGGGGGATCTTCACCCGTGCCGGACAATGCTCACCAAGATAAAGCTCGTTAATTTCTCCGAAGGTTGGAGAACCCTCGCGCTTGTCGTAAAGGGCCATCTTTATCAGCCCCTGAACCACATAGACCCAATCGGTCTGGACCTTGTGATAGTGCCACGCTTTGATTACCCCGGGGAATGTGGTGGTGAAATAGACCTGGCCGAACTTTTCAAATAAAGGATCGTCGCATCTGAAAATCTCGCCCAGCCTCCCGCGCTCATCAGGGATCACTCTAGCCCGACGCATGTGTACGCCCGCGATAAGAGAGGATACCCCGCGCACGAGGTGCCCCTCATCCTTATAAACCACTTTCAACGCTTTCTCCGGCCGGTTCACCATTCACCCGGCCTCCTGCAGAACCAGCCGGCTGGCCTGGGTAAGAGACTCGAAAGTCCCTGCATCGGTCCACCATCCCTTGAGAATGCGGCTTACCATCTTCCTCCCTCGTATGTAATGATTGTTCACATCGGTGATCTCCAGTTCACCACGGGCCGAGGGCCTGAGGTTTCGTATCACATCGAAGCATACGGGATCGTAAAAATAGATCCCCGTAACCGCATATTCCGACTTGGGTTCCTTGGGCTTTTCCTCAATTCCCAGAACCCGACCGTCTCCATCAATATGAGCAACGCCGAACCGCTGTGGGTCCATGACCTTTTTCAGGAACAGCATGGCCCCTTCGTCCATGGCCTCGAAATCTTTTACATGCTCTCCAAACTCATCCTGGAAAATGTTGTCGCCAAGGATGACGGCGCACTTTTCCCCTGCCGCGAACTTCTCGCAAAGGCCAAGGGCCTGCGCTATTCCGCCAGCCTCTTCCTGAACTCTGTATGTGAATTCTGCGTCAAACTGCCGTCCTGACTTTAAAGTTCCCACAATGTCGCCTATGTGCTCTACCCCGGTTATCACCATGATTTCATGAATGCCGGCGTTAATGAGTTTGCGCAGCGGGTGGAATAGCATGGGTTCACGGCCCACGGGTAATAAGTGCTTGTTGGTGACTTCGGTTAGAGGATACAGCCTCGATCCGGTGCCGCCCGCCAAAAGAATTCCTCTCATAGCTCCACCCCTCCTCCAGGTAGCCGAGCAAGATACACCATTCCATCCTGTCGATGAAAAAATGTGATCAACTGCGGTTTTGTATACAGTATAGAGTTGTTTTCACAAAATATACTTCACGCTCTTCATACTTGTAATACCCCGCTCATAAACGCATATAGCATAATGCAGAAATGGAGTCAAAATATTTTCTGGGATTCTTGATTCACATAAAAAAATACATTGACACAGCTTTCATCGCACAATAAAATACATTCTCACTCATTGCTGAGCAGTATAGACCCGCAGCTTGAATTCAATACTTATCCTCGATCCTCATGGTTGATATTCCGCTTCCTTATCCTCATTGAAGACGGCTCAGAAGGACTTAGCCATCTGTCGAATAGAGTTCAGGACTCTCAATGCTCTTCGATGATAAAAAAATATTGCTTTGCATTGGGTGGGGCATTGGTTTCCGGTCTCGCACTAAAGATAATGGTACGTTCCGGAAAGAAAAAGTCGTTGCTTTTGGTATGTATAAGAAGGAGGACAGCCATGAAAGATCACAGAAAAAAGGGGTTTTACAGCATGACCCGTCGCGATTTCATGAAGGCGGCTGGCGTGTTGGGAGGCGCTGCCATGCTGGGTATCCACCCGCTCCAGGCGCTGATCGCCGAGGCTGCCGTGGAGCCTATGGACGATGCCACGCTTGCAGAACAGGAGAAGCTATATGCGGCTGCAAAGAAAGAAGGGGAAGTCACCCTTTACCAGTCTTCCTCAACCCAGGCGGGCCACGCGCTGGCCAAGGCGTTCATGAAGAAATATCCGGACATCAAGTGCAATGTTTACCGGGGAGGCAGCGTCAAGTGCCACACCAAATATGATACCGAGCGGCGGGCGGGCAAGAGCATCTGCGATGTGCTGCACACCTCTTTGTACCCGGTGTTCCTCAAAATGGCTAATGAAGGTCTCTTTATGTCCTACGCCTCCCCCCAGGCCAAGTATTTCCGGGAGGACTGGACCGATCCGGAGCACTTTGCACCTGTGCGATTCACCACTATGGCCATAGCGTGGAACACTGATTTGGTCAAGGATGATGAGGCCCCGAAAACATGGGCTGAGTCCGCGGAAATCGCTAAAGAAAAAAGGTGGTTCGGCAAGATCTCCATCGGCGATCCGCACGCCGGCGGTACCTCCCTAACCCAACTCTATTCCTGTGTGCAGAAGTGGGGCGATACAGCGTGGGAGTGGTGGCGCCTGTGGGGTGAGGCGGACGCCGGTACTTTTGCAAGCCACGGTGCAATGGACAAAGAGATGATGGCCGGCAAATATCCTCTCTCCCTGGAGCAACTGGATTACCGCATCTGCAAGTCCAAGGCTAAAAAGACGCCCGTTAACGCCCACTGGCCAGAAGAGGGTGTGGCAGTGGCGCCGGGACCCGCTGGCATCGTCAAGGATGCCCCTCATCCCAACGCGGCCAAGCTCTTGTACAATTACTTCCTCTCGTCCGAGGGATGCCAGGCCTTCCAGAAAGGGGGATACAGCAACACCGGCCGCAAGACCGGCATGATCAAGTGGAAGTACCTGCCAGACCCCGAAAAATTGAACATCATCCAGATCGATTACCTCCAGATGGAAAAGGATATGAAGCCTCTGCTGGAGAAATTCGACAGGGTCTTCGGTGAGGCCAAAAAGAAGGCACGGGCCAGGAAATAGAACCCTTCGCTGACTAATGCAGATATTCGGCCGGGCCGGCTGCTGGTCGGCCAGGCCGTCGCCTCTGCACGGCGGCCTGAAGAGTTATACATTCTTTTTCCCGTATGATGAAATAGGGCTACTTTGCCTAGTTGTACCAAAAAACCATGAAATACATTTTACGATTGCTTCGTCAACTGTCCCGCAGAGACTCCATCCTTGTAATGGTCATTGCCGCCCTTATCAGCGTGACCGTCATTTACCCGCTTGCCATCATGGTGTACGGAACCTTCAAGTCCGCCCCTCCGGGTGAGCCGTCGCCCCTTTCCTTCGATAATTACGTGAATATGATACGGAGCGAATGGTTCTGGGAGGCTTTCGTACACACGGCCTGGGTGTCGCTGGGGGCCACTCTGCTGGGTCTGTTTCTCGGCGTGAGCATGGGGTGGATCGTCACCCGCACCGACACACCTTGGGTTGGCAAGCTGGAAATCCCGCTGATCGTGCCCTTTTTCCTGTCGCCCTTCATCGGGGCGCTGGCCTGGACCGGACTGGCTTCCAGAGATTACGGCCTGCTCAATGGAATTATAGAGCTCATCATCGGCGTGCGCCCTTTCGAGGTGTACGGACCCTGGGGCATGATCTGGGTGATGGGGATCTATTATTCCCCCTATGCCTTTCTCATCGTTTCGGGGACACTTCGCAATATGGACCCCACCCTGGAGGAGGCGGCGCTGAGTTCGGGCGCCAGCAAGCTCCAGACAATGGCCCGCATCACCTTGCCCCTGATGATGCCCGGCATCCTGGCCTCGGCCTTACTCATCTTCGTGGCTGCCACCGAACAGTTCGGGGTGCCCAGTGTCCTGGGGCTAAACCAGCGCTGGTTCGTGCTGACCACACGGATATTCTACATGCTCCAGGAGTACCCCCAGGATTATTCCATGGCGGCCACCGTTTCCATGGTCATGCTCGGCGTTACCGGCGGGCTCGTTATTCTGCGCACTCGCATGCTGAGCCGTCGGGAGTTCGTGACCGTAGCGGGCAAGGGCTTCAGACCTCACATCATCCCTCTGGGGCGATGGCGCTATGTAACGCTGGGCTTTTTACTGTGCTATGTCCTATTTGCCGTCATTCTACCCTTCGGAACCTTTGTAGCCATCTCCTTTTTCAGATTCTGGAGTATACATCCCAAACTGAAGTATTTGACGCTGGATAACTGGCGCTATATCCTCTTCGAGTATCCCACTACATGGGTTGCTATCCAGAACTCTCTTTTCCTTTCCATCGTGGGAGCGGCCGTGGCCGTGTTTATCACCGCGATCATTGCATGGGTGGTGGTGAGGACAAGGGCCTTTGGCAAGGACATCCTGGACACCATAGCCACCCTTCCCGTGGCAGTCCCCGGGCTGATTCTGGGGGTCGCCTACATGTGGGCGTGGATACGTTCTCCCATCCCCATTTACGGCACCATCTGGATTCTCATGATAGCGTACGTTTCCCGTTTTATTCCCTATAGCCTCAGGTCCATCGAGAGTACTCTCAGGCAAATTGACAAAGTGTTGGAGGAGTCAGCCAGCATATCCGGAGCGTCCTGGTTGAGAACGTTTTTTACCATCTCGCTGCCGTTGCTGAAACCGGGACTGGTGGCGAGCTATATCCTTCTTTACGTGACGTTCATCCGGGAACTGAGTTGTTCCATCCTTCTGTATTCCAGCGGAAGCGAGGTGCTCAGCGTAACCATGTTCGACCTGTGGCACGACGGAATGTTCCCCAACCTCGCGGCCATCGGCGCGCTGCAGCTAGGTATCACAGCGGCCACCTTGGCCCTGTTTTCTCGGGTCTTCAAAATTCGTATCACCGAGGTGGTTCGCTGAGCAGAGGAAAATAATGGGGCAAGGATCGGAAACTGTACCGCCGGGATTAAACGTTATGTAAGACAAGAGAGGGCTCGAGTTCATGCCTGACGTCAAAATCGAGAAACTCATCAAGCGATTCGGGGATGTAATCGCCGTCGCCGGCATCGATATCACCATCCCTGAAGGCAAAATTGTAACGCTTCTTGGGCCTTCGGGCTGCGGAAAAACCACTACCTTGCGTTGCGTGGCCGGTTTCGAGCACGCCGACGAGGGCAGGATATGGATCGGAGATCATATTATTTTCGATTCCACGGAGAAAATCAGCCTCTCCCCGCAAAAGCGCGACATGGGCATGGTCTTCCAATCCTATGCCGTATGGCCTCACATGACGGTTTACGAAAATATCGCTTTCCCGCTGAAGATCCGCAAGATGTCGCGCGGTGAGGTCGATCAGCGGGTGGAGCGGGCCATGAACATGGTGGGCATTCAGGCGTTGAAGAATCGGCTGCCCAGCGCCGTCAGCGGTGGCCAGCAGCAGCGAGTGGCCTTTGCTCGGGCCATCGTGTACGACCCTACTGTGTTGCTCCTGGATGAGCCCCTCAGCAACCTGGACGCCAAGTTGAGGGAGAGGATGCGATTTGAAATCCTCGAGCTTCAGCGTAAACTTGGTATCACCACCATCTACGTGACCCACGATCAGGAAGAGGCCATGGTTCTCAGCGACGAGGTGATGGTCATGGATAATGGTCTGGTCATCCAGAGCGGAAATCCCGAGGAAATTTACTTCAATCCCAGCAACGAGTTCGTGGCCGATTTCATCGGCAAGATCAACTTTCTGGTCGGGACAGTCCACACCCTGGACGAGGGAATGTCCGTGGTGAACATCCAGGAGGAGGGTCTCCAGGGCTCAATGTACACGACCCGAACGGATTTCCCCGCGGGCCGGCGGGTGTTGGCATCGGTGCGGCCCGAAAACATCCAGATTCATACCAGCAAACCGGACAAAGAAGTCAATACGTGGCCGGCCCGGCTGGAGCGGAAGAACTTCCTGGGAGGACTTTTCGACATGATAGTCCGCGTGGAGGACAAGGAGCTGCGATGCCGCACCCCCTTCGTTGTGGAGGCCGACACAGGTGCCACGGTTTACATCCACATCCAGCCGAAGGATGTGCTGCTGATCGGTATGAATTAGAAATCCAGGTAGCATACATTTCCTTGCCGGGTCCAGCGGCATAAGCGCACATTTACCGGCGAGTGGCGTTGGTTTACCGGAATCGAAATGCTTAACCTGATTTGTGTTATTACGGATCAGGCTGTTTATGGACGGGGATAAACCCCGCCTTTACTGCGGCGCGGCTGGCGGCCGGAGGAAACTTCGGGTGCGGCTCATCCCGAGAAGAGGTCTCCATGGCCCTCAAACCCCTGGGGGTGACTGCTGGAGCACCTTCGCCGGATCGTTCCGGCGGGAAACTCATAATTGAGAAGAGGAGTCATCCTATGTCCAAGAGAAGTGCACGACTGCGAGAGTTGCTTGCGAGAGAAGAAATCCTGATGGCCCCCGGGGCACACGACGCGTTGACCGCCCGCATAGCGGAGAGGTGCGGGTTCGAGGCGGTCTACATGACAGGAGCAGGCACAGTCAATATGCAACTGGGAATGCCTGACCACAGCATCATCACTCTCACCGAGATGGTGCAGAGCGCCGCCCGGATGGCAAGGGCAACCACTCTCCCCATCGTCTCCGACGCGGACACGGGCTACGGCGGCGTGCTCAACGTCATGCGCACCGTCAAGGAATTTCAACTGGCCGGAATCTCTGGTATTCACATCGAGGACCAGGTAATGCCCAAACGGTGCGGACATGTGGAGGGCAAGGAGGTCATCCCCATGGAGGAGATGATGGGGAAAATCCGTGCTGCCTGCCACGCAAGGACGGAACCTGATTTTCTCATCATCGCCCGGGTGGACGCCAGGGCACCGCTGGGGTTCGACGAGGCCGTGCGCAGAGGAAGAGCCTACCTGGAGGCCGGGGCTGACATGATCTTCCCCGAAGCGCTCGCATCGGAGGATGAGTTTCGCACTTACGCCCGCGAGGTAAGCGCCCCGCTGCTGGCCAACATGACCGAGTACGGCAAGACGCCATACATCACGGCGGCACAGTTTCAGGAGATGGGCTATCGCATGGTTATCTACCCCGCATCAGCCATGCGGGTGGCAATTAAGGCCATTTATGACCTGTTTACCGAAATCCGGCGTACAGGAACTCAGAAACGAGTTTTAGATCGCATGTTCACCCGGAACCAATTGTACGAGCTTATAGATTACCGCGAGATGCTGGAGCTGGAGAAGCGGTTCGCCGGTGAAGTCCCGAAAACATAGCGCTAACACGACACGCCATCGCATAGACCTGTCGTCATCAGAGGCTAAAGGATATGTACGATTGAATGTCTCTTCCCTACGTATTCCGTTGCGGCGAAACCAGCCAGCGTCTGAATCCCGGGGAGATTTCAGGCGCTCCAGTGGATCACCATCACCACTCCTCGGCCACTGCAAATGCCCCGGACTACTCATGATCTCTTTGAATAAACTCCAATGTTACGCCGGCAATGAAACGCGTGTCGAGATAAACAAATTTGGCTCCCGGGCGACGGCCCGACTGAATGACATCTATGCCTATCTTTTTGACGGCATCCACCCGTTCGTCAATATTATCTACGAGAAAACCCACATGGTGAAGGCCCTCCCCATCTTTCCCAAGGTCATCTTCATACACAGTCGGTCCCTGTAGAACTTTGATGAATTCCCATTCAAGACTGCCAAAATCGGCCAATGCAACCTGGATCCTGAATTGCGCCGGTCTTCCGCGATAGGTTTTATCGGTATACTCAGGAACGAACACCCTCCAGGGCCCCAGCCCGAACAACTCGGAATAATATCGAATGGCCCTGTCCATGTCCTGAACAATTATCCCGATTTGAGACACGGGAGGCAACGCAAGTAATTTCTTGATATTTTCACTGATCGGGAATTGCAATTTTTCCATTGTTGGTTCTCCTCTCTTGCTATGCTTCGCAATTGAATGGGACAGCGTGATGTCACGTATCGTAAGAATGGAGCAAAATGACGTCAAGTTTTTTCGATTTTACAGCGGGCGATCACCCCAATTTCGAAACAACCTTTCCAGATCTCTCCAGATATTGAAAAGGGGTTCCCGCGGAAATTTAATTCAACCAGTTTATTACTATTTTCGCTTAAATTTTTAATATAATTAAATTATTTTCCAGAGTCTCACATTACATTCATTCATGCATTGGCGTTGGGAAGAAGTCGATAATATCCTGCTGTGCTCTATTGATGATACAATTCCCTTTTCATGCGCTTCAAAGCAACCCCAGTGCCGCCTGGATTCGATCCATGGCCTCGTTCAGAATATTTCGCGATGTGGCGAAATTTATGCGAACGCATCCCTCGCCACTGGAGCCGAAACTGGAACCCTCCTGCACGATGACCCGGGCCTTGTCGCGCAGATAGTCCGTAATGTCCAAACTACTTTTGCCGAGAGCACTGAGATCAGGGAACACGAAAGGGGTGGCCTCCGGAGAAGGACAGTGCACGCCGTCCATCCCGTTGAGCCGGTTCACCACATAATCCCGCATCTGTCTCATATGATCCATAAACTCAGCCAGCCAGCCATCGCATTCAGTCAATGCAGCCATGCCGGCGGCTTGCGCAAGCGTGTCGGCATGCACCCAATAGTAATGGGCACGATCCGTTAGTTCCTGGATGACCGGATCCTGGATTGTCAGGTAGGCCACTCGAAACCCGGGAATACCAAAGGCCTTGCTGAAGCCGAACACGGTGATGGTGCGGTGGGACATATCCTCGTCCAGCGAGGCCAGGCTGATGTGTTTGCCCTCGTATACCATATCTTCGTACAGCTCGTCGCAGAAGACCGTCAGGTTATGCTTGCGTGCCACCTCAGCAATGCCTGAAAGCTCCTCCCGCGTGAGCACCCTGCCGGTAGGGTTATGGGGATTGCACACCATGAGAAGCCGCGTTCGGTCTGTCACCAGGCGGTCAAGCTCCTCAGGATCAAGGCGACGATTCCCGCGCATATCCAGGCTGCAATGCACCGCAGTTGCACCAGCCAGATGGATGTTCTTGATAAACGGCGGGTACACAGGCGATGGGCATAAGATCGCCTCATCCCCGGGCCTGAGGCTGTGTGCGCATGACAGGAAGATTCCGGCCATGGCACCCGGAATGACCAGAACATCATCGGCAGTGGCCGGGATGCAATTGCGCTGGCGGATCTTCAGTGCAAGGATCTCGCGAAACTCCTGGTCTCCTTGGTGCAGGCCGTAAGGGGTGCGGTCCTCCTCCACGCACCGGATAATTGCTTGCTTGATCTCCAGGGGAGCCGGAAAATCCATATCAGCCACCGAGAGAGAAAGGACGTCCCGGTCCCATTTGCCCCATTTTATTGCTGCCCGTCGAAACAGAAATTCCTTGTCCACCGTGTCAAATTGTCCCATGCTCGTCCTCACTTTCCAGCTTCAGCATCCGCAACCTTTCAGAGGCGGGATAACCCCGCCCATATAACGTGCAAACAATTTTCTAATAATCAAGATGCCTTGCTCTGGGGGTTCCTCGCCTGATGTAGCACAAATCCCAGTACGTTGCAATGGCGGCAAGGTAGGTCGTGAAAAAATATTAATTGATATTCTATTGAGAAGAATATAAAATATAAAATAATTTAGTTATAAAGAAAATTTTTTACGTACAGGAGCGGGAGCATGGCTACAAGGAAAAAGGCAACCAGACGCAGGCGCTTTAATTCATCGAAAACAAAAAAAAATATACCATCGCAGAAAATGATCCCGCCCAAGGCGCATTTTTCCATCTGGTATTTTCTTATTGCTTTTCTCATGATTTCTTTTATTCATAACTATTATTTTAAAAGGGGCGTGGAGAATATTCCGTATAGTCAGTTCAAGCAGTTGGTTTCCGCTGCAAAAGTCAACGAACTGGTCATTGAGGAACAAATCATCAAGGGAAAATTCGTCGATAAAGCAAAAGAAGGCCAGAATTCCTTCATCACCGTCAGGATCGATGACCCCGGGTTGGTGGCGGAACTGGAAAAAAAGGGGATCAAATATTCGGGCAAATACGAAAGTAAGTTTATAAGCGTGCTGCTTTCGTGGTTGATCCCTATCGGAATCTTTTTCCTGATCTGGCGCTACTTGATTAAGAAAATGGGGGGCGCGGGCGCCAGCTTCATGTCGTTGGGAAAAAGCAAAGCGAAGATTTTCGCAGAGGATGAAACCAAAACCAACTTTGACGACGTGGCCGGGGTGGATGAAGCAAAGGAGGAGCTTCAAGAGATTATAGAATTCTTGAAAACTCCTGAAAAATTTAAGCGCTTGGGAGGGCGGATACCCAAGGGTGTTTTGCTGGTGGGCCCTCCCGGCACCGGGAAGACTCTGCTGGCAAGAGCCGTGGCTGGAGAGGCAAAGGTGCCCTTTTTCCACATGAGCGGATCCGACTTTGTGGAGATGTTCGTTGGGGTGGGGGCCGCCCGGGTGCGGGATCTGTTTGCCCAGGCCACCGACCATGCGCCTTGCATAATCTTTGTAGACGAGCTGGATGCCCTGGGCAAAGCGCGGATGGCCGGACCCATCGGGGGCAACGATGAACGGGAGCAAACGTTGAACCAACTCCTGGTGGAGATGGACGGCTTCGATCCCAATGTGGGCGTGGTCTTCATGGCAGCCACCAATCGGCCTGAAATTCTGGACCCCGCCCTGCTGCGCCCGGGAAGGTTCGATCGCCACGTGCTTGTAGACCGACCCGATGCAAAAGGTCGGGAAGAGATCCTTCAGATCCATTCCCAGAAAGTGAAAATGGCCAAGACTGTTGACCTCAAGGTTATTGCAGCCCGCACCCCGGGCTTCGTGGGGGCTGACTTGGCCAATATCGTCAATGAGGCGGCCCTTCTGTCTGCAAGAAAAGGCAACCAGAGTGTGGGCATGAAAGAACTGGAAGAGGCCATTGACCGCGCGGTGGCCGGGCTGGAAAAGAAACAGCGGATCATCAGCCCGCGAGAACGGGAAATCGTGGCCTATCACGAGTCCGGGCATGCGATGGTCGCCTCATGTGTTCTCCATGCCGATCCGGTCCACAGGATTTCCATTATTCCTCGCGGCATTGCGGCCTTGGGATACACTCTCCAACTGCCGACAGAAGATCGTTACCTTATGACCAAGTCCGAATTGCTTGATCGGCTTGCTGTGCTGCTGGGAGGGCGCGTGGCTGAAGAATTGACTTTCGGAGAGATATCTACCGGTGCGCAGAATGATCTGCAGCGAGCCACCGACATCGCTACCAGCATGGTCAAAGAGTATGGCATGGGCGAAAAACTGGGCTATGTGACCTACGGTAAGGATCACGGTCCCGCTATCTTTCCAATGGCACAAATTTCACCGCAAAGGCCATACAGCGAAGAAACAGCCAAGGAGATCGACCAGGAGGTCCAGGAGATTATCGATCAGACCCACCAACGAGTCAGAACAATCCTGAAGGAGCGCAAAGATAACTTAGAGAAGCTGGCCCGCCTCTTGCTGGAAAAAGAAACCGTGGAGCAAGAAGAAATAAAAGAGATCTTGCATGAAACCGGCCCGGCGGATAAGGATGATGCACAAAAACCGGACGCAGGCAGCACTGTTGAATGAACTCTCCCTGCAGCAGGCTGCGGAGAATTCTAAAAGTTGAGGATAAGAGAAATCCATGAAGCGAATGACACTCGGGAGAACAGGACTTGAAGTTACTCGGTTTGGTTTTGGGGGAATCCCCATTCAGAGAGTGAGCGAAAAACAAGCGGTTGAGACGGTCTTGCACGCCGTGGAAAGAGGGATTGATTTTATCGACACCTCCAGAGGCTATACCACGAGCGAGCGACGAATCGGTATGGCCTTGCAGCAGACTGACAAACGAGTCATCATTGCTTCCAAGTCCAGAAGCAGAACATCGGATGGAATTCGAACAGATCTGGAGACGAGTCTAAAGGAACTCCAAAGGGGGCACATTGAAATCTACCAGTGTCATTTTGTCAAGAATATCAATGAATATGAACAAGTAATTTCCCCAGGCGGAGCCCTTGAAGGACTGATTAAGGCAAAGGAAGAAGGTTTAATTGGCCATTTCGGGATAAGCTGCCACAGCTTGGACCTTCTGGATCGCGTTATCGACGATGGACTTTTCCATACGATTATGGTCTGCTTTAGTTTGCTCGAGCCTGAAGCACGGGAAAGGATCATCCCAAAGGCTATCGATAAAAAAATAGGTGTAATCGCCATGAAGCCTTTTTCCGGGGGGATCATCGACAATGCAAGACTGGCTCTAAAATACGTGTTTTCTCACCAGGACATTCTGGTCATAGCCGGTGTAGAGCATAAAGGCCTCTTCGATGAAAACTGGGCAATATTTCAAGGCAGCTATGAGTTAGACGATGAGGAAAAGGAGGGGATCGAGGAAATCCGCAAACGGTTTGAGAGGAACTTTTGCAGGCGCTGCGATTATTGTCTGCCCTGTACGGAGGGAATTTCCATTCAGACCATTCTGGGTATTCGCTCCATTATAAAAAGGACCGGAAATGCTATGCTTCGACGGGGTCGGCGTCAGGATGTCATTGAGAAAGCCAGACACTGTTCTGAATGCGGGGAATGCATGACCCGTTGTCCTTACGAACTGCCCATCCCGGAACTTATCCAAAAGAACCTCTTATGGGTGGATGAACAACTCAAATCATTGTAAATCGATTTTGATTCAACGTTATGAGTAATGATTTGCCCAAAAACGCAGTCATAAACACAAAACAGCATCCATGGGCGTGGGGCCGGCCTGTGGATGTGCTCGTTACGCCTGACGACGCACTCCTGCTCTCCTACAATAGGGCCTCCGAGATTTACAGGATCGTTTACAAAAAATAGCCCTCGTAAAGGAGGAAAGCACTTCACACCGGTGCCTTGGGATAACAAAGCCACCACCACGGGTATGCGGTCGTTCCGGGCGACAAAGTTGCGGATCAAACGACTACGCCCGTTCCATTAATACACTCAAATAATTACTTCACACTGAAAAATCGAAAATAGTGCAGTGTCCCGAAATTAATCTTTTCTGTGAGACCATAAGAGGCAACAATCACTAAATCATGGCGGCAGAAAAATACTTGACAATCCATGAACCGTTGTGCCATAGGAAAAGTTCATTTCTTAACAGGGAAAAAGCAAAACCCGTGCGCCATGTGCAGGCTTTTATGAATTCTTTTTCTTTGCAGGGTATCAATCTCAGGCTGATGTGGGTTCCTGTATATGATACCAGTCAATAGCGTGAGCAGAACCTTTTATCAGACCTGAGCCCAGCAACTGAGGGATTGAATAATGGCTGTAGATTTCAAAGCCAATTTTCCAAACGACACCACGGGCACGAGGCTGGCGCGTGAGTTGGGTCTCGGCGCTGCACTGTCCATTGGGATCGGTACTATGGTCTGCGCCGGCATTTTTGTGCTGCCCGGCATTGCTGCCGCCAAAGCCGGTCCCATAGTGGTGTTTGCTTTTTCTCTTTGCGGTCTTGTGGCAATTCTGATCGCAACGTGTATGGCCGAGCTGTCCACGGGTATGCCGTTAGCCGGAGGCGGATATCTGTTCGTGGTGCGGGCCTTCGGCCCGATGCTCGGAGCCGTTATGGGATGGTGCCTGTGGCTGAGTCTCATTTTTGCGTCGGCTTTCTATATGGTCGGGTTCGGATACTATGTGGCGGATGTTGTGGGCATATCACATGTTGTCCTTGCCTTAACGATGACGATTTTGCTGACCGGGCTCAATTACATCGGTGCCAAAGAGACCGGCGGCACCCAAAACGTCATCGTGGCAGGGCTCCTTATTGTGCTTCTCGTCTTTTTCCTGCGCGCGGTGTTCGACGTGGATATGGACAATCTGCGTCCACTGGTGCCGCCGGAGATCGGCATATCCGGCTTCCTTATGGTCACACCTGTGTTGTTCATAACGTTCATGGGTTTCGCCGAAATTGCCGCGGTTTCCGAGGAGATCAAGGATCCCGCCCGCAACCTGCCGCTGGCGCTGGTCGGTTCAGTCATCGTGGTGACCCTTATTTACTGTGCGGTGGAGTTCTGCGTGGTAGGCTTGCTCCGTTACGATGATCCCACCATGATGAGGGAGACCGTGCTTATAGAACTGGCGCGTATGCTCATGGGCCGAACGGGCTATGCACTTGTGATGTTGGGCGGCATTTTTGCCACCGTTTCGTCAGCCAATGCCAGCATCATGGCCGCCTCTCGCATCAGCTTCGCCATGGGGCGCGATCGCCTCATGCCCGACTGGTTCAATCAAATCCACCTTCGATTCAAGACACCCTACCGATCAATCGTGGTTACCGGTGGATTGACCCTGATCCTGCTGATGATTTTAGGATCTCACTTGGAGCTCATCGCAGAGGTCGGGGCCTTTCTGAGCCTTCTGCTTTATGCCTTCATTTCTCTGGCCTGCATGGTCATGCGGCACGCGGGCCCGGATTGGTACAGGCCCACCTTTCGAACGCCCTTTTACCCCTTTGTGCCTGTCATGGGTTTGCTGGGCTGCCTTTTCGTCATGGGCATCACCAGCCGACCGACGATCCTCATCGGGTTAGCAATAATCGCCGGGACCCTTATCTGGTACGTCTTGGTCTTGCGCGGGCAGACGCAACTAGTGGGCGCATCCAACGCGTTATGGCAACAGAAAGTCATCGGGCCGCTCGTGGCCAGGGCTGAAGATTATATGGCCGCCCGGCGCGAGGCATTTCCCGTCATCCTCGTCCCCCTGGCCAATCCCGAGACGGAGCGATCACTGATGATTGTGGGTACTGCGTTAGCCAGGGCGCGCCGGGCGCGCCTGCACTTGGTTCATGTTATGAGCGTCCCAATGCAGACGCCGCTGGAAGCGTGCCGAATTGAATTTGATCAGATGCGACCCAAACAGGAAACCCTCCTGGACGTTGCCTTGCGACGCGCCGTCGAGCAGGGCATACGCGCTCGCGCTGACGCATTGTGCGCCCACAACGTACCGTCGGCCATCCTCAGCATTACTGACATGGAACATCCCGACCTGATTCTTATGGGCTGGCGCGGGGAGGTACGGGATCCTCGGACCCACCGCACCAATGTAGCAGGGGTGCTGAAAGTTGCAGATCGCAATGTACTGGTGCTCAAGGACAATGGTCTGAATGATGTCCGCCGCATTCTGGTTCCCATCGGCAGCGGTCCGCACTCAAAACTTGGACTGAGAGTGGCCCACGAACTGGCCGGAGAATGGGGGGCAACTATTACGGCGATGACGGTTCAGGTTGGCCGCGGCTACTCCGCCGCGCGGTCAGACTTTGATCGTGAAAGCCTGGAATTCTTTCAAGGTCTGGCCAAAGAATTCGTCCGCGATGCCCTCGCCGAGGCCGGCATTACTGCCGATATCTACGCCGTTATCGACACCGATGTCGGCCAGGCCATCATCAACGCCGCTGCCGATCACGACCTCATCATTATTGGCGCGTCTAACGACTGGGCCTTGCGTCAATGGCTTTTCGGTTCTCTCCCGGATTATGTGGCCAATCATGCGTCGGCCTCGGTGTTGATGGTTCGCTCGAGAGACTGATGGCCGCGGGTGGCCCGGACGACAGCTCGTGCGGGTTGCAAAGCAACAAGAGGATTTATATAGATATCTTTTTGGTGTACTTCGCCACCCGAGATTTTTCAGGGGTGGTAAAACTTACCGGGGTATGTATGGTTTGCGGAGTCTACCCTGCGCGCTGGCGGGCAAGCATCCGTGATATATGAGGCCAGGTTCGAAAAGAAGCAATATGAGTAATAATCAAAAGTTATTTCTAAACATCTGATTTTTTACTTTAGCATTATCCCACCACCCTCCTTCAGTCCTTCTACCATGGCAATGCTGGCGGCGGCGGTAATGTCGCGGCAAGCGAGCGCATTGAAAAGCAAGCGCTCATTTTCATCAGGCACGGCGATAAGCAGCCCCCCTGAGGTCTGTGGATCATAGAGGATATCCAACAGTACCGGATCGATCTGATCCTGGCCTTTCACCCTTTGGCCGAAAAAGCTGCGGTTAGCCCGGGTGCCGCCGGGGACCATCCCCATGCCGGCGCACTTGATGGCGTCCTTCAGCAGAGGGACGCGAGTGGTATCAAGCCGGATTCCCACAGCGCTGGCCCGAGCCATTTCCATCATATGGCCCAGCAGGCCGAATCCGGTAACATCCGTGCAGGCCACGGCTCCCGCCTCCAGTGCTGCTTCGGAAGCGGCTCTGTTCAGCGTCCTCATCGATTTTACCAAGGCCTCGTAGGCTGCTGGACTTGCCGTTCGGCCTTTGAGTGCGGTGGAGATCACTCCAGTGCCCAGGGGCTTGGTAAGGATGATATGGTCGCCCTTTCTCAGGCCGGCCTTGGTGAGGATTCTGCGCGGGTCGATGATTCCGGTGACCGCCAGCCCATATTTGGGTTCCTCATCTTCCACGCTGTGTCCCCCCAGCAGTGCCACGCCCGCTTCCTTCAGAGTATCCAGGCCGCCCCGCAAAATCTCCCGCAGCGTTTCAACTCCCATTTTCTTCGCCGGGAAGCAGACCACGTTCATGGCGGTGATGGGCCGCCCCCCCATGGCATAAATATCGCTCAGCGAATTGGCTGCCGCCACCTGGCCGAACGTTCGAGGATCATCCACGATGGGCGTAAAGTAATCGATGGTTTGCACCAGGGCCATATCCTCAGAGATTCGGTAGATCCCGGCGTCATCCACCCCTCCCACGCCCACCAGCACGTTGGGATCGGCGGGTATATCCATGCCGCATAGTATCTGGTCCAGGTCCCCTGGACTCATCTTAGAGGCTCAGCCCGAAGCGCGTGCATGCTGTGTGAGTTGCAACTGTTTATCTCCATCGCTCATAATATTTCCCCTTCCTTCACTGTTAGAGGAACCCTAGCCAGTTGAATAACCCGTTGCGCCTGACATCAATCGGGTGTGATGATCCGGTGGGCGGCGTTGAGGGTACCGATTATCTCGTACATGTTGGTTACCCGCCCTACCCTGAGCTTCTCCTTGAGGCCGAAGTGTTCCAGACAGGTGCCGCAAGAGAGGACCTCCACCATCCTCTCCTCCAGAAGCTGAATGGCTTCCAGGACCTCTGAGCCATCTGTGGTAAGGTGGACGCCTGAATTCACGAAGAGCATCCGCCAGGGACGAGGCTCGATGTCGATCCAGGTCCTGATGAATCCCCCCATGAGTTTGCGTCCCAGCTCCTGTGAACCCCTGCCCATCTGATCAGTGCCAAAGTAAATCACTGTGCCGGTATGGGCGGGAGCCGGACATGAAACCTCGGCTTTAGGCAAAGGTGTTGCGTTATCCCGGTGGATGCTGATGCGAAATTGACCGGGACTTACCTCTGTGAAGTCCACGCGACACCCTATGCTGCCGGCATATCGAAGGACGTTGTCCCGTGAGCTAACAGAGTCTGCCAGAACCACCAGTTCTCGCTCCCCACGCTCAAGAGCCTTCCTGGTCTCGAGAACAGGCTGCGGGCACGCCAGCCCACGGGCATCGACTTCGTTGACTTCCTTCATTGCGCATCCTTTCTGCTCGCCGCGCTCAGCGTGCAACCTTCGAGTGCACACGCACATCCACACCGGCCGGTACCGCTGATAAAATCGGCACGCCTGAGACGCCTGTTCAAGGAGAGTACCCTACGTTTAACCCGGCTTTTATGAAAATCGGTCGATAACCAAAATAATAATTACGAGGATATGTGGAGAAAAAGGAGAGAAAGTTGAGTGTGATGGGCCGGAGTAACGGATTTAAACCATACATTGATTCACCTCGCCACCGCCGGAGGCGCCGCCCCCGGTCCAGTGGTTCATCATACCTTCAACACCGATGAAACTGTGTTCATTCTCACCACTCGACTTCCCCAACAGGCCGTGGTTAACATACTCTCATTCTCCGCCTGCATTCAGGCCAAATAACGCCCATTCGATTTTATATTATAGTCAGGATGGTGCTGTTTGTCAATTGCGTCTGGTCAGCGGGTGTATCACCACTCTCTATCCATGAACTCCTCTTGATACATGGTCTCCAGGCGCAGTTTGTGGCGCACCTCCTGTTCCGCCAAGACTGCAAAAAGCTTCTTGGTGTCTGGGTCGCTCACCATACTCCCCATGTCCATGTACATTTTTTTTGCCATTTCCTCGCTTTTCATGGCAAACATTATGGCTTCCTGTGGGTTCATATCCTCGCTGTATTTCACATCCACCATGTAGTCGCTGATCTTCAGGTCAGGCACATCCGTCAATATGTGTTTTCGGACTGCATCCATATCCATCTTCTCAAGGAAGTTCTTATGCCCATCTTCTTCGACAGCCAGCTCTTCGAACATCTTTTTCGTCCCCGCTGTCGTTCGCTGGGCGAACATCCGATATAGGCTTGCGGCGTTGATCTCTTCCCGAATGGCGTAGCGTCGGATATCCTCAAAGGAATCGTATCGCATCAGATTTCCCCTTTCTTTAATAAAACCGGCATCAGCATGGTGTTTCGATGTTGTGTACCATAAAATCATTGGTTGGACAATAAAAAAATATTACATCAAACCCTAAATCCGAAAAGAAACAAAAAATATTTTGAGGGCTGCATACGCCGATTGGGAGATGGTCGGTGCATCTCGCCCGTGTTGGATCATGCGATTTGCCGCAAAGGGCGGGGAGAATTCATTTATCCGGACTCCCCGCGCTAACTTGTCAGTGCTGTCGCGCAATGCAATCGTCCTTTAAAAGGAATGCTTTAACAATTACGTATCTCGCTCTCAGGAGCGGCACCCAGTATTGAATACATTACCTTGAGATCCACCTTGTCTCCCGGCTTGACGGTTCAGGCACAACAGACGCATCTTCAATCCTTATCATTGTCCATGCTGACGCTGACGGCTGATACGCGTATCGTCATAGTATTTCGGCCACCCGGCTCGCCCGCATTATGGCTGTATCCTAAACACACCCTGAGTGTACACGCTCTGGTCGCTGGTGATCCGCTGGTTGGAGTAAAAAGGAAGCGGCTGGTTGGGACCGCCGAGACTGGAACCGCCGTCAGCAAAAAAATAGAAGGTTCCATCTTCCGCTTGAAAGCAGAAATAGAAATCCAGCTCCCGGTCTCGTGCACCGTAAATCCAGGCATTTACGTTAAAGAACTGCCCGGCGGACGGCGTGGAACCGTTGGGGAACTCAAAGTTCAGTACGGGCGGGGTGGCTTGTGAAGGATCCACTGCTCCCTCACCCTCCTCACTGTAGCGAAGTATGGTTTCAGATTCTCCTACTACGAAAACCTCTCCGCTGGATGCTGCCCATACGCCGGTAAGATCATTATATTGTGAAAGAGAAGGGTCTGCACCGATTGACCAGAAGGTGCCATCATAATGCAGGATAACTCCCCCTTCCCCCACGGCGAACGCATCGTTCGGCGAGCTGCCCCAGATGCTGTCAAGTCCAGCAATAGCGGCTATGGGCATGTGGCTCCACATTTGACCATTATAGTGAAGTATTTCACCGGTACTTACAAGAGCGAACACGTCAGTGGGCGAATTGCCCCAGATGGCATGAATCCACAACGTTGTCCCGCTATACATCTGGGTCCATGATGTGCCGTCATAGTGCAGGATGGTTCCCCCTTCCCCCACGGCGTACACATCGGAAGACGAACTGCCCCAGATGCCAAAAAATCGAACATCTGTCCCACTATACATCTGGGTCCATGATGTGCCGTCATAGTGCAGGATGGTTCCCCCCCAATCCGCAGCATATACGTCGGTGGGCGAGCTGCCCCAGATGGCATGAAGCCACGCGTCGCTACCGCTCTCCATCGAACTCCACGAATATCCGTCATAGTGGAGGATAGTACCGCTATAACCTATGGCGAAAACATCGGTAGGCCCGCTGCCCCAGACCGCACTAAGCCACCTGCTTGTCCCGCTCTCCATCCGGTGCCATGATTGGCCGTCAAAGTGAAGAATGGTTCCAGACTGACCAACGGCGAACACATCGTTCGGCGAGCTGCCCCAAACGGCATAAAGCGGGGCACCTGTCCCACTGTGCATCTGGCCCCAGAATTGGCCGCTGTAGTGAAGGATGTTACCCTCTTCTCCCTCGGCAAACACATCGGAAGACGAACTGCCCCAGATACCATAAAAATCCGTTTCTGATCCGCTCTCCATCTGGCGCCAAGATGAGCCATCATAGTGTAAGATGGTACCCCTGTTGCCCGCGGCGAAAATATCGAAAGGCCCGCTGCCCCAGATGGCATAAAGAAATTGGTCTGTCCCGCTCTCCATCGAACTCCACGAATATCCGTCATAGTGCAGGATGGTACCATGAAAACCTACGGCGAAAACATCGTTAGGCGAACTGCCCCAGATGGCCTTAAGCGTCTCGTCTGTACCGCTGGTAATCCCGCTCCATGATCGGCCGTCATAGTGAAGAATGGTTCCATCATTACCCACGGCGAAAACATCGTTGGGCGAACTGCCCCAGATGCCATATAGATATATATCTGTACCTATCCCGCTTTCCATTGGGTACCAGGTTTGCCCGTCAAAGTGAAGAATGGTTCCATATTGACCAACGGCGAAAACATCATTTGGTGAGCTGCCCCAGACGGCATAAAGCCAATAACCGGTCCCACTATACATCCCGCTCCATGAATTGCCATCATAGTGCAGGACGGTACCGCTGCCGCCAACGGCGAACACATCGTTCGCCAAGCTGCCCCAGATGCCATAAAGGTCTGAAGCGGTTACACTTTGCAGCAGGCTCCAGGATATTCCGTCATAATGAAGGATGCCTCCATTTTCGCCAACAGAAAATATATCATTCGGACCACTCCCCCACACTGCATTTTGTGTGGGGAACCCACCCCGCATGCGTTGCCACTGCCGCTCGGCTTGAGCAACCCCGGGAAAAAGGATGAGTATAACGAATTGAAGGATTACGAGCAGCACAATCATGACTCGCATAGCAGCACATTGTATTTTAGATATCTCACATTGCTTCAAAAACCAACTTGACTTTACAAACATGATCTCCCTCCTTTGGAGACATACGTATCATCTTACTCATTATGTGCAAGTTTATGTTATGCAAACTGTATCACTGCTGTATTCTCAGCACACCCTGGGCCAGGGAGAGGACTTCCTCACTGTCTGGCCGCGCCACGGCGAAGTAGAGCGGGTACTCCCCTGCCGCGCCATGAGGCACCATGACCGGCCAGATAAGCATATACACGCTCTGGTCGCTGGTGATCCGCTGGTTGGAGTATAAGGGAAGCGCCTGATTGGGGCCGCCCAGACGGGCACCCCCGTCAGCGAAGAAATAAAAGGTTCCGTCTTCCGCTTGAAAGCAGAAATAGAAATCCAGTTCCCGGTCTCGTGCACCGTAAATCCAGGCATTTACGTTAAAGAACTGCCCGACGGACGGCGTGAAACCGTTGGGGAAGTCGAAGTTCACCACCAGCCCTGAACCCTGGGACTGCGTTACATCAGCCGCCTCACTATATCGGAGTATGCTCTCCGTTTCTCCGGCTACAAACACCTCACCGCCCGGGGCTGCCCAAACACCATTAAGGTTATTATTCTGAGTGATGAGAGGGACTTCCATGCTGGACCATGATGTGCCGTCTGAGTGAAGTATGGTGCCGCTGTGTCCAACAGCATAAACATCGGTGGGCGAACTTCCCCAGATGCCCATGAGGTGTTCGTTCGTCCAGCTATGCATCTGTCCCCATGATTGGCCGTTATAGTGGAGGATGGTGCCGCTGTCGCCAACGACATACACGTCGGCGGGCGAGCTGCCCCAAATTCCGGTAAAGTGGACGTCCAAGCCGGTCATTCGGTTCCATGACCGGCCGTCATAGTGAAGTAATGTCCTATCGCCCGCGATGTATACGTCGGTGGGCGAACTGCCCCAGACAGCACTTAGATTATTATTCACCCCGGTTATCCTTCCCCACGATAGGCCGTCATAGTGCAGGATAGTGCCGTTATCACCAACAACGTAAACGTCGGTGGGCGAACTGCCCCAGACGCCATAAAGGTCTTCATTTGTTCCGCTCACCATTCGGCGCCATGAATGGCCGTCATAGTGCAGGATTATACCAGTCCACCCCACGGCATAGACGTCGGCGGAAGAGCTGCCCCATACCGCCACCAGCGCCAAATCCGTCCAGCTCTCCATTCGGTTCCATGATTGGCCCTCATAGTGCAGGATCATACCGTCCCAGCCAACGGCAAAGACATCGGCGGGCGAGCTTCCCCAGATGCCATAGAGCCAGTTATCCGTCCCGCTCATCCGGCTCCACGACTGGCCGTTATAGTGCAGGATGGTGCCGCTGGCACCCACGGCATATACGTTGGAGTCAGAAGAGCCCCAAACGGCTTCAAGCCAATTTATGGTATCACTCACCACCGGTCCCCATGATTGGCCGTCATAGTGCAGGATGGCGCCATCATCTCCGACAACATAAATGTCAGAGTGAGATGTGCCCCAGATACCTGTGAGGAATTTGTCTGTCCAGCTCTCCATCCCGCTCCATGATCGGCCTCCATAGTGAAGGATAGTGCCGTTGTCGCCGGCAACATAAACATCGGAGGGAGAAGTGCCCCAGATAACCCACAGGTTTTGGTCTGCTCCGCTATTCATCTGGCTCCATGATTGGCCGTCATAGTGCAGGATGGTGCCGCTGGTACCGACCGCATAAACATTGGAGGCAGAAGTGCCCCATACGCTGTTGAGCCGGTTATATGTCCAGCTCTCCATCCCGTTCCATGATCGTCCGTCATAGTGCAGGATGGTGCCGCTATCACCCACGGCGTATACGTCTGTGGAAGAGCTGCCCCAGACGCCCCACAGGCCTTCTTCTGTTCCGCTCTCCATCCGGCCCCATGATTGGCCGTCATAGTGCAGGATGGTGCCGCTGGCACCCACTACGAATACGTCTGTGGAAGAACTGCCCCAGACGCCATTAAGATTTTCAGTTGTTCCGCTCATTTGAAGAATAAATGACTGGCCGTCGAAATGGAGAATACTTCCATTAAGACCCACTGAAAATATGTCATTCGGGTTGTTTCCCCATATTGCCATTTGATGAGGGAACCCGCCGCTTATCCGTTGCCACTGCCTCTCGGCTTGAGAGACCCCGGGACAAAGAATAAACGTTATGAATATGAATATCGCCAGAGCAAGCCCTAGCTTTGCCGCCATTTTATGCTTCCCAGACATTGCAGTCTCCTCCCGGGAGTTTTTCCATAAATAGTTGTTCATTCCATTACCCGATGCAAATGAGAGAAAAAATCTTCACCTTAACTTCAAATGATATTTTGATAAAACATCCAAAGGGTACAGTACTTTTATATCATCACAAAAAAATGGTCAAGTTGATTTGACTCAGGACTTTCCCCGATAATTCACACAGATTTATCAAAATGCTTTGAATTGTAATTCCTTGGATTCATCAGCAAGTGAACAAGGAATTTTGGAGAAATTTTTCGAAAAGGGAGGGTGGCCCAGACGGCTTGTCGTCTGGGTCGCGAAGCGACAAGAGGCTGTCCACGCAAAGTCCTTGTTCTGCCGGCATACATGTGAACATGAGAGGAATATCCGGGCAATCCTGATCCTGAGTTTGGGGTCGGCAAGTTAACGGATCGGTGAAAAGGGCCTTGTGACGCGCATTTAGGGGGATAGAGAAAAATCGGCGTGTGTCTACACTTTTTGAGGGGGATTTTTAGACTTTTTCCTGCCCTAAAACGAGATTGGGGACTGGAATATTTTGAGTTTTCAGTATATTACGGGTATCGGCAGGAAGTTCGATTCTCCTGAAGAACTTGTAGCCAGGCGTGAGAAATTCTGAAATTGCAGTTTGTCTAGCTTGCACCGGATTCTGCTCCACATCTCCCCGCAGCTTATCTCGGCCACGCGTTCTATCAGCAAGGCGAGAACGCATATCTTGACATGGGCCTCAATGCGGCGAGGCACCCAATGGTACAGGGGAGACATCTTGATCTGAGTCCGTTTCAGGGAGCGGAAGCATCGCTCGATGACCATCAGGCCCTTGTACCCACAGGCCTCGTCTTCAAGGCTGATGGTATCATCGTTGGTCACAAGGATCCATTTGCCGTCATACTTCTTTGCAGCCATCGATCCCAAATGCCAAGTTTGGATTCCGGCTCACAGAGGCGATTGGTCAGCATGGCCAGCAAGGCTCTCTCATAAGGGGCTTTCAGAGCACTGGCTTTACAGATATGACGCAAGGCCTCTCCTATGCCCGATCGGTCCCACAAAGCCTCGATAACCAATGGTGTATCCAGGGTAAGGGTGCGGATGAGTTTGAGATCCCTGGGGAGTCACGGCAGGAGATCACCCTCTGGTTTCTCGCTCTCTTCACAAGGATCGATAACGTGCAGGCCGCAGACTCTGGCAATAGAGCGGCACAGCCGGACGAAATGATCGCGATCCAGTCGGTCCGCCCTGCCGAAGTTGTGGATGATCCGGGCAACGGGCTTTCCGGTCACAGGGTGGCGCTCATTGTGGGCCAGTTGATAGTACTGGACGATGGAACCGTCTTTGTTTTTTCTTTGAGTAGTCCTGAGGTACATGGCTGTTTACATGTATAGCATGTAAATAAAGCCATATCAACAAAAAAATCATAATTCGTGTGCCTGCATGATGTCAGCTTTTACAACAGTCCCGCTTGAGTTGAGGAGTTGATTTTATGGACCCATTTTAGAATCAGGCAAAAATGGGCTAAAAATCCACTTACATATCCCAAACTCTAGTTTTACACCCATATTGCTTCCAATATGACAAAAAAAAGCAGGATCATGCATCATGTGAATCCTCGATTTTGAACAGATTCTCGAGCAGGAAAGACCTTCACCCGTCTCATGGCTTGACGCTCAGCTTTGGAAGCCTCATTTCCAAGGAGCGATATGAAAGTTCGCTGGCGGCTGGATGCTGCTGACAAACGAGACTGGAGACCGCGGTCCTGTTTTTATTACTGTTATCTGCGCAGGCCTCCTACAACTCATGGCGGACGCTTCGGCCCGTGGCCATGAAAACAACCATTTCCGCTATGTTGGTGGCATGGTCAGCTATACGTTCAAGGTACTTTGACACGAACATGATGCGGATGGCACGGGGAATGGTGTGGGGATCCTCCATCATAAAGGTGAGCAATTCTCGAAAAATCTGGGAATTAAGATCGTCCACGACTTCGTCCGTTTTGATGACTTCGATGGCCATATCAGCATCCTGATTAACGAATGCGTCCAGGGTATCCCTTAGCATGGATCTGGCGGTGTCAGACATTCGCGGAATGTCGATGTAAGGCTTCAGCATCGGCTCTTGGTTGAGCTCCAGCGCCCGCTCGGCGATGTTGACCGCGTTGTCGGCAATACGCTCTAGGTCAGCGTTAATTTTGATGGCCGTTGCCACAAAGCGCAGATCACTGGCCATGGGTTGCCGCATGGCGAGAAGACGGATACATCGTTCCTCCAGTGCCACCTCCTGAGCGTCTATGTCTTTGTCCCCTTGAATAACCTGCCGGGCCAGATCAGAATCTCTTTCCACCAGTGCGCGGATGGCATCGTATATGGCTTTTTCAACACTTGCGGCCATTGTGAGAAGCTTTTCCCTGATCTCAAGAAGGAACCGATCAAAGTGGGAATCAATATGACTTTTTTTCATATGCGCCTCCCTTATTTTTACGCTTATCGGGTTGGGCTTTCTCCCCACCAGGACATTCATTGGGATCACCCGAATTTGCCCGTGACATAATCCTCGGTCTCCCGCCGCTTGGGGTTTAAAAATATCTCCTCGGTCGGGCCGACCTCAATCAATTCCCCCAGGTAGAAAAATGCAGTCCGGTCCGAGCATCGGGATGCCTGCTGCATGTTGTGGGTAACGATGACGATGGTGAACTCTTTTTTCAATTCCTGAATGGTCTCCTCGATTTTGCCGGTGCTGATGGGATCGAGGGCCGATGCCGGTTCATCCATAAGCAGGATATCCGGTTCATTGGCCAGAGCCCTGGCAATGCAAAGACGCTGCTGCTGCCCCCCGGAAATGTCCAGCGCCGAGGCTTCGAGTCTGTCCTGTACCTCATGCCAGAGATCGGCACGCCGGAGTGCACGCTCCATGATTTCTTCCAGTACGTGTCGATCCTTTATCCCGCCCATCCTGGGCCCGAAGGTGATATTTTCGCGAATACTCATGGGAAACGGGTTGGATTTCTGAAACACCATTCCCACTTTTTTGCGCAGGTTTTCCAGGCGTATAAGGTTTCTATAAATATCTTCTCCATCTACCAATACTTTTCCCTGCACAATAATGTCGGGCAATACATCGTTCATCCTGTTGAAACACCTCAGCAAAGTGGATTTTCCGCACCCTGAAGGACCGATGAATGCTGTAATCCGGCGGTAAGGAATTTCGATGGAGATATTCTTGAGAGCGTGGATTTGTCCCCCTGCATAGTAAAAATTCAAGTCCAGTGTCTGGATGGCGGCTGTTGGTGGTGGAATTGTCTCAACCTGAGCCATATTAGGTCACCCCATGTTGGACTACAAGGCAGCGCCGCGGTAACGTTTGCGTAGACGGTTGCGCAAAGTAATGGCAGCGGCATTTAAGATTAAAACGATGAGCAACAGCAGTAAGGCAGTGGTATATACCATGGGCTTGGCCGCTTCAACGTTGGGAGATTGAAACCCCACATCATAGATATGAAATCCCAGATGCATGAACTTGCGTTCCGGGTGAAAAAAGGGAAAGGTGAGATCCACGGGCAGGGCGGGAGCAAGCTTGACCACACCGGTGATCATCAGGGGCGCAACCTCCCCGGCCCCGCGGGCGACGGCCAAGATCATACCGGTAAGGATCCCCGGCGATGCGTGGGGCAATACGACGTGGCGGATCATCTGGAACTTGGTGGCTGAGAGGGCCAGGGCGGCCTCTCGATTGGCCAAGGGAACCGATGCGAGGCTCTCCTCTGTGGCCACGATGACAACGGGCAGCGTGAGCAGCGCCAGAGTCAGCGATGCCCACAAAATGCCGCCCGTGCCGAACGTGGGCGTTGGAAGGCGAGCTGAAAAAAAGAGCCGATCAATTCCGGCACCCACGAAATAGATGAAAAAGCCCAACCCGAACATTCCGAATACGATGCTAGGAACGCCTGCCAGATTGTTCACAGCCAAACGAACCTGCCGCACCACAAAGCCTTCTCTCGCATACTCGTGGAGATACAGGGCCGCAAGGACCCCCAAGGGCACTACCGCCACGGTCATGATCATCACCATCATCACCGTGCCGAAAATAGCCGGAAACACACCTCCCTCTGTGTTGGACTCCCGGGGATCGGCGGAAAGAAATTCCCAAATCTTAGCCAAATACAAGGAGATTTTTTCCCACCCGGTCATAGCGTTGGGACGGTAAACCCTCACGATCTGGTTAAACCGGAGTTCCTTGGTTGTTTTTCCGTCGGCCAGCATCACCCGGATTGAACCCCGTATTCTCTTTTTACTGCTGATGATCTTCTCCAGATGGACCGACCCTGGAACACCGCTTCCGGCAATGCTCCGGTTGTTCTGATCTCTCACTTCCATTAATGTTCCAAAAAGCTTTCCGTACTCCATCCGTTCGATGACCATTGCATCGCGTGGGCGAACTCTCTGCACCAGTTCGGTGTCATCGAACCAGCGAAAGTCCAGCCCGTAGATATCCCTGCCTCCTATCTGGAAAAGGGATCGGGTTGGCGCTTTTTCTTTCTGCCCTGATGAGCTTTCCGGGATAGATTCATGCTGTTGAAAGATACCGAAGAAGCTTTCGCCGCTTTTTGTTTGTATGAGCCACAGGTCTGCGGGCCAGAAATGGGTCAAGCCTTTGACAAGAACCAAGGTGATCATCCCGGCGATCATCAGGATAACCACTGCCAGGGCCATCCCGGTGAGCCAAATAAAGGGAATGCCTTGTTTCTTAAATGCAGGAATGTCTGGAAATGAAACTTTAAAAGTCGTGTTTTCAGAATCGGCCATATTTTTTCCTCAAGTGCCGTCCGATCATCTCCGCCGCTGTGTTGATGACAAACGTGAAGCAGAACAGTAGAAAGCCTGTCAAAAAGAGAATGCGATAAAGGGTTTCTCCCCGGGGAGCTTCCGGGATTTCCACAGCGATGCACGCAGACATAGTGCGCATGCCGTTGAAGATCGACATATCCAGGATCGGCGTATTTCCTGTGGCCATGAGCACAATCATTGTCTCGCCAACAGCCCGCCCCAGACCAAGCATGACTGCCGCAAATAACCCGGGAGCGGCGGCGGGCAGAACCACGTTCCATGCAGTCTGCCAGCGGCTCGCCCCCAGGGCCAAAGATGCAGAGACCATAGAGGCTGGAACATTGCTCATAGCATCCTCGGCGATAGTAAAAATAATGGGAATCACAGCGAATCCCAGGGCGAATCCCACCACCAGGCAGTTTCTGGGATCGTATCGGGTTCCCCAAACCTCGAAAAGCCACTGCTTAAGGTCGCCGCCAAACAACGCATTCTCCAGAGGCTTGCCCACCCAGAAGGCGATGATACCGGCCACAACGACCATTCCAAGCAATGTCAGAAGCTCAACGCCGCCGCGGCTTTGTTCCCGCAACTTAAGCGGTACGAGAAGGAGCCAGAGTGACGCGCTTAAAATCACCATTATCGGTATGATGGGAATCGTTAACAGGGCACTCGCCAGATTGCGGTCTACCAGGGGAGCAAGCCATAGCCCTGCCAGAAAGCCCACCAGCACGCTGGGCATGGCCGCCATCAACTCCACCATGGGTTTAATGGTATTGCGGAGTCGTATCGGTGCCAACTGGCTGAGGTAAAGTGCAGCCATGATTGCCAGGGGAACCGAGAATATCATGGCGTAAAAGCTTCCCTTGAACGTTCCGAATATCAGGGGAATCAACGAGAGCTTTGATTCAAACGCCTCGGTCATGCCTGTAGATTGCCAGACGAACTGAGGTTTTGTGTAGCCCTCATACCATACTCTCCCGAATAAAGACTTTAGAGTTGCCTCTGGATGTCGGTTTTGTAGGGAAAACTCTTTCACTGATCCATCTTCACCGGCGCTCAGGCAGCCATCCGCCCGAGGAGCAAAGTTGAGGGCGACAACGGGTCCTTTCTGAACTTCCACGTCGAACAGGGTCTTCCCGGTGGTGCTGTAATGCAGCTTCACGCGGCCGCTGGCGTCGGCGGTAAGGAAGCCCTTGTTACGCGGAGATGCGGCCACCTTTATCACAGATGCGGAGTGGGGAGCGAACTCCCGCACGCGGGTATATTTCCACTGGCCCGAGTCCTGTCGGACTTTGAAATAAACGCTCACACGGCCGCTCTTGGTGCCCACCACAAGGGATTCACCTCCGATAAGAAACCCCATGGATGAGATCTTATCTTCAGTTGTGCGTAGACGCTGAACCTTTTCGATTGCATCCGGGTCACTGACGTCAAAATACTCCAGAGTTCGGTTCCCGACCGCAGCCACAACATCAGAGAGCTCCTCATTAATGGTCAGGGCAGTTATATCCGCATTCAGACGTTCGGCGAGATTCTTAACATCTGGCTCGTCGATTTCTTCGGGAGAGACCTTGAAAAAAAATATTCCGCGTTCCTCCACCTGGGCGACGACCCCCACATTATTTTCATCGTCCTTTTGGATGGAAAGCCGACGGATAGGCCGTTCTTCCTCGTCGATCACCACTGGTTCAAGTTCTTCCAGCCGGGGAATTATGGTCCGCTTTGTGTCCTCAAAGTGTGCGGTAAATTCTATTGTCAGAATAATGACCTTGCCGTTGCTGGTCCCCAATCCGACGACATCTCCGAGTATGGATTGGGATGAAGCGGTAAGTCGCTCTCCTTCATCAAGGCCTTTCATCTTTAGAGATATAAGTGACTCCCCTGTTTTCTTATAAGGATGTGCGTGGAGTGCGAAGAATTCGATCCGGCCCGCTTTGTTGATGAGGTAGCCCACCTCCCGGAGTTCATCCTGCCCAACTAACAGGACGGTCTCATCATCAGATTGAGTGAAAGCTATTTGCTGGCTTTTGAATGCTTTGGCTTTATAGATAAGGGGAAACGCCCCTGCGCCGATAAATACAATTATTCCTATGACGCTCAGAATGATAAAAATGCCGCCAAAGGTTATCACCAATTTTGCGATTCGATCGGTCAGATCAACCAACCGCACACGTCTCTCACGATCTTCTTGCATTAGAGTTTATTAGCCCCATTGGCTGTGTGAAGGACAAAAATCAGAGAGAGCGTCTTGTGCTCTCTCCCGCCCAATTCCAGGGTTCATAATAGCTGGATTAATTAAGCCTGGCAAGTTCCTTTTGAACAACTTTGGAAGGAAGAGGAATAAACCCGTTTTTAATCACTATCCGCTGCCCCTCTTTTGACAGGACAAACCTCAAGAACTCCTTAACCATAGGATCCAGAGGTTTGTTAGGCTCCTTGATGAAGTAAATATAGAGGTATCGGCGGAGCGGGTATTTTCCACTGGCTATGTTCTCAGGAGTGGGCAGTGCTGCTTGTCGCCCTTTCTTTTTGGAGATAGCCACGGTCTTAACGCCGGAGGTCACATATCCTATCCCGGAGTAACCGATTCCATACCGGTCTTCAGTAATGCCCTGCACCACGGATGCCGATCCCGGCTGTTCCTTCACGGTGTCCTTGTAGTCGCCTTTTTTCAACGCCTTTGACTTGAAATATGCATAGGTTCCGGAGGCAGAGTTGCGGCCGTAAACGCTGATGGGTTTGCCGGCCCAATCACCCTTCAGTCCGACCTTTCCCCATGTGTCGATATTGGAGCCTCCAGATTTGTAGGTCTTTGAGAATATGCCATCCAGTTGCTGCATCGTCAATTCTTTTACGGGATTGTCTTTATTGACGTAAATCGCGATAGCATCAAGGACGGCACGAATATAAACGGGCTTGAAGCCGTATTTTTTCTGGAATTTATCCAACTCGCTGGATTTCATTTTGCGAGACATCTGGCCGAGTTGGGCCGTGCCCTCAATCAAGGCGGGCGGAGCAGTACTGGAGCCTTTCCCCTCTATCTGAAATTTGAGATTCGAATGGAATTTTTTAAACCCTTCACCCCATAGGGTCATCAGGTTGATCATGGTGTCAGAACCCACGGCGTTCAGGTTTCCGGATACATCGGCCTCCGGTTTATAGTCCGGAATACCGGGGTCCACTTTTGTTAGCGCCATAGCCTCTCCCGCCATTAACAAGCTGGCTGCGGCCAGGATCATACTGAACATCATCAGAGAACGTTTCCTGTTCATTCATACCTCCTTGTGTTTGTCATGCTTCTGTAATAGTGTTTCGAAACCGCATCGAAAAAACCTCCGGTATTTTTTTATGTTATTAAGTAATCTTTCATTGTTAAGGTTTTATGAAGAATCGATAAAGTTTCAGTTAAAATGTAAATTTATGATTGTTTCCGCTTTCAATGCGCATAGGAGTTACCGCATCTGTTGCCCCGCCTTTGGGGCCCTCACAGGTTTGAATTCTTGAGTTTTAAATAAGAGGTTTTTCCTCATTTTGAAGCGGTCATTTTTGTGCCATTAATACGTATTTTACCTCTTGAGATTGATGCAAATATACCTCCGAAGCAAATATAAAAGCAACTTTCACGCTTTTTATAAAAGCCGGATAGTATTCTGCCGTGATTTGGCCTCCGCCAATATATATGGCAAACAACAGAGTAGCAATTCCCATGCTGAGCATCTGTCCTAGCAGCCGCATTGTTTCAACGAATCCTGATGCGATACCGTAATATTTCTTTTCGACAGAACATAATGGCATTGGTATTTGGAGATGAGAATAGCGCGAAGTCAAAACCGAGCACGAAAAATCAGGATAGGGGAAGGTCTCGCGACCTTCGCCCTCCCACACCACCGTGCATACGGGTCCGTACACGGCGGTTCATATAGTCTTAGCTAAAGATTCGTAATGATTGATGAG
>JAFDED010000078.1 GCA_019310535.1 Deltaproteobacteria bacterium
TGAACAAAAGCACGCGCATGAGTCCTCTCAGGTTGGCCCCCGCGCGGTGCAGGCTTGAATACGGCTCCTGTCGCTTCTTCTCCTTTATCACATAGTTCCACAGCCCATATCGGGCGTAAGTGAGTTCATCCGCGTGAGGCATGGCCGATTGTCGCTTGCGGGGTTTCCCCAGGTATCCCCGCAGCTCCTGATAGAGCCCCTGATAGGTGTCCTCAATGCTGTATTCGATGGTTTCCAGTTCCCGTCTCGGGAAAAACTGGTGCTTGCCACCCACGAGCACGTATGCCCGCCTGCCGTCCAGGTATTCCCGAAATTTTGAAGGGTCAATGGGTTGATGGGTTATGGCGTCGTACCCATACCAGCGCAAGATATGGTTGCGTGTGCGTCGAATGAGTATATTCGCCAGAAGGCCCGGAAGTTTCCGATCGCCATTCTCAATGAGCCGGAAATATTGTTTCAGATGGGGAGGGTCCACAGGTATATCCGTCATATCTTCCTGGTGGAAGAGCTTTATTTGATTATAGAGATCCCATGCGCTCTTGTTGCGCGGTGTGGCGGTGAGAAAACAGCAGCGTCTCCCTGTTGCGAGAAAAGCCTGTACCACTCTGTAGCGCTGGGTATCCGGATGGCGCAGGTTGTGACTCTCGTCAATGAGGACGAAATTTCGGTCCCGGTAGAGGACATTCTCTCTTAAGAAGCCGGTTGAGCCATCGTCGCCCTCTTTCAGGAACCCCATAGAAAGGACGCGGGCATTGAGTCGGTAAACCTCGTTATATCGTTCCCACATCTCTATGAGAGGCGCCGGGCAGATGATCAAGGGGCGTGAATGTTCCGTTCGCTCAAAATGCTTGACGATGGCCGCGCCGATGTAGCTTTTGCCGAGGCCCACCACGTCGGAAATGAATACTCCATCATATTTGCCGATCATCTGTATCGCCTGCCGGACGGCCACCTTCTGGAAGTCGGCCAGTTGCCTGGTTATCTCGTCGTCCCAGAGGATCTCCCTTCCATCTTCTCCCTCCAGCCGATCCCTGACCAGTGTGTAGAGGGTTTTCATGTAAACGTCATAGGGTCTGACCGGCGCAACGGCCCAGGACTGCTTCATCTCATGCATCAAGGCTTCATCGAACTCCTGAGACTCCTTCCAGAGCTCTTCAAACCAGCGCACCAGCTCGGCATGGTTGTCGTTGCCGTGGACGACCACGTTGAGCTCCGTATTGTGGGTCACCCCGGCCAGCGTGAGATTGGACGATCCCACGATGGCAATCCCTTTCTCATAACGTCCGTCGGGCGTATAATCGAAAATGTATGCCTTGGCGTGCATTCTGCCCTTGGTGTAGACCCGGACCTTGAGCCGCTTCTCCTCGATCATTCTGACCAGCGTCTTGACCAGGGCCTCGCCCTCGTCAGTCTGGTCCATGAGTTCCATGCCGGTGCGGATGTTCTCGGAGGTCTCCGCCGTCATCCGCCTGGCTTCAGAGCGTTTTGGGTAGGTCTGGGCCTCCGCGGCCTCGGCCACAAGCTCCAACCTTCGGTAACCTTCAGCCAGTTGTTCAAGAGTCTCGCGGTTGGCGGTGTTGCCGATGAGCAGCCGCAGCTCCTTCACGTCGGCCATTTTATCCGCGATGCACTCCAGGCCTGACAGAAAAAAATATCCTACAGCGAAACGGGCGGACTCGGTGGAGGTGAGGATGCGGTTGATGCTGTCCGCAAGCCTCTCGTCGCGGTTGTCTATGATGTCGTGGGTGGGCATTCACGCCTCCTTATACAACCATACATCCACCTGGTGCCGGCCGGTATTCTCAGGATTTTCCCGGTCCATCGCCCATTGCAAGGGGTTGCTGGCAACATGTTCCCGTATCAGGTCCAGTTCTTGATCGTTTCGGATGACATGCCCGTAGTAGTTGCGCTGCCAGACGGGAATACCGGGTGTTCCGCGAAATTCGTTAATACGTTTTGTGGAAACCGTTTTGAACGCCCCGACCAGACGCCCCAATGGTTTGTGTTTGACCATGGTGGAAATGTGGGAAGCGGTTCGTGAACCATGCGAACCGCCCCTGCATTGCATTCGTTTATCAAATATCCCGCGGCCTGAGGCTGCGGGCCTTCCCGAGCCGCGCCTCCACCAGGTTGATCACGGCCTCGTACACCGCGTCCCGCTCGCCCTGCGTAAGGCCGAGGGCGTCGAAAAAAATGTCATCTAAGGAGCGACGATCAAGAGTCATGGATTCATATTCTACTGTACCAATCTTCCTTTTTGACAATGAGACTCGGGCAAATTTTATTCCAGCAACAATATCTTCAGTTTTAAATCGCAAGATATTAAGTGTTTTTATATCGATGCCTTCTGTTTTTAAAGCACCCTGGCCAAGGTTTGAACGTCCATGAAGCTCTCTAAACAATATTTGTGCACTCCAAGCAAGGCTTCCCCACAAGAGATCATCGTCGAAACCAAAGATTTCAAATAAATTATGATCTACTGCTACTCTGTTTGGGTTCCATGGAACAGTTAGCCTATTGTTATGTATCATAGGCCAAAGTACTTTTGCCCAATCCTTTTCAGGAAAATCATACCATTTCGACTTATGGCGTAAGCTCGGTCGAAGATGATATCCTTGCTTTTCTCCCCATCGAATATAATCTAGAGCTGCTGTTCCCCTTAATTGGTGAAAATCTTTATGACAAATGAATGCTTTGAAGCATAGATTGCGCAATTCTACTTCAACAGAATCACATTCTCGTGGACTGACAATCACCGGCCTCAAAAACTCCTCCTCGATCCCCCACTCCCGAATTCGCGCCTCGTTCAGGTAGAAGAACTCGTTGGCGCCGGTTTTAATGCCGAACCGCACCTCGGCGATGTCGCCCAGGCGGACCAATTTGTCCTTCCCCTTTTCCAGGATCGTCCAATAGATGTCCGGGGCGCGCAGGTACTTCCCGCCCCATTTGTTGCCGATGTAGCGGCTGACCTTGATGAGGGGGCCTTTTGCCGAAGCACCGCCCTCGTCCTTTGGTATTTCGCACCCGTCCTCCAGCAGCGTCCTCTGGCCGATGGGGAAGACCCGGTATTCCGGCTTGGTTCTGCGGTCCGCGGCCGCCTCGATCTCCTCGAATATCACCGGCGAAAGGGTCTGCTCGAAAGGAACCTTGAACATCACGAAGCGCGCCGTTTGATCAAGCCCGCACGCACGGGTATGGTCCGGCGGAGAGATGAGCACGATGACCGTATTCACGTCGGCCGCGGCGAAGGAGCGCCTGGCCTGGTTGTCCAGCACCATCTTGAGGTGGCAGTGCTTGAGCAGAAACTCCTGCAAATTTTTCCCGTAGCCCACGTCAAGCCAGGAATTGGACGTGATAAAGCAAAAGGAGCCTTTCGGGTTCAGCAATGAGAGGCCGTGGAAGTAAAAGTATATATAGAGGTCGCTTTTGGCGTCGATCTTGTGTTCGGCAGTGTCCTTCCTGGCGTTGTACCCGAAAAACCGGGGATACGCCTGATAGACCGAGCGGATAAGCTTCTCCTTGTATGCTTTCTTATTGACTGCGGTCACCTCCTTGCGCGGCATATGAGGCTCGGAGATGTTCTCCTGACGGACGTAGGGCGGGTTGCCTATGACGATGTCGAACCCTCTCTTTTCGCCGCCGAAGATTTCCACAAAGGCTATGTCCCACGCGAAGGGAGCGGGTTTGTCAGGTCTCAGGGCTTCGCTGGCACGAATAACACGCTCCAGTTCATCGGCCAGCTCTTCAACCCGCTTTTTCCACCCGGCCGCTTCCAGTTCCATCCGGCGCGTGCGGCCCTCAATGGTGCCGTCCAGCCTTAACTGACGCTTCTCAGGGTCTTCGATCTTTCGGCGCAGGGAATACATCTCATCAAGAATGCTCTTGTTTCGGTAGTCAAGGATTTCCCGGAAGAGCCTCTGCTCCTCCAGTATGACCTCCAGTTGTGAGTTGAACAGGCACGAGGGGTCGTTGTGGTAAAATTTTTGTTTTTCGTTCTTGAGCCTGGTAATGCGGGCCTTGAGAGGACGCGAGATTTCCTGAGAACTGCCGATGTGTCTCAGGTTAATGCCTCCGAGCTCCTGTACGAGGCTGTCTCCGGGGCGAATCTTGAAGGTGAAGTTGGGAAGAAGGGGCTCGCGCCGGAGACAGAGTTCCTCCCGGGCGAAATCGGCGTCGATGATGAGGGCCAGCCACAGCCTGAGTTCGGCCACGCGGCAGGCCCATTCCATCACGTCCACGCCGTAGAGATTCTGGCCGATGATGCGTTTTTTGCGTTCGTAGCTTTTTTCAACACCCTTGAGCAAGGCCGTGGCGGCACGTCTCCCCAGGTCGTCCAGGATGCCGAGCATTCCTACCAGGAACGAGCCTGAGCCGCACGCCGGGTCCAGGACGGCGATCTCTTGCAGGAGTTGAGACAGAGCGGGCCAGAGGTTCGCCCGGGCCAGCGCTCCGTCGGCTGCTTCCTTCTCCTCAGGCTCCAGCGCGAACACGGCCTCAGAGAGCACGTCTTTATTTTTTTGGCCGAGGTGGTTGGCCAGGTGGTCCACCAGGGCCAGGCGGCACATCAGATCGATTTCGGTTCGCGGTGTGTAGAAGATGCCTGCATCCCCTCGCGTGTCTGCCTCCGCGGGTACATTGACAAGGCTTTCATAAACCTTGCCGATCATCTCCGGGTCTACGGCCACTTCCTGGTCAAGCGGGCTGTCCTCGGCTATGGTAAAGTTGTAATGCTCCATGAACCGGAAGCATCGGTCAAAGGAGGAATCTGTCACGTTGTAACCTGACCTGCGGTCCAGTTCGTTTTCCCGAAAAAGTCCACCGTTCAGGTATGGGGCAAGCACCAGAGCCTTTTTGATGCCGTCGGGGAAGTGGCGATATCCTCTGGGGGGTTTTTTGTCGAATGCCTCGAAAAAAAGCACCCTGAGCCAGCGGTCATAGAACGAATCCTGCGGTTGTCCCGATTCTTTGTAGCTTTTCCAGAAAAAGCGCAAGAACTCTCTCTCATCGCCCAGCCAGCCCTTGCGCTGGACAAAGTAAAGGAACATGAGACGGTTCAGGAACAGAAGAGCATATTCGTGGGCCCAGGTGCGGTCACCGGTTTGGCGTTGCAGGTCAGCCTCAAGGTTTTCAAATGCCTCGTTATAATCCCTGAAGAATTGCCTGGTAACTGCCTCAACATCGAACGCCTCGTCGTGGCGCTGCTGGATATCGTTGACACCGAGCGGACGGCGCAGGGCCTGGATCCATTCCGTATTTTCCGCCACGTCCAGCATGGCCAGCCGCTCGGAGGCGGTGCGCAGCCTCTCCTCCGGGCCCACGGTGATGCGGCGGAACAGGCGGCGTCTCTCTTTTTGTCCGTCGTACTTTACGTTAAGGAAGTGCCAGCGGTCCTGTGAAGAGTTGGAAAAAACAAATAATGAGTAAGGATGATCCTGCAGGAGGCGTGAGACAACAGGCCTCTCCGGGCCTAAAAGGAGCTTCTCTGATGCGAGGCGTAAAAGGAGTATATGAAAGTCATTGTGGGCGGCGAATAAAATCGGGTCCTCCGCCAGGGCATCATGCGCCGCATCTGTCCACCCTCGTCGGGATAGTGGCTGGTTGACGCGCTGGTAGCTGAGTTCGGACCAGAACAGTTGCTTCAGCGGCTCCAGCCCGCGAAGTTCCTGGAGTATGTCAAGCACCGGTTGCTGGCGCTCGTCCCGGGCCATAATATCCTCCTTCCTTCCCTGTCGCCGGCTTTCTCATCTGCGCGGCCAGGAGGTACAACGGCGTATAGACCCGATTTTCTCTTTACAAATCACCCGCATTCACCCTGAGCACCCGGATCACTTGATATCATATTTCTCCAGTCTGTAACGGAAGGAGCGGAAGTCCAGACCCAGCAGTTCGGCGGCCTTTTTCTTGACCCCGTTGCTCCGCTCTAATGCCTGGAGGAGGTAAGCCCGCTCGATATTTTCCATGATCTGCTCCAGATTTACGCCTGTCGGCGGAATTTCGGGATTGGTATCGGCACGCTCACCCGGTCCGAACTTATGGTTTGATATGGCCAGGCTTTCGGGCAGGATGATGTTGGAGGTCTCCAGGGCTACGCTGCGCTCTATGATGTTTTCCAACTCCCGGACATTGCCCGGAAAGTGATAGTCCAGCAACAATTCCATGGCGTAACTGGATATCTGGTGGATTTCCTTGCCCAGTTCCCGCCTGTATTTTTCCAGAAAAAACCGGGTCAGAATGGGAATATCCTCACGGCGTTCCCGCAGAGGGGGAACGTGGACGTGGATGACGTCGAGCCGGTAGAACAGGTCTTCCCGGAATCGTTTGGCGATAACCTCTTGCTCGAGGATTTTGTTGGTGGCGCTGATGATGCGCACATCCACGTGGATGTCCTCGGTCCCCCCGAGGTTTTTGAAGGTCTTGTCCTGGACCACCCGCAGCAGCTTGACCTGGATGGGATGAGTGAGTTCGCCGATTTCATCCAGGAATATGGTTCCTTGATGGGCCACCTCAAACAGGCCCTGCTTGTTCATGGTGGCGCCGGTAAAGGCCCCTTTGCGGTGTCCGAAAAGCTCGCTCTCCATGAGCGTTTCGGGTATGCCGCCGCAGCTTATGGGGATAAAGGGTTTTTTACGTCGAAGGCTGTTGGTATGGATGGCCCGCGCGACCAACTCTTTGCCCGTTCCGCTTTCACCCGTGATCAGGACGTTGGATGGCGTGGCGGCAACGCGGCGAATCAGGTCGAAGATCTTCAACATCTCCGGCGATTGCCCCACGATGGAGCAGAATCCGGGAAATTCGGTTTTGTCAGAGGGTTTTTCCTCCTCAGGAATCACCGTCCTGTCTTCTTCCCGGCGGAAGCGATCCACGCGGCGCAGGGCGTTCCGTACCACCTCCCCCAGATGCTCCATGCTCTTGAAGGGCTTGGGAACATAGTCATATGCCCCTTCTTTCATAGCCTCCATGGCGCTTTCACGGGAGGAAAAGGCTGTAATGATGATGACCTGAATGTGAGGCTGAGCCTCTTTGATCCGATGCAGAAGGCTCATCCCGTCCATCCTGGGCATACGGATATCCGCAATGACCAGGTCGAACCGCTCTTTGCCGAGCATTTCCTCCGCCGCTTTTCCATCGGACGCAACCGCCGCATCGTACCCAGTATCCTTCAGGAAGATCTGAATCATATCCCGGGTGTTTCGATGGTCGTCAACCACAAGGATTTTAGCTTTGTTCATGGATTCTGGTTTCCCCTGATGCACGCCCCACGGGCAAGATAATGGTAAAGGTTGTTCCCATGCCTTTTGTACCCTGGACGGTGATTCTTCCGCCGTGGTTTTCAACTATGCTGTGTACCACCGATAGTCCCAGCCCGAAGCCCGAATCGCGGGTAGTAAAAAACGGGTCAAAAATGCGATGAAGATTCCGAGTATCGATTCCCATACCCGTGTCCTTGACCTCGATGGCCACCCCCTTGATGCCCCCCAAAACGCTTGCAGGCTTCAACGAGGTAATGAGCCGGCCTCCATCAGGCATGGCCTGAATGGCATTGACGTAAAGGTTCCACAGAACCTGCTTTATTTGTTGCGAATCCGCATAGATTTTTCCGTCCGCCGACAGGTGTTTGATGATCTGGATGTTGTCCGTAAACTCGGGCATCTTTTGCACCAGTTCGAGCACCTCTTCGATCACCTTGCACAGGTCCATCTGTTCTGGATCGACTCTATCGGGGCGTGCGAAGCAAAGGAAGTTGGTAATGAGCGAGTTCAGACGGTCCGATTCCTGACAAACAATATCCATAAGCCGACGTTCACTCGCAGTGAGAGCGGACTGGCGAGCGAGCATTTCTATGGAACCGGTGATGGCTGCAAGGGGGTTTCGGATTTCGTGGGCCATTCCTGCAGCCAGTTGCCCCGCGGCGGCCATGCGCTCGGAATGCTTGACACTCTCTTCCATCTGCTTCAAGATGGTAAGGTCCTGAAAAATAATTATGTTTCCTATCTCATCCCCGTTGGCGTTGAACAGATTCGATATGGAGAATCCCAGATAGACCTGCTCGCCTGTATGGCGAGTGTAGGCATACTCCAGTCGCGAAGACAGTCCGTTCGATCCTGTGTTGGCATCTGGAGAACATTGTATGGAAGGGAAAAATTCCTCTATACGATGTCCGAGGGTCTTATCCATTGAAATCCCCAGGATCTTCTCACCGGCCTTGTTCAGAAAGACAATTCTGCGTTCTGTGTCGATTGTGATGAGGCCGCTGTGCATGCTCTGGACGATGTTGGTGTTCAGAGTGGCCAGGTCTTTGTAGTCAATCTCCTTTCGGATGAGTTCTCGTCCAGTGGTCTTTTCTTTCTCGGAGAGGTAACTGCTCAAGTAGGCCACCAGGTAAAACGCGGTAATGTTGACGGACAGCATGTAGAAGACGTACCCTCTGCCGTATTCCAGTGGACCGACCAGCGAACTGTGGATGGGCTGGATATACCCGAAATATTCGAAATCTATAATTGCACCATATAGAATGCTGCTCAGTGAGGCGGTCATGTATGCGCCCCAGCGGTAAAGGAGGATGGCGGCAGTGAATATGGGGAGAAAATAGATAAATGAGAAAGCGCTGGAAATGCCCCCTGTGGCATAAATCAAAGCGGTGGTCAGGAGCACGTCAACGCCGATCTGGGCATGGCAAAATGCCTGGAGGTGGCTGATCCTGTGAAGAAGAATCGCGTAGATTATGGTGATGAAAAAGGTGGTTCCGCACAGCAGGTAAATCGGGATCAACGAGGGAACGATAAACGACTTGATGCCCAAAAACTGGAATACGATGGTTATCCCCAGGAAGAAAGAGAGAAATACCACCCGGAAGAACATCAAATGCTGCAGCTTCTTGACCATGTTCTCCCGGGAGGAGCCGGCTTTCGTGTTCTGTGTTGATTCGAAAAACCCCATTTGAGATTTCCCCGGAGGATAAAGCCGATACAAATTTTTTAATGACCTGATAGTAGCAGTTTAAGCGTTTTATTTCAACGGGTTTTATACCGGGAGTTACCCCAAAATTTTCAAAGGGAAAAGTGGTAATTGTGGATCTGAGGGATCACCTCCCGCTCCGGGGTGGAGTAACGGAGCTCATAGGCGCCCCGGACGACAAGTCGTCCGGGCCACCCTCCCTTTCATTTTGATAAATCTGTGTGAATTATTGGGGAAAATCCTGGTTTTATACGCGCGGGACTTTTCACGTTTTTGTCGGTGAACAGAAAAAAACGATCCCACACAACCATGAGAAACAGGTGTAGGTAAGAAAAAAATATTGGAAGGTGACAGAATTTGTCAATACCAAGACGAAAAACGCCAAAAATATAGCAATTCACCAGACTGCACGGCTTTTTGCCCAGGAGAGGACAAGCAGAAAACCGAGGAAATCCATTTTCTTCAGAATCTAACGCTATGAAAAAATTAATAATTTTTTCGTGCGCATCGGAAGCACTTCCTTGCATGAACTGAATTGGCACACACATTGCTTAATATAAAAACAGAATGAAAAACTCATTCTTTTCCTCCTCTTAATCAAGGATTCGATAGGCTTACATTACATATGGGCCGTTCGAATCCACTGCCTCATTCATAATTCATAAATGAATAGGCGATATATAAACCCTCATCGGATGGAAAGGGATGAGAAAAGAAACGGCGAGATACATTATCTACCATTCGATTTGGGTTTTGTAAGTGGCAAACATCATTCATTATTGAAAAGGAGGTGAAAGATATTTCGTTGGTCTAAGGGGTCCGTGCTCCACGCATTCCCTGTGGCTGCATGGATGGCTTGCAGGACAGAGAAGTAAGATTCTTTTTACAATGGCACGGCACGCCCTACAGAGCGGGACGTGCCATTGTTTGTGTGCATAAATCTGAGGATTCTTTTTCAGGGAGATGAACCCGGATGCTCGTCCTCGTGACGCCGCTGAGAATGCCCCGTGAACGGTTTTTTTATGGAGTTGGTTGATGAGGATTTTTCTTACTGAAGAGAAAGAACATTCCGATCATCCGACAAAAGCCCATCTTTTGCTTCGATGGGGGGTTTTAGCGTTTTTAGTAACGGTGGCCGTCTCCGAGATCATCATGAACTTCACCCCTCCGGTTTCCCGCGATGCGCTTATTCATCACTTGGCCATTCCAAAACTTTATGTGAAGAAAGGGCTATTTCACAACCTTCCGTTCTCGATCCCTTCGTATTATCCCATGAACCTGGATCTGCTCTATTGGGCCGTGCTGCGCATGGGCGCGGAAACTCCGGCCAAATTCATTCACATGTCATTCGGCCTGGGAACGGCGATCCTTATTTTTTTTCATCTTCGCCGGGAATCCAGTGAAACCGCGGCATGGCTCGGGAGTATGTTTTTTTTCACCACCCCCATTATCGTTAAACTATCAACGGCGGTGTACGTGGATTTGGGATTCATTTTTTTCTCCACACTGGCTGTGCTGAGCCTTCTCCGTTGGCACAGCGAGGGATTCAGGCGGCGCTGGTTGTTGCTGGCAATAGCGGGAAGCGGGCTCGCCATGGGCACCAAGTACTCGGGCATCTTATTGCTTCCATTGCTGACAGCGGTCGTGGTGCGGCTGCGGGTGAGCGGGGGCGGCGGTTCCGCCAGTGCCCTTCGGGATGCCCTGGTCTTCACCGCGGGAAGCCTTATGCTCTTTTTACCCTGGTGTATTAAAAATGTTCTCCAGACGGGCAATCCTCTCTATCCACTTTTTTTGTCAGTACTGGGAGGGCCGGAATATGTGTCCTATGGCCCTGTACCGGGGGCTCTTCTTTATCGGAAATGGATGTATGGAGAGCAGTGGTGGCAAACATTGCTGGCGCCCCTGCGGATGTTTTTTCAGGGGCAGGATGACGTTCCGAGATATTTTGACGGCGTACTCAGCCCGGCGTTGGTGGTCTTCCTTCCCATCGTCCTCTGGCGCGGTGGACCGCGATATCGGTGGCTGTTGTTCGGTTTTTGCGTGCTCTACGGGACGTTCGTTTTTTTCCGGGGCGGGGATATTCGCGTCCGTTACATCCTGCCCCTCGTGCCGTTTTTAGCCATCCTGGCGGCCCAGGGTGTGGTTCGGTTCTGGAGACTGCTGCAAGGACACCCGGTGGCGCGGGCGGCATTGGGATTCCTGGTGGTAGCGCTGATGGTCCAAAACTCAGCCTATTGCCTGGATTTTTTCAGAAAAGTGGACCCAATGCCCCTGGTGAGAGGAAAGGAGACCCGGGAGGAGTATATCCGCCGGCGTGTACCCGATTACAGCATCATGTCTTACGCTAACGCCCACCTTCCTGAGGATACACGGATCCTCTTCCTCTTTATGGGAAACCGGGGATATTACTGTGAGCGGGATTATGTGTACGATACCTATTTCTCGGGGGAAAGCTTCCGGCGAGTCATCGCCTCTTCCTGCAGCGCGGATGACATCCTGAAATATCTGGAAAGCCAGCGCATTACTCATATCTTGTTAAATAAACGGTTGACACTGGACTTTTTCCATAATAATCTTCAACCAGAAAAGGAGCGCAATTTACATTATTTCCTCAAGAAATACGTTGAACCGGTCCGGGTGGAGGGAACTTACTATTTGCTCCAGGTCAAACGCTAGGGTAGGGAGGCGCCTTTGTTTGAGGATAAATCAATTGGCGTGGTCGTTCCCGCTTTTAACGAGGAAAAACTCATCGGCCGAGTCCTTGAGACCATGCCCTCCATGGTGGATCGTATCATAGTGGTGGACGACGCGAGCAAGGACGGCACTGCCCAGGTGGTGGAGCGCTATGCCCTGAGCGATAAGCGCATCCTTCTCCTGCGCCACGCGGAAAACCAGGGAGTGGGAGGCGCCATAGCTTCGGGGTACGCCCGGGCAGTGGAGGAGGGAATCGACATCGTGGTGGTCATGGCGGGAGATGCCCAGATGGATCCGGCTGACCTGCCGAACCTCGTGAGGCCGATAGCCCGGGGGGAGGTCGATTATGCCAAAGGAAACCGCCTTTTCTCCGGGGAATCCTGGAAAATGATCCCCCATTATAGGTACATGGGGAATGCCCTGCTTTCCCTGCTTACCAAGATAGCATCTGGCTACTGGCACATCGCCGACTCGCAGACAGGATATTCGGCCATATCCTCAGAGGCCCTCGGCAAGATTGATTTGACGCGTATCTATAAGCATTACGGCATGCCCAATGATATACTCATAAAGCTGAACTGCATTAATGCCAGGGTGCGCGATATTCCGGTTCGGCCCGTGTATAATATCGGGGAGAAATCCGGCATCCGCCTGCGGAAGGTGATCCCTACCCTTTCGCTGCTGCTGCTTAAGGGATTTTTCATACGCCTGCTTCGCAAATATGTGATCCTCGACTTCCACCCGCTTGTATTTTTCTACACGCTGGGCCTGCTGATCACCCCCGTGGGATTTCTGCTCGGGGTGACCCTTTTTATCTATCGATTGATGGGCCACGGCGTGGCCGTTACATCGGCGCTGTTTGCGGCATTCCTGGTGATATCGGGCCTTCAACTCCTCTTTTTTGCCATGTGGTTTGACATGGAATATAACAAAAATCTGCGATGAATGATCTCCAACCGAATGTCACCTTCAACTCAAGCCATGTCCGCAAGATCGTCTTTTCCGTGGCGGCGTGCGGGTTGATACTGGCGGCGATCATCTGGGGGCATGCCCTGTGGAAATCAAGGCAGGAATGGCTCCTAGGAGTAAATGCCCGGCAGCAAAATAGATGGGAAGAAGCCGCATTGTATTTCCAGAGGGCCATATTGTGGTACGCGCCGGGTAACGGCTATGTCTTTCGCGCGGCGGAAGACCTGTGGCGGCTCTCCGTGGAGGCGGAACAGGCAGGGCGGACCGAAGAGGCATTGAACGGATACCGGGCTCTTCGCGGCGCTTTTTATGCCTGTCGCAGCGTTTACGTCCCGGGAAGAGAGTGGATCGATCGATGTAACCAGAAAATAGCCCTGTTAATGTCTGAGCAAGTAAATCCCCTCTTTTCCGAAAAAGTGAAGACAAAGGAACAGCGTCGTCGGGATCGGTTGGCTCTTCTTCAGGCTCCTGCGCGGCCGCGGGAGCCGTGGGCAGTGGCGGCTTCTGTGGGGTTTGCAGGCTGGATCATCGCATCGGCGGGCTTTATACTCCAGGGTCTCAACCCCGCAGGAGGCTTTCAGGGACGACGGGCTGTCCTGTGGAGCAGCTTGTTCTTCTTATGCTATGCGATCTGGCTGGCGGGAATGTGGTTGGCCTGATTTGGCAATCCCTTATCTTATTTCTGAAGACCGGGGGAAACCCTTTTGTAAAAGGGTTATCCCCCAGAGTCCCTTCCTAAAACTTTCAACATTTTTTCCTTTCCCACCGGGGGAGAAGGCTGAGGCGGAGGGGAAGCACTGACACCACCTCTCCACAATTGTAGAGAGCGACCATGGAATGGATATTGACCATTTTCGGAATCTTTCTTTTAATCGCCGGGATGTGGGGAGGACATGCACGCCGCGGAATTATCGGCACCCTCATGGCAGCAATGGCCATGGCTGGCATGATTGTTTTCCTGGCCGGGGTTGTCAGGCTTTTTGTTCCTGGTTTCTTCTCATGGCGAGGTGGTGTTTGATAACGGCGGATCCAAAATGGATGTGGGCCAGCGTGATTTTCTTGTTTGGCCTGGTAGCCGGGAGTTTCCTGAACGTGTGCATCTACCGCATTCCCCGGAAGAGATCGATCATTCTACCTGCTTCATTCTGTCCCCATTGCGATGCGCCCATCCATCCGCTGGACAATATTCCTCTGCTCAGCTACCTTGTGCTGGGCGGAAAGTGTCGCCAGTGCAAAGGGCCAATATCCCTCCGGTATCCCCTGGTGGAATGTATGACAGGCTTTTTGTTTGCGCTGCTGTATCTGCGCTTTGGCGCATCTCCGAGCCTCCTCGTCTATGCAGTATTCGTAGCTGCCTTGGTGGTGGTAACCTTTATCGATCTGGAACATCGCATCATACCCGATGTGATATCCCTGCCGGGTATTCCCGCAGGATTCGCCCTTTCTTTTTTACTGCCCCGGGTGAATTGGGTCAGTTCCCTCCTGGGTATCCTTCTGGGCAGCGGCCTCCTCCTGGCCGTGGCCCTTGGGTATGAGTGGCTCACCCGTAAAGAGGGGATGGGTATGGGGGACGTAAAGCTGCTCGGCATGATGGGTGGGGTGCTGGGATGGGAGGGGGTATTGTTCACCATCTTTGTCAGCTCAGTCGTTGGGGCGGTGGTGGGAGTAGTGGCCATGATGGCGGCGCGGGCTGATACCAAGTATGCGATTCCCTATGGGCCATTCCTCTCTGCCGGTGGGTTGATCTATCTGTTTTCAGGACCGCAGATCATTCACTGGTACCTGGGCGGATGACGTGCCATGCTGAGCCTGCGGATTGCACTTGTCGTGGCCTTGATGGTGGTGTTGGCCGTGGGTCTCACCAGCACCTGCGCCTATATCTTTTTCCGGGCGATTGTCTATCAGGAACAGGCGCAGCGAGGCAAGGACGTGGCGCTCTTGGTCGAACGCCTGATGTCCCTGGAAGGAGCGTGGGGGTTCGGATCAGACAGGCCTTTCCAGGATCGATTCGGGCTTATGCTGGAAAAACTGGTCCATGCCTTGGGTGTCTTGAGCGTCCACGTGGTGGACGAGAAAGGTGGCATTGTAGCATCATCCGAGCCGACCCTCATTGGGACGCGTTTGTTGGAACCGGAACTCCAGCGGGTTCTGGCAAATGTGAAGAACCGTCATGTGAGCCCCCTGAACATTCATGGAGATCATGCCACAATAGTGGCGCCACTGCCAGGCAAAGACCGCAGGGCCAGAGCGGTACATATCACCCTCTCAACCGCTGCCGCCAGAAACAGGATGAATCGGCTGGCCCGGTGGATGTTTTTTTACACCCTGCTCTCAGCAGCCATCCTCATTGCTGTTGGATATATACTCTTTCACCGCGTTCAAATCAAGCCCTTAAAAAGAATGATCCGCTCCGCCGAGCGCATGGGTGAGGAAGCCTCCCTTGAACCCATACTCAATCCCCATATGCGCGGCGAGATTGTCCGCTTATCCGCATCATTCCAGGCCATGGTCGGGAAGATCATGGAGGACAGAGATCTCTTGCAGGCCAGGCTGGAGGAACTTCAGCGCCTGAACAGAGAGCTTCGCAACGCCCAGGAAACCCTTGTCCGTACGGAAAAGTTGGCTTCGGTGGGAAGGCTGGCCGCCGGTCTGGCCCATGAGATCGGAAACCCCCTGGGCATCATGCTGGGTTACGTGGATTTGTTGAAGTCCGGCGCTCCGGAGTCCGAAGAAGCCTCCGATTACCTCCAGCGAATGGAGGAGGAACTCTCTCGCATTAACCAGATTATCAGGAGCCTTCTGGACTTTTCGCGGCCATCGTCAGAGGAAGCCGCGGAGATGGATGTAAACCAGTTGATCCGGGAGATCATCGCCCTCGTGGCCGGGCAGCGAGCCTTCAAGGCAATCGAGATACGCACTGACCTGGCGTCGGATCTGCCCTTGGCGTTCATGGAAGCCGAGAAGCTTCGACAGGTGCTGATCAATCTCCTCCTCAACAGCGCGGATGCTATGCCCAACGGGGGTTCCATCACCATTCGAAGCGCACGGGAAAATGACAGCGCGATCATAGAGGTGCAGGATACGGGCACGGGGATACCTCCGGAACATATGGATAAGATATTTGACCCCTTTTTCACCACCAAGGAGGCTGGGAAAGGCACGGGGCTGGGACTTTCCGTGTGCATGGGGCTGGTGGAATCCATGGGGGGCACCCTCACGCTTCACAGCGAAAAAAACCACGGGACACGCGCAGTTATTGTGCTGTCCCTCTCGTGGGGCTCGTTCCGCCAGATCCAGGATTCCTGAAAAACAGCCATGCCTTCTCATGTACAACGAAACATGAAAACAGCAAGATAATCATTGCAAAAGCGGCAATTTCTTAAAGATTTGCATTGTAGGTGCTAATTTTTCATTTTACGATGACTTTTCATAGAAGTGTCATGGAAAAGGCAATCCGGGAAGAAGCAAAGGCATTGAAAATTTTGGTCGTGGATGACGAAGAGAATATGCTTCACATGCTTTCGGCCATTCTGCGGCGGGAAGGGTATTCCGTGACAACCGCCCTGAGCGGGCAAAAGGGCCTTGAAGCCATGGAGACGGAGCCGTTCGATTTCGTCCTTGCAGACATAAGGATGCCGGGTATGGACGGAATGGCCCTCCTTGATGAGATACAGAAGCGAGGACACGATACCACCGTCATCATGATGTCGGCATACGGCTCTGTGGATATCGCCCTTGAGGCGGTCAAACGAGGCGCGTATGACTATATATCTAAACCTTTCAAATCTGGCGAAGTGGCGCTGGCCCTCAAAAAGGCGCTGGAGCGCGAGCGGCTCCGGCGCGAGAACATCCGGCTGCGGCGCACCGTGGAAAAAGAATTCGGCCTGGAGGGCATGATCGCCAGAAGCCCCGGTCTTCGCGGCGTCGTCCAGGCCATCCGTCGGGTGGCGGACCTGCGCACAACCGTCCTCATCCAGGGAGAGAGCGGTACGGGCAAGGAGCTGGTGGCGCGCGCCATCCACCAGAACGGGGTTCGTAAGGACAGGCCCTTTGTGGCCGTCAACTGCGGCGCCATACCGGAAAACCTGCTGGAAAGCGAGCTGTTCGGGCACACTAAGGGCGCCTTCACTGACGCACGTTCGGCCCGCAAGGGTCTCTTCGAGGAGGCCCACGGGGGAACCCTCCTCCTGGACGAGGTCGGAGAGCTGCCGCTCAACCTCCAGGTCAAGCTCCTGCGCGTGCTGCAGGAAGGGGAAATCCGCCTCGTGGGGGGTGTGAAGACGACCCCGATAGACGTGAGGGTCGTTGCCTCCACCATACGGGACCTGGCTTTGGAGGTAAAAGAAGGCCGCTTCAGAGAGGATCTCTTCTTTCGGCTCAATGTCTTTCCCATCCAGGTGCCTCCCCTGCGGGAGCGCCCTGATGACATTCCGCCCCTCGTAGAGCACTTCGTGGATAAGTGCGGCCGCCAGGCGGGCAAAGATGTTGTCGGGGTGGAGCCAATGGCCATGGAACGCCTGCTCAGGTACCCTTGGCCGGGGAACGTGCGGGAACTGGAAAACGTCATCGAACGGGCCATAATCATGGCGGACTCAGAGCGTATCCGAGAGGAAGACCTGTTGATAGAAAGACGCCGCTCCATTCGTGTGCCGCTTAGCATGGCCCTGGGAGAAGAACTGTCCGTAAAACGGGTCGGCCGCATGGTGGAGGCAGACCTTATCCGGCGGGCTCTCGATCGCACGGACGGCAATCGAACTCGGGCCGCTCGCCTCCTGGAAATAAGCCACCCGTCTCTCCTGGCAAAAATGAAGCAATATGGAATTCAATAACAAGTATAAAAAATTTTTTAGAATTACCGACTTAGTCCAGAGAAATGTTTACTAATTGCTCCCTTGTAAAAAGCCTTTTCGAGTGGAAATATTGGACCGAAAACCATGATTCAAGAATGTTGAAACGTATACCCTACCACGATATCCGCGGGGTGGCCCGCAATTTATTGTCCAGGCCGCGCAGTAGCAAGAGGCAGTGCATGGCTCGTTTAATGGTTCCCGGGCGCGGGGTGCACCAGGCGAAACTTCTTGTCGCTTTGCGATCCGGACGACAAGTCGTCTGGGCCACCCGCTTAACACTATCTTTGATAGCTTGGTTAGGGCACGTGGTGTTCCCGAGCAATTACATATTACCAATTGATTGCTGATTTACCTCGGTAATACTAAAAAGATTTAATAAACTATTAAACAATTTAATAGCTTCATGGTAAAAGTAATCCTGTGGCGCATGTAATTTGCACCATTTTTACAGGGATGTTAATTTGGTTCGATGGTTATGCGAAACCGCACATGCTGGGCATTAAAGTCATAAAATGATGCGATCTTTCGGATAGAATCCATCCAGCGTATCAGGCTGGAACGTTTATTGCTTAACATAAAATGAGATATTTTTGCGGGTGAAAAAGAAAGGGGTGGAGAAATGAAACGAGTAGCTTCGCTGTTTCTTTATGTTGTTCTGTCAGCGGCTATCCTTGCTGTCCCCATGCAGGCGTGGGGTGAGTTGTTTTCCACTGACGAGGGGGACCTGATGGCCTGGGTTACCGGCAGGCACCTGACCCTGACCTGGGACCCGGTGCAATATGCTACCGGGGAAACGGTGCAATTTGCATCGAGTTACTCAATCCAGGCGGGTTTTCCACCGTGCGAACCCTTTATCAGTGTTATGAGTCTTGATGTGGGCACCTCCACCGCGTTTTCGGTGAGTAACGCGGGCGAGGGCACGTATTGCTTGCAGGTCAGCGCATTCGTCCCAACCATCGAGGAGTCCATCTGGGACAGTAATGTATTGGAGTTGGTGGTCCGTGGAGATGCCAGCAACGCTGGCGAGGGGGGCGAATACACGGGCGTATGGAATATCACCATGTCCATACAACCAACGGACGACGATTCGTGCGGGGGATACCAGCTTCTCAGCGAGACTTTCCCTATCATGGTGGATCAGCGAGGCCAGAGCCTGCTCGTTGTCTTGGGGGACTTCAACTTCAGGGGCGCGCTGCGCCAGGACAACACATTCTTGCTGGCCGGCGCCCAGACATGGAGGTACGAGAATTGCCACCATACCTTCCGGTTTTACATGGACGGTGCTTTTTCATCAGAGGACAACACTATCAGCGGTGGTGGGGAGTTTCATGACACCTGGCACTGCCGCGAGCGCGGGAGAGAAAATGCCGATGACCAGGACACCAGCGCATCCGTCGAGCGCATCCGGCCTGACAACCCAGGCGGGGGCCGACCCGATAATCCAGGTGGCGGCCAGCCTGACAACCCCGGTGGGGGCCGCCCCGATAATCCAGGTGGCGGCCGGCCTGACAACCCCGGTGGGGGCAATGGCGGTTCGCGGGTGAGCAGATGCACCCTGATCTTCACTTTGAGCGGAGAAAAGGTGAGCTCAGATGACCAATAAACAGTCAAACAGAGCGATGCACTGGGCAGAGAGTTTTTGATGAGGCGTCCTCGAATCCAAATGATGAATCAATGAGAGTGGACGGAGCTGGCTATGAACCTTCTTCGCATTAAGGATACAGAATCAAGAATAAAGGAGGCAGGGTTTACCTTGACGGAGATGATGGTGGTGGTCGGCCTGTTCGTCATCATGATGGCCGTCGGCATCCCCATGTTCCTGAGCAATCTGCCCAACTATCGCCTGCGGCAGGCAGCCAGGCAGATAGCGCAGGATATGAACCTGGCCAAGATGCGCGCCATCTCCACGAATCAGAAACATGGAATTTACTTTAATCCATCCGGCGGGGGCGCCGTGCAGAATACCCAGGACAATCGCTACACACTGTTTCGGGATGATGGGGGTACACAGAACCAACTGGACGCCGGCGACTACAGGGTGAAGGACGACTGGCCGCTTCCCGACACCATCACCATCCAGGCGGCAAATTTCGTCAACGATACGGTGATATTCACCCCCCGTTCAGCCGCCATCGGCGGAACATTAGCGAATAATCGCGGTACGGTTGTGGTTGGGAACCAGAAAGGGGACA
>JAFDED010000079.1 GCA_019310535.1 Deltaproteobacteria bacterium
CCTTGGAGGGTAATCCTTGTCGAACACAGCAGTTAACAGTATTTTGGTGACAGGCGGCGCCGGGTCCATTGGCGCCAATTTCATTTATTACTTGGTGGAGAAACACCCGGACGTGCGCGTGGTCAATCTCGATGCGTTGACGTATGCGGGTAATTTGGAAAATTTGAAGGAAATAGAGGGGCATCCTCGTTACCGGTTCGTCCGTGGCCGGATCCAGGACAATAAGCTTGTGGCTGGGCTCATCCGAGAAGAGATGATCGAGGCTGTCGTTAATCTTGCAGCCGAATCACATGTTGACCGCTCGATAGCAGGGCCAGAGGTTTTCGTTGAAACCAATGTCCGTGGAACACTGGTTCTTCTCGACGAGGCGCGCAAGGCCGGGGTGCAGCGCTTCCTTCAGGTCTCCACCGACGAAGTTTACGGGTCGCTTGGTCCTGATGGAAGTTTTACTGAATCTACGCCTCTGGCCCCCAACTCTCCCTATTCGGCCTGCAAGGCAGGAGCGGACTTCCTGGTGAGGGCATATTATCGAACCTACGGATTTCCCACCTTAATCACCCGATGTTCCAACAATTACGGTCCCTACCAGTTTCCGGAAAAGTTGATCCCTCTGATGATCCTCAACGCAATGCAGGACAAGGAACTTCCGGTTTACGGCGATGGGATGAACGTGCGGGACTGGATTTACGTGAAGGACCATTGTGCCGCGCTGTCGATGGTTTTGTTTCGGGGAAAACCGGGTGACGTATATAACATCGGGGGCAACGCAGAAAAGCCCAATCTGGATATCGTGCGAATAATCCTGAAGCTCCTTGGAAAGCCCCAGAGCCTGATCCGTTTCGTACAGGACCGGCCAGGGCATGACAGACGCTATGCCATTGATGCCTCAAAAATACAGCGTGAGCTGGGATGGATTCCAGAATGGAAGTTTGAGAAAGGGATCGCCCGCACGGTGGAGTGGTATATGGCTAACCGAGCATGGTGGGAGCGTATAATCAGTGGTGATTATCAGAAGTATTACTAACAAATGTACGGGTAGAGATTTTCTCGATAACAGCCCGATAAAATTATATTGTTAAGATTGTAAGATTATCCATCTGATTTTTGGAGTGTCGAAGGGTGTGCCACTAACGCCGTTTCAGAATCCAACGCACTCCCTCCAGAGCATGATTCGCGATATGGAATCCTTTCATCAGACGGGTAAAAGCCGGAATATGGTTGCAGACCTCCTCGCGTCCGTGACCTGTACGGACCATCACGCCGACAATACCTGCGTTCAGCGCCAGTTTCATATCCCTCCATTGGTCGCCCATAACAAAACTATGCTCAATGTCGATGCGGAAGTCTTTTAAGGCATTATTGATCATCCCGATTGCGGGTTTTCGGCAGGCACATTGGACTCGAAGGTGGGGTGGGCCGAATTCTGGATGGTGCGGGCAATAATAGATTTCATCTATGACTGCAAGGTTTTTGATCATTAAATCGCGGATAGCGGCATGGATTTCCTCAAGCATCTGGATGGACAGGAAGCCCCGTGCAACACCCGATTGGTTGGTGATGAGAATGACGTGAAATCCATGCCTGTTTAAAAGCCGGACAGCCTCGACAGCATTGGGATAGATTTTCAGACCTCCTGGGTGGCTGAGATAATTACTGTCCCGAATAATCACACCATCTCTGTCAAGAAATGCGGCCGGCCTTTTTTTCACTTTGTCTTATCCATAGAGAGATTGATTCCGGGTCATGTCAATCAGAATTATGACCTCTGGTCGGAGAATGTTTAAAATTTATACATTGCTTTTAACTCGTTTGGCAAGCATATACGTCATCCAACGAAAGAAGTCAAGGCAAGCTCAAGGGCAGGGCGCATCCGCCCTGAGTCATTATAATTAAAGAAAAATTTTATTGCGTGATGGAATAAATAGTGTTAATATGTAACCGTATAAAAAGGCATTACGTATAATTTGATAGGCTTGCAGCAAATGCAGGAGTGCCCAGAGGGTACCCATCTCGGACAAAATCGATCCCCCCCTTGACAAGGAAAGGAGAATACCCCGGATGGAGCTCGATTACAACGATGCCTTTGGATTTCGCATCATCGATGATATTGATGATTTTAAAGAGCTTGATGAATTTGAATATCCCTCCATCAAGCGGTCTCATCGTCGGGAGCGCTCCAAAAAAGTTTCTCGTACCGGGAAGGATAACCGCATCGACACAATTAAAGAGGTCTATGCACGGGTTCAAAAATTGTGCTCTGATGAGCTCAAAGTTCTCCGAAGCATTCCTCGTTTTCAAAAGAAAATTTCGACAGGTAAGAACTGGACTCTCTCCGAAGATCTGATCATTCTGACATTTCCGGGGGAACGGAAAGAACTTGCTTTGAGGCTACAGCGTTCGCCGGAGAGTATTCGCAAAAGATTGGCGGTACTCCGTGAGTACGATCTATTTTGTAAAACTTGACATGGTATCTGGTTCTGATGTTTGGCTTGGGGGAAATATATTCCCCCTTTTTTTGTGATGACCCTCCAATTCCGTATTTTGAAGCTAGTGATAACGATTAATGTTTCCGCTCATCGTTGTTTTCCTCCTTAGGGCCTTGCTCCCCATCTCTGCTTTTAGAGCATGAAAATATCAGCCTCGATCTTTGACGTGGAAGGGAAATTGCACTATCTTCCCTGTTTTTTTGATAAACTACCGGATTTTTCAATTCATTTTATGAAATTATGAAACTATTGCAATTTCGTTCTGAAAATAGTATTATGTAAAAAATTTGGATTGTTATATCATTGATCCATCTTTCTTACCAATGTGTATGCTGGTCTCCCAGGCAAGAGGGGTCCCTGAATTTAAACTGTTTGTTTTATAACCGCAGGGGGAAAATAGTTTGTTATTGGTGATACCATATGCCTAATATCCCTGGTGCAAGGAGGGCTGCAATGAATCGGGCACGATGGGAACATAAAATAAGAGCGGGCTGCATGACCCTGGCGTTCGGAATGTGTCTGCTGGTTGGCGGCCTGCTTGGAGAGAAGGTATCACTCGCCCAGGAGCCTCAGTTGTGGGTGCGGTTCGAGGGCGAACTGACTGATGATTATGGAGAGCTTCCGACGCATTTCAGCAACATCACCTATGGGCCGGGCGTAATCGGGCAGGCCGCCCGGTTCGGTATCGGTTCGTACGTTATCTTTGGTGTAGCCGGGAACTATTCAATAGACGAAGGAACGTTCGCCTGCTGGGTAAAGCCCATCAACAGTTTTGCCGGTGATGCCGCGAGACACGAGTTATTCGCCATAGGAGTGGGATTGAATTTCATGCTTCGATGGGAAGGGCCGGGAAACACCGGCGCGGGTAATTATCCGGGTGAACTGGTGCTGACCAACAACCCCGCGGAGGGGATGAACTGGATCGACACCCACGGGAGCATAGACTGGTCCGACGGCGCCTGGCACCACGTGGCCGCCACGTGGAGTCAGACGGCAGGTCTCGCCGTTTATACTGACGGGCAGCTTCTCGCTTCCCGGGCTACATACGACCAGTTCGCTGGGGGGTTGGACTCGATCATAATAGGGGCCAACAATCACTATGGAGAAGGGTACCTCTTCTTCGCCGAATCATGGCTGGACGAGGTGCAGTTCTACACAACTGCATTCAACTCCGATCAAATTCTGGCCCTTTACAACAACGGCGGCGCCCCGACTCCCACCCGGGGTGTGTTGCGCGGTTTAGTCTCGGAATCGGGCGGCGATGGCCTGGATTCGGCCACCATTACGGCTTCACCTGGGGATTATACAACTTTCAGCAGTAGCGGGAACGTCTTTGATGGGGCTGGTGCTGGGGTTTATGAAATGCGGATTCCTGCGGGGACTTACACTGTTACGGCCAGCAAAAACGGGTACATCTCAGCCTGTATTGAGAATGTAGTTCTTGAGCCGGGATGCTCCATCACACTTGACTTCACTTTGAGCCCCGGCAGCGGGTCAAGCCCATGCAGTCAGTACACACCCAGCGGATGCACGGGCCAGACCGGAGTAACCGGAGATACCGGTACAACCGGGGACACGGGCGGCACCGGTGATACCGGGGGGACCGGTGACACCGGCACCACCGGAGACACGGGCGATGGCATAGGCGGTATTTTCGGAGACGGATCCGGCACCACTGGGGATACGGGTGACACAGGTACAACCGGAGATACAGGTGACACCGGCACCACTGGAGATACTGGTGATACCGGTACAACCGGAGACACGGGCGATACGGGCGACACGGGTTCGACCGGAGATACCGGCGACACCGGCAGCACCGGAACCACGGGGGTCACCACTGTCGGTTGCCCGCTGGATTTCTCAACGGTCTCAGTGGCGCATGGATTTGATGGCACCAATTACACAATGTCCATCGCAAATATCATCTTCCAGAACCAGGCATATACAGTAATCTGGCAATTGGACCAGACCAATGGAAACTGGCTTTTATTAGGCATCGATACCATCGCCACCGGAGGAGGGGAAGGCGCATTGAATTTCAGCAATGCCGGCCACTTTTTTGCTGGCTGCAGCTTAACCCTGTGGAGTCTTTTGTTTGAGGGAGAATATTACAGCGCCCTCTGGAGCCTTTCTATGGACACCGGCGACTGGATTTTGAGAGGGGCGTGGCAATAGGCGATAGGTGGGTCCTAGCCTGTAATACCAATTTGCGGCCAACTGAATGACAAGTACTGTAAAATTATAGCGGAATGATAGGGGCGGGTTTTAAACCAGTCCTTACTGCATATGTGAACGCACGCACCTTGGGATAAGGGGGGTGCAGACACTCCTGCATGATTGATGCTTGCTGCCTGATTGAAATACATTATGAGTTTTGGTGAAAACGCCTGAGTGAATATTCATAATGTTTTCGGTCTTGTCCGGATCCTCTTCCGTAGTAATGCCATTTGGGAAAATTGAAATCCGATGTAATGGATTTTGGAAGAAGGAGGACAGCCTTTAGGAATGATTCAAGATCGGGCACATTATAGAGATTGACTTCAAATCCCCATGTATCTAATTTATCGAGGAGTTTTTGTAAATTTGGTGTCTTCCAGCTAACAGAAAAACGATTTATCCCCCATTCTCTAAAGAGAGCAAGTATATCCTTGGCTTTCTCCGGGACGCTCACGACAAGGGGTACAAGAAAGTCAATAGGACACTGAATTATTGCCAACGGAAAATCTTTAGATAATTTACGAAATCCTTCTTTTTCTAGTATCTCAACGTTACCGTTGAACCTAAGGTAACTCCTGAAATTGACTGGCTTAACAATACAGCAAAGACAAAGTGACAGATCAAGTGATTCCCGCGAAAGGACGATTAAACATAGAATGAGACCTGAGAATTCATCCTCCTCACCATGGCCCTCTCACCCAGGAGGGTGTCGATAAACGGAGTTTACATGAATTCGGTCCTTGTAAAATCAACAAGTTGCCCGATCAATATGGTTAAATTCCTGCGATTTTCGACAGCCTCCCAGATGGTGGAGAATATGGAATGCGTTAATGACCATATCCGGCGACCGGACCACCCTGGATAGGATGCCAACAGACGGCGGGTCATCCAATACCATGCCTTCCGCGTTACTGTGGTTACATCACGAGAAATGGATTGCAGTTCCCACGGTGTTTTGGAAATAGGCATCGGGCATTGCGCGGGCCATGGCCGCTTGGGCATAGAAGCCCGTGCAATGGGTGGGGATCACGAATCGCGGCGTTGCAGCCTTAAGCTCTTTTATGGTCCAGTCCATGCGCTCCTGACTTGCCTCGCCCAGGTGAAATCCTCCCATCACCGCCCAGATCCGATCAATTCCCGTTACTGTTCTCGCATAATGCATGGTGTTGACAATGCCTGAGTGGGCACAGCCCGTCAGGATCACCAGCCCTCGGTCCCTGAGAATCACCACAACAGCCTGGTCGTCAGGGATATCATCGTGAACCAGCTCGTCCCCCTTGCGGTAACGAGCGTACTCAGGGGTTGTTTCGTAAGGATTGTTTCGCGGTATCTCTCCGGTGAGGAAGCATCCCGGGAACAACTCCCCGACCTCCCGTTTCACGACCAACCGGGCCCCCACCCGCTCCCATGCGCTGCGATCCAGCAGCCTTGGGCCCGCCTTGGTGCCGTCGGGATACAACCTCCAACGCTCGCGGAACGCCTCGGGATGAACCAGAACGGGCAATTCCTTTCGGCTACGCTGGATGATGGGAATAACCGAGCCTGTGTGGTCCCAGTGGCCGTGGCTGACCACCAGAAACTCAGCCTGCCTGGGATCCACCTTCATCCGATCTGCGTTATATAAAAAGGTGGTTTGTGAGCCGCCGGCATCAAGCAGAAAGACATGCCGGGCACCTTCGTCGTCCTTCACCTCTACCAGTAATGCAAGCCCATGCTCGGCCAGAAGCCGCTCTTTACTTCCACTGGCATAATCCACGGTGGGGAGTATGGTGGTCACATAATTATCAACCAGGGTGGTTATGGTCATGCTCTGAGCATTTTTCATACTGTCACCTCCTCTTTTAATTTCGCGGATCAAAGCGACATACTGTCGCGTCCAATGTGAGGCTCAAGGTACTCCAGCAAGCAGAATATGAAAATCAATTTTTTTGAGTAGATAACGGGGCAAAAAAGTTAAGGAAATCTCGTTCGTGTTGTTACTCTGTCAAAAAACGATTTACTTGATATCCGCGTGGTGGCTCTGAAGCGATTTGACGTCACTGTGCCCTTGATGAAAGGATTCAATTCCCCGTGCAGTTGCAATAGCTGCAGCTATCGTCGTGATATAAGGCACTTTATATTTGATGGCTGCCTTGCGGATGTAGGAATCGTCATACTTGCCCAGCCTTCCAACGGGCGTATTAATCACCAACTGTATTTCCTTGTTCTTGATGGCATCCACAATGTTGGGCCGGCCTTCGTGCATTTTATCAATGGGTTCGGTTTGAATCCCATTTTCCAAAAGAAACTGATAGGTTCCCCGAGTTGCTTTGATCGTAAAACCCAAGCCTTCGAATAGCCGGGCAACTTGAAGAGCGGCCGGCTTGTCTTTATCTGCGACGGTGATAAGAACCGTTCCTTCAGTGGGAAGCTGCTGCTGGGTCGCTTCCTGAGCCTTATAAAAAGCGAGCCCGAAAGAATCGGCTATACCCAAAACTTCTCCTGTGGATCGCATTTCCGGACCCAGAACCGGATCCACTTCGGGGAACATATTGAAGGGAAAGACCGCTTCTTTCACGCCATAGTGGGGAATTGAATAATGCTTCAGGTCCAGATCGACAAGCCTTTTCCCCAGCATGATTTGCGTGGCGATGCGCGCCATGGGGATGTTACAAACTTTGGAGACTAAAGGCACTGTTCGGGAAGCCCGCGGGTTGGCTTCAAGGACGTAGACCATATCATTTGCTATGGCATATTGCATGTTCATGAGACCCACGACATCGAGTTCCACCGCTATCATCCGAGTGTATTTGTAAATGGTTTCCAGATGCCTGGCAGGAATGCTGATGGGCGGAATCACACAGGCGGAATCTCCCGAATGAACACCCGCGAGCTCGATATGCTCCATTACTGCGGGAATGAACACGTTGGTGCCGTCGGCGACAGCGTCCGCCTCGACTTCAACAGCATTTTCCAGAAATTTGTCGATGAGGATAGGCCGATCCGGAGTCACACCCACAGCAGCCGCCACATAGTGCCTGAGCATGTTCTCATCGTGAACAACTTCCATCCCACGTCCTCCCAGAACGTAGGATGGTCTCACCATGAGCGGATAACCAATGGTTTCAGCCACATCGAGGGCTTCTTCCAGTGTGCTGGCCATGCCGGACTCAGGCATGGGGATGCCCAGCTTTTTCATCACCTGACGAAATCGATCCCGATCTTCAGTAAGATCGATGGTTTCCGGGGACGTGCCGATTATTTTCACACCTGCTTCCGTCAGATCATTGGCGATATTAAGCGGCGTCTGGCCTCCAAACTGTACAACGACACCTTCGCACCGCTCCTTTTCATAGATGGCCAAGACGTCTTCCACCGTGAGTGGTTCAAAATAGAGTTTGTCCGAAGTATCATAATCTGTTGAGACGGTTTCGGGGTTGCAGTTGACCATAATGGATTCATACCCTTCATCCCGAAGAGCAAAGACAGCATGGACGCAACAGTAATCAAATTCAATGCCTTGACCGATGCGGTTCGGTCCGCCGCCAAGGACCATGATCTTGCGCCGTTCGCTGGTCTCCACACTGTCCGGAGCATTATAGGTGGAAAAGTAGTAAGCTGCATTCTCCACGCCGCTCACAGGCACTGGCTCATAGCCCTGGATCATTCCGAGAGCCTTGCGGCGTTCGCGGATATCCTTTTCGGGGATATCCAAAAGCTGAGAAAGATATCGGTCTGCAAACCCGCTCTTTTTAGCACTGATCAAAAGATCATCGGGCAACGTTTGGCCCTTGCAACTGAGAATCTCCTCTTCCAATTTTACAAGTTCCTTCATTTCTTGGATGAACCAGGGCTTAATATAAGTCCTTTGGTAGATGGATTCCACAGTGGCTCCCTTTCGGAGGGCTTCATACATAATGAACTGGAGTTCGCTGGACGGTTCAGTCAATAGTTCCATCAACTCTTGGAGGGATTTTTCATGAAAATTTTTTGCAAAACCGAGCCCATACCTGCCGATTTCCAGGGATCGGATGGACTTCTGGAAAGCCTCCTTGTATGTTTTTCCAATGCTCATCACCTCCCCTACCGCACGCATCTGGGTTCCGAGCTTATCTTCTGCTTCTTGAAACTTTTCAAAGGCCCATCGGGCAAACTTGACCACAACATAGTCCCCCCAGGGAGTATACTTTTCCAAGGTCCCTTCTCTCCAGTAGGGGATCTCATCCAGAGTGAGTCCTGCTGCCAGCTTCGAGGAAACGAATGCGATAGGGAACCCAGTGGCTTTGGAAGCAAGGGCGGAAGACCGTGAGGTTCTTGGGTTGATTTCGATTACCACCACGCGCCCCGTTTTAGGGTCATGAGCAAACTGGATATTGGTGCCTCCAATCACCTGAATGGCTTCCACAATGTCATAAGAATACTTCTGAAGTCTCTTTTGCAGATCGGGTTCAATGGTGAGCATGGGGGCAGTACAAAAGGAATCGCCCGTGTGGATTCCCATGGCATCGACATTTTCGATGAAGCAGACGGTGATCATCTGGTTTTTGGCATCACGTACTACTTCCAATTCTAACTCTTCCCATCCCAGGACCGACTCTTCCACCAGTATCTGTCCCACAAGACTTGCTGAAATGCCGCGACTGGCAACGGTTCTCAATTCCTCCACATTATAGACCATACCACCACCGGTTCCCCCGAGGGTGTACGCAGGACGAATGACCACCGGGTAACCAAGGTTTGAAGCGATCTCTTCAGCTTCTTCAATGCTGAAAGCTGGACTGCTTCTGGGCATTTCGATACCAAGCCGGTTCATGGTTTCCTTGAAGGCGATGCGATCTTCCCCCCGCTCGATGGCATCCGCCTTTACCCCTATGATCCTGACTCCGTATTGCTCAAGAACGCCCCTTCGGGCCAATTCGGCGGTAAGGTTCAGCCCAGTTTGGCCTCCTAAATTCGGCAATATGGCGTCAGGTCTTTCTTTTTCTATGATTTTTCGCATGCTCTCAATAGTGAGCGGTTCCAAATAGGTCACATCCGCCATGCCGGGATCGGTCATAATGGTCGCAGGGTTGGAGTTTACCAAAACGATTGTATAACCCAATCCTCGAAGTGCCTTACACGCCTGAGTTCCAGAATAATCAAACTCGCAAGCCTGACCGATAACGATAGGTCCAGAGCCGATAATCATCACCTTTTCGATGTCATCTCGCCTTGGCATAGAAAGCCACCTTTCTCCTTGTCCCACACGAGACCGTGGTTAAACCATCTTGATTCACAGCAGAAGCCATAGTCTGTCTCCCAGTTTCAAGATCATCTTAGCAATATATGCTTTTTTCAAAACCTTGTGATAAGGCAAAAATTACAAATAGGATTATCCTATTAGGTCAGCAAATAAAACTTTAATTGGTTCCCGAAAGGGGGGTGCACCGGGCAAAACCTCTTGTTGTTTAGCGGCCAGAACGACAAGTCATCCGAGCCGCTCCAACAACATCATTCATCTATTATTGGCGGCAATTTGACTGTAATATCGTTGATCAATATGTTGCTGATCAAAGTGGATAATTCTATTTACAAATCTCGACACCTTTTTCCTTTTCGGTGTTTGACTGTATCATACTCCCTGTCACCTGAGCTCAAAATCTCCAGACAAAATTTAAAAAATCGAGTATCGTATATCCTTTAAAACTTTGCATCCTTTTGGGCGCCCTTGAGTCAAATCCGCCCATTCTTGGAATCAGACGTGCTGTCTCGACTATTTCGATATGGCTCTCATCCCTCTATGTTCAGTTATAAATATAGTGAAGGTTCGATTAAAGCTTTTGGCCTGTGGCGATCATGCGACGGTTCATGAAGCCATAATCGCCCTTGGATCGGTGGGGCGAAAAGTCGTTGAGGACTTTGACTCGCTTAAACCCAGCCTTTTCAAGAAGGGCTTTGAGGTTTTGTGAGTTATAAAGGCGAATGGCGTAAGTTTGGTCGCGGATCAAACCCTTTTGCTTGCTCAGGACCATTTCGCGAGGATGTATCGTGTTTTCTTGAATTTCGCGCTGTCGACAGATTACGGTATCCCCGCCAATCTCATGCCATGCATTGGAGTTAAAAGAAGTTTTAACTGCCGTTCCGTCGGTTATATCAACCAACAGCCAGCCGCCCGAATTCAGCACACGGAACGATTCTGCCAGGATTTGGCTGTCAGCAGCGGGGTCTTGTATGTAACCCAGGGAATTCCCCATGATGAGCACATAGTCGAAGCTTTCGGATGGAAGTTCCGTATTTCTGGCATCAGAACAGATGAAATCCATAGGGTAATTGCACTCGGCGGCTCGTCCCCTCGCAAAATCAATGAGATATTGTGAATGGTCAAGTACAGTACATTTCGTAAAACCCCGCGCGCACAGTTCGAAACTGTGGCGTCCGTGTCCGCCGCAGAGATCTAAAATCTTGTGGTCGAGACGGACCGGGAGCAATTCGCAGATAACGTCCACTTCCCGGCGAGTGATCTTCTCGTCGCAAACCGAACGAGCGTCCGTGAGGAGATAGACTTCATCGAACATGGTTTTCCACCAGTCGGGATCGACTTTGATGTTCATGATGCCTCCGGATCAGCCCCAAAGCTGAATAATCCGTCTGAGGCAATGATTGACGGGGAACCGCCCCAGGGCTGCAAATGTGCGATTTCAAGCTCCTCTTCATCAATCTTGACGATCTCATCCAGCTCGCCGGACAACCACATCTTCTCCAATGTTAAGCAATCCGACCATAATTTTGCACAATAGCTTTTCAAAGCATCGAGTTGGAGCGCGGTGATCACTCTCGGCCTCAAGGCGATCTTGATTGGACCGAGCAGATAGGTGAAGTTATACTCCATGGCCATTTTTTTCTGCATTGCGACAACTTGAGACAGATCGCCGTATTCCATGCTCAAAATGGCCTCATTGATCCGGTTCACCGCCTCCCGGACGCTCACGCCCGAGTGAAGGATGGCCAATGGTTGCACTCCTCCGCCGCTCCCCACATTCGTTGGTACTCCGCCAAACCGTACCAAAAAGCCGAACAATCCTTTCGGCCCCATCAGGCAGCGGAAGTCAGTCTGATAGCACTCCAATCTGACATGTTCTTTTTCCACCGTGGGAATCTCCTCCGCCCACAACGAGAGGGGGATTTTCTCCTGGACGATATAGTTTCCATGCTTCAATGCCAGATTCACAGCCTCGTCGGGATCATGGTTAACTACCCCGACCCGTACCCCCTTACCGGAGTACCCTCTCTCAGGCTTGAGAACCAGATGATCCCAGTGAGATCTGGTCCACTCGATCAGGTCCTCAATTTCTTCACCCCTTGGCCCGTTGGTCCTGCGGGAATAGAACTGACGTGTCCAAGGGGTCCGTTGCATGGTCTCTTTGTGGAACCGATTACTGTATGAACCCGTAATAACTTCGAACATGCTTTTGACATTAATAGGTTCGGTGCCTCGCGGGTTGATGACCCGCCCTTCTCGAACAGCCTGTAAAACCGGACTCAAGTTGTGCTTGTGGTGCAGAGTCAACAAAACATCAGTGTTGAAATCCATAAAAATAATCGAAACGGGCTGACCTTTCCAGCAAACCCGTCCACTCTTCAGCTCCAGCTCCTGGGGGGGGAATCAGCGTTCCTGAGATGCCTTCGATAGTATTGAGGCGTTCGGCCAGGTTTTTATTTTCTGTTACGTCTTCCAGCGTCTCTTCTTCAGCTACCACTGCAATGAGTCCGGGGTTGCCGCCTTCGCGTTCCCGATGGGCCTCGACAAGCATCTCCACAAACCCATCTATTGGATACAGCAGTGGGTGATCAAAGTCCAATTCCACTTCAATGGGACGAATTTCATTGAGCCTTTGCCAGACAACCTTGCCTATGACTTGGGTAACGCGCTGATAATCCCAGCCGCCGGGGCTGCCGAGATTCCATTCGGAGTGGTATCCAATAAAATTTTTCAATTCCTAATCCTTATTTCCTGATCGCTGTCTGTTTGTTGCATCACTTGGATACAAAGCCTCCAGTCTTTTTCCGATCAAATGAAATGGCAGTTCCCCCCCTTCTAATAAGTGAGTGTGAAACCGCTCTCTTCCCATCCGAGTACCGTAGGCCTCTTTCAATTTTACAATCTCATATCGACCTAAGCTGTAACATAATTGATAACCCGGATTCAACTGAAAACGATATATTTGCCTCTTGGCCTCTTCTTGCGTAAATCCGGTCGCGGTTAACACCCTTATGGCATCTTCTCGATCAAGTGCACCCATTGGGAGACCAACGTCTATTTGACATCGCGCGGAACGCCAAAGTCTTCGCTTGTAATCAACCAAACGTTCCATGGGGCTGTCAACATAACCGTATTCGGTCAAGAGTGACTCGGCATAATAAGCCCAACCTTCGTAAAAAAAGGGCGATTCGATTTGACGTCTAACGGGATTTTCTAGTCTTCTTCGGATAGAATCCAACAAATGGTGTCCCGGGATGGTTTCATGGGCAGTAAGAAATTTGAATTCACGATGAAGCCGCTTCTTGAGAGGTGCTTCTTCTTTGATCCTTTGCCGTGGGAGGTGAGGCGTAATATAGAAGAAACTCTTTTCCCTGGCATCTGCGCTAAAGGCTGCGCAGAAAGAAGCAGCACTGCGGACGGACTGTAAATAAGCTGGTGTTTCTGTCAGCTCCAAGGATGAATTCAGATCATTGTCTCTGAAATCATGTTTGCTGAAAAAGCGGCGCAGTTGTTCTATTTCACGCTGGTACAGAGAAATGGTGTCCATTTTCTCAACATCCGAAGGTCGGAAGGCGTGATACAATTCTTCCCACGATTTGTTGGGATCTATCTTCGATTGAAGCTTCTCCAATTGTTCGAGATTTCCCCGCAAATCATCAACTGCCATTTGATAAACTTCGGCCAAGCTTCGGGCGGATAAAAAATTGTCATTCAATCTGGCCTCGAGGGATCTAGCAGTAAAACGTCGGTCCGGAACAGGAGAAATAGAGCACAAGAATTTACCAAAAGCGTCGAGAGCGGATAGAGTCTTTTGCACCCCTCTTGTGAGATTCCCCGAACTCACATCAGGGAAGCCCATGATTGTTTCAGCAAGGTACCTCTTACAGTCCCTCAGCATGGCGTGGGCAGCTTTGTGATAGGTCTCCGGCACGCTGTCAATATTGTCGATGGCCTGATTCAACAGTCTAGGAATTGCGTACAAGCGTGCAAACACCCTCTCCATCCGTTCTCCTGGTTCCGTAACGGGTTTCGTTAGCGCGTGATCCAGCCCTATGAAAGCAATCTTCAAATAGAGCAATGGGTTGTGACGCCAGGACTGATCCTTCTCTAACTCAATGAGGATTCCGGCGACATTGGCCTGTAACAGTTTAACGTCAATGAACTTTTCGAGATCATTCTCACGATCCTCGAAAATACTGAATTCCTTTTGAAATTCATTCAACGTGCCAATACATTCGTCAATTACGCCTGCACGGAGGTCATCCAGTTGGTCGTAATACTCACTGGCGACCTCGGCTCGGGGAAGAAAGTGGAATTCATCACTTGCGCACATGACCGGAAAGCGTTTGGCCAGATAATTAAAATAACGTAATGCCAAATCGGTGTGAAGGTCTTTCATGATAATATTCTTAGTTACTCTGGCACATCGATCCCCGGGGGCGGGAAAGAAAGCGGAGATAACCAAAGATCTGAATCAGGAAAAACATAGGTCGGCATGGAATTCCCCTTCATCCCCGCGTCGATCAAACAATTCCAGACAAGTGATCCGTTTTTCACTCATGGCGCAGAGGCTTGAAGCTGCATGGTCCCTTGTTGCAGCCCGGACAATAAATTGTCTGGGCCACCCCACGGATATGGTGGTAGTATATAGATTTCAACATTGTTGAATCATGGTTTTCAGTTCAATATTTCTATTCGAGAAGGCTTTTTACAATGGAGTAATCAGTAAACATTTCTCTGAACTAAGTTGATAATTCCATTTAATACTTTTATTGCTGTAAAATCAAGAGCATGATGCTCCCGGCACGAACGCGGTGCTCACACAGCTTCTCATCCCTCTCCGTGCCTATCGTATTCGGGTATTGCTTCGATTCCCGCTTTGATTACCCTTGGGCATGTGCATGTTTTAAAACCTGGCGGAGGCAAGTGACTAGGCCCGCAGGGTGGATTGTGCCAGGCATTCACACTGAAAGATTCTGGCAGGCGAAGTCCACCCTCCACTGGTAGCCCTTGAAAGACATATTGCCGCCACTAATGGGCAAAACCATCACATGGGCCTGTCCGGGTTTTCCTGCATATCAAAGATTTCAAACAATTTCACCGTCTGCGAAGGACCGGGACATTTTTTTCTTGACACTATTGTTTGCGTTCTGATAAAAGTGATTTCTCAACGGTTACTAAGTGCATATGGATAAAAGCGATATCGATATATTGTACAGGAATTGTTGAAAGTAATCACCGAGCGACGAAATTATTTAGTATGATTTTCCTTTCGCCCGGAGAACGCTCCCCTGCAGGAAAGATTGCCTTCCATCCATAATGATTAACACGCAACTGACACCTTGTTAATAACTAATAATAATTAATAATAATTGGTAATAACCGCATTAAACATGGATGATAAAAAATCAATCCCCACCCATACGAAAACTATGGACAAGACAGCCATCGACAAACAGAATAATATAACCGAGGGCGACGTCGATGCTTTTAAGAAAAAGGCCTTTACAGCTACCCGGTTCAGGCCGCTTCAGGGACCGTACAAGATCTTTGTCTGGTGCTTTGCGCTTGTCATGGCGGTATGGCATCTGTTCGTCCTGGGAATTTACCCCATTGATCCGGTGATTTTTCGTGCCTCCCACGTGATGTTTTCCTCCTGTTTGATATTCTTCCTGTTCGGCTTCCGGTCAAATTCAGTAAAGCATCGTTTCTCGGTTGTAGACGCGGCCCTGGCCATTTTCAGCGTTGTCATTTTCTTTTACCTGCATATTGTATGGGACGACTACGTCAACCGAATCAGCGTGGAAATGGTGCCATGGGATATTCCCATGGCCATAGGCATCATCGTCATCGTTGTGGAGATGACCCGACGCACTACCGGCTGGAGTTTGCCCATCATCGCAGGGGTATTTCTGTTGTATCAATTCTTCGGGCAATACGCACCTGGTCTTATGCGTCATACGGGTTACGACTACGAGAGGATCCTGACCACCCAATTCAGCCAATCGGGCATATACGACATTCCCACCGGTGTTTCCGCCACATATGTATTTTTATTTATATTGTTTGGGGCGTTCCTCAACATCTCCGGGGCTGGCGCTGTATTTACCGATGTGGCCAGGAGCATAGCGGGGGGAGCGCGGGGGGGACCTGCCAAAGTATCTGTGGTGGCTTCGGGGTTTTTCGGGATGATTTCCGGCGCCGCGGTGGCCAATGTGGTGACCACTGGCTCGTTCACCATCCCCCTGATGAAAGATATCGGTTACAAGCCCCATTTTGCCGGCGCGGTGGAATCCACCGCCAGCAGCGGCGGCCAGGTCATGCCGCCGGTGATGGGAGCGTCGGCCTTCATCATGGCCGAAATTCTGGCGATGCAGTATTCCAAGATCATGATCTCGGCCATCATCCCCGCTCTGCTGTATTACGCCGCGGTGTTCTTTATGATCGATTTCGAGGCTGTCAAGGAGCGCCTTACCGGACTTCCGCGCTCCCAACTTCCGAAACTCGGCCACGTCATGTCGCTGGAAGGTTACCAACTCTTCCCGTTGGTGGTGGTGCTGTACTGCCTGCTGTGGCAGCAATATTCGGTCATCCTCTCGGCCCTGTATGCCATTATGGTCATCATCTTTTTCACGCTTTTAAAAGACCTTATCGGCAATCTGTATCATGAGCCTGAAAAGGAAATATCCAAACTCTCCAAGCTGTGGATTGCCGTCTTTATTCTCACTATGATCATCATCGAGTACAAGCGGGCGGATATCATCTATGCCTTGCTCGGCGGCGGGATGCTTATCACTCTCGGCAAAATCTATTTGGATTACCGTCAATCGGACAATATCAAAAGGGATATGGTCGATGACCTGTTGGCATGGATGAGGCAGATTATAGTATTTTTCGGGCGATCTCTGTACCGCGGCTCCACCGGGGCCATGGAGATAGCAGCCACGTGCGCCTGTGCAGGCATCATTATCGGGGTGATGAAGCTCACTGGCCTTGGCCTCAAATTTACCCAGACCATTTTGGCGTTCTCTCAAGGCAACCTGCCTTTGGCCTTAGTGCTAGTCATGTGCATCAGCCTTATCCTTGGTATGGGCGTGCCCACGGTTGCCGCGTACATCATCTGCTCTGCGGTGGCGGCTCCGGCGCTGGTGCGCATGGGAGTGAACGAGTTTGCGGCGCACATGTTCGTGTTCTATTTCGCGGTTTTCTCCTGCATCACTCCTCCGGTGTGCATCGCCGCCTTCGCGGCCGCCGCCATTGCCCGGGCCAACGTATGGAAGGTGGGACTCACCGCGGTGAAGATAGGGTTCGCCGCATACATTGTGCCGTATATGTTCGTCTATGGGCCGGCTCTGCTCATGAAGGGGATATGGTACGAGATTCTGATGGCGGTGTTCACCGGATTAGTGGGGGTTTTAGGCGCTGCGGCGAGCTTTCAGGGATATTTGTTCCGATGGCGTTTGAAGGTTCCGGAGCGGTTCTTTTTAGGCCTCAGCGCTCTGGCACTGATCAAGCCCGGCTGGAAGACCGACCTGGTGGGATTCGGTGCCTTCGGCATTGCTGTGGCGATGTTGTATGCGGCCTCTCTTCTGGCACGATCAAGAACGCCCGCCCCAATCGCAGGAGAAGAGTTCACAGGGGATTCATGATCATCACGTGGGTTCCTTTTGGTGTAACAGTCTCAATCCATTTTTGGACGAGAAGGAGGATGCCATGAAAAAATCGTTGGTTATTTGTCTGGTCATTGCTCTGGGGCTATCTATTGCAAGCTCTGCGTCAGCGGGAAAGGAGAACTGGCCCAAAGCCCTCGCTTTCGGCACCGGCAGCGTCGGCGGCAGCGCGTACCCCGCCTGTATGGCCTATGCATATGTGGTTACCAAATACCTCGGGGTTCCGGCAACATGCGAAACGTCGGGAGGTTCCATCAACAACACGAAGCTGGTTCACATGAAGAAGCTTCTTATGGGTCATACCGCCCAGGGAGCTAGCTGGAACGGTTTCCACGGCAAGACATGGGCCAAGGGGAAAAAGTACAATAATATCCGCGCCGCGTATGCTATCTACCCACAGCTATGGCACGGCTGGACGCTGTCCAAATACAACATCACGAAGCTGAGCGACCTCAACGGCAAGGTCGTCAGCGGAGGGCCACGGGGCGGCACCTCAGACGCATACACCCAGTGGATATTGAAAGAGCTCGGCATCAAGCCAAAACGATATGTCTACGCAGGCTTCGGTGACACCGTGGGTATGTTGCGCGACGGCCACATCCATGCCGCATTCGCCTCCACCGCCGTGCCGATGCCGGCAGCCAACGAAGTGACCTCCACCCTTAATGGCGTGATCCTCGGCTTTGACGACAAGGAGCAGCAGAAAAAAGCCGCCGATGCATTTCCCTATTTGCCGGGTTATACCTTGCCTGCCGGCGTGTACAAGGGCCAGGACAAACCGGTGCTGGTGAATGCTGACTGGGTGGTCATTTCGGTGAACAAAGAAGTGGATGAAGACTTCGTTTACAACGTCGTCAAGGTCGTGATGGAGCACAACAAGGAACTGGTGGCCGGCCATAAGGCACTGAAAAACGCTGTTCCGGAAAATTCTAAATACATAATGCTGCCCTTACACAAGGGAGCATACAGGTACTTCAAGGAAAAAGGGATTGAGGTGCCAAAAGCCGCCATGCCCATCGACTAAATTCATTACTGTCTCACGAAGGACCCCTGAATACGGGGGTCCTTTTTTTATGGCCGGGATTTTGATATGCACCGCAGTGAAGTTAATAAACCCCAAATCCGTTTATCCTTGACACTGCGAGGCGGAAGGTGATATGAAACAATCATTAGCTCTGGATATGGGGTGTTGATTATACCATGCATCAGTGCCGCTATATAGCTGTGGAAGGAGCCATCGGGGTGGGCAAGACCAGCCTGGTGAAACTCCTGGCCGAGGAGATGAACGCCCGATGCGTTCTTGAGAACATCCAGAACAACCCCTTTCTTCCTGATTTTTATCGAGATCCCAGAAAATACGCATTTCAAACTCAGATATTTTTTCTGGTCAATCGGTATATACAGCATTCTGAAATTCAGCAACAGGACCTTTTCAATCAGGTTACTATTTGCGATTACCTGTTTGAGAAAGATCGGATATTCGCCAACCTGACCCTGGATCAGAATGAGATCGCACTCTATGATCAAATCTTTGAGCTGTTCATCAAAAGGGTGTCCCGCCCGGATCTGGTCATTTATCTGCAGGCACGACCGCGTGTTTTATTGGAACGGATCCGAAAGAGAGGCATTGCATACGAACGGAATATTTCTACTCGATACCTGGAGAAGTTGTCTGAGGCTTACAATGAATATTTTTTCCACTATGATGATTCGCCCCTTCTGGTGGTTGACACCAGTGAGATCAACTTCGTCCAGCACTCAGATGATTTCGAGGCGCTGAAAAAGGAGATTCGGGCGATGAAACGGGGAAAGCAATATTTCAGACCGCTTGGATCCTCTCGATGAGGACCGACATGGAAGGTGCGACAGGCTTCCAGGAATTGACCTTGGCGGCACGGGCGTCCCGCTCTCGATAAATCATTGCCGGGGCGGCCATGCAACGGGCTTGCAAAGGAAATCACCCCGGGGGGAGTTATCGTGGCCACCCATAAGGATGCCTTCCGTCTGGAAGGC
>JAFDED010000161.1 GCA_019310535.1 Deltaproteobacteria bacterium
AGGGTTTTAATCAGAAGGAGGTGAATCGTTTTGCGCAGAGATGAATCCTTCAGCATCGGGGAGGTCTGCATGCTGGTTCCGGGTTTGACCCGGAAAATGGTTCGCTATTGGCACCAGGAGGGTTTCCTGGGGCCTGCGATAATCCAGACAATGGGACAAAGATACATCTACCGGTTCGATAAAAATCACCTGAAGCTGATCAAAAAAATCAAGGGTTATTTGGATAGAGGGTATCAGCTTCGGGCCGCTGCTGAGAAAGCCGGCCGGGAGGTGATCAAAAAGGGGAACAATGCCAGGTCATAAGTACTTGGCGGGTTAACCGAAGGGGAGCTGAATGGAAGTCAGGGCGCGCGCGATCAAGTTGGTCAATGACCCGTCTTATTCGATCGTTGGGTACGTAACCGCGGTAATCAACGGGTTTTTTGGAAATCCGAGATATCGATTTGAGGGCCGGCAGGAAAGGGCATTATGTCCTTCTGCCGGGACGTCCCATAGAACGCCCTGACGGTTCTCCAGCGAGGAGTTGTTTGAGGAGTTCGAGACGGCGGTGTTGGATCAGTACCGCCAATGGTTGGAACATGATGCAAAGTTATTGAAGGATAATATAGATGGAAAACAGAATATATGCTCATAAATATCTTGAGTTCGGCTGGTCGATAATTCCCATTGTTCAGGGCGATAAGCGACCATATATCAACTGGAAGGAATACCAGGAGCGGAAACCGACGCGAGAGGAAATCGATTCCTGGTTTGATCAGTGGCCAGAAGCCGGGATCGCCTTGGTGACCGGATCGATAAGCGGGATAGTGGTTTTTGATATTGACTCCCAGGAAGGGATCAGTGCCGTGCATGAGCGCGGCGGCTTCCCTCAAACACCCAGGTCAAAGACTGGAGGCGGAGGTTTGCATATCTTCCTGAAACACCCGCAAACCGGGAATCTCAAGAATTTCGTCAAGAGGTTGCCCGGTTTGGATTTTCGCGGCGATGGCGGCTATGTCGTAATTCCGCCCTCGCTCCATCCCAGCGGGAATCAATACGCATGGGATGTATCTCCCTTTGAATGCGGGTGCGCAGAGATGTCCGAATGGATGCTGGATTTATTCACGAAAACCTCTGAACCTTCTGTCCTGCAGCAAAAGGCCGTTGACACCGGGGAATCGGCCGATATCCCTGACGGCGTGAAAGAAGGGGTGCGCAACGTCATGGCGGCCAGGCTTGCCGGGCGCCACCTGGGACAGGGTATCTCCAAGGAAGAGGTCTTAAAGATTCTCAGGGAGTGGAATATGCGCAACCAACCGCCGTTGGACGATGAGGAGTTGACAACCGTTGTGGAAAGCATAGCCAAGGCTGAGGCCCATAAAAATTGCAGCGCCTTCGAAGACGTGGTGAACTATCTCAATTCATTGCCGGAGAACATGGATATTGTGGCAAAGGATCGTGAGCTCCAACAGATCCAGGACTCACTAATAAAACTGGATGACGGACAGCTCACGTTGTTGCATAATGAGAAGCTTCTCAAAAAGGTGGGACTCCGCATTAATGATGTTGTCAGGATGCGCCAGAAGCTGCCGGCGGATGATGATGAACCCAATTATATCGCCGTCTTTAACGGCCTTGTGGATATTGTTGACAGGGATGGCGAGCTTGCCTTCCTGGTCATTGAAGACGGCCGCATATCCATCACCGATCATGTTGTTATCAATGACGTGCGATATGTCCCGCCGCCGAGCGATCAATTGCCCTGGTTGGTGCCTCGGGCCTCGGAGGTCACGAGGCACTTTGAGTCTGATAACCCGGTCAAGCTGTTTGATGATCTTGTAAACTACCACAGGTCAATATCACAACTGCCGGATGACAAATGGTACTACTTTATGGCGGCTTATGTCATGCACACGTACCTGATTGAAAAGATGGAGTATACACCCGTTTTGTGCTTGTTTGCACTGCCGGAGCGCGGAAAGAGCAGGACCGGAAAGGGCATAGTATATGCCGCATACAGGGGAGTTCATCTGGAATCCTTGAATGAGCCCCACATAATACGGCTGGCTGAAAACCTGAACGCAACGATCTTCTTTGACGTCATGGACCTGTGGAAAAAAGCGTTAAAAAGCGGTTCGGAAGATATTCTGTTACAACGTTTCGAGAGGGGAGCCAGGGTGCCCCGGATAAAATATCCGGAAAGGGATCGTTTCAAGGATACGGTTTACTACGATATTTTCGGTCCCACGATCATCGGGACGAATGAGCCCGTTCACCATATTCTTGAAACCAGGGCGATCATGATCAATATGCCGGAGGTGGATACGCGCAACATGTCGGAGGGTATGGGCAACATAGAAAAAGAAGATCGGAAATTTGATGAAATTATCAAGAAAGGGATGGGCTTGCCCTTCAAGGATAGGCTGACGGCTTTCAGAGCCCGCTTTATGAATGTGAATCTTCCGGACATTCCAAAGCCGGCCTTTGGGCGATTGGGCGATATCATGAGGCCTATTGTCCAAATCGTCGGAATGGTGAGGCCCGAAGCGGAAACCATACTTCATGGCCTCATAAAGGAAATTGAAAATAAACGATTGATTGAAAAGAGCGTGAGCATTGAGGCGCAGCTCCTCATCACTATTCTGCATCTTGAAAGGCAGGCATGGAATGGGCTTTTACTTATTAGATCGATTGTTGAATTATTCAATGAAGGAAAGCCCGAGAAGGACAAGAGAACCGACAGGTTCCTGGGAAGGCTGTTGTCTGCGATGGGATTCGATAAGCGCAGAGGCGGGCCCAACGGAGAAACCGCTGTTGTGTGGGACGATAAGAAAATCGCCCAATTGATCGAACGATTCGGACTGCAGGAATTGGCGAAAAGCATTAGACACGGATACGATAATGAGACTGTTACGGGTCAAGCTCACTGGCGCGCAGATCCCCACCCGGCCGGTTTACAGCCTGTGGAGATAAATTATTACTGAAATCGGGGCTGAAGTTACTGAAGTTACACATCCAAAACTTCAGTAACTTTTCGGCAGCAAATCGCCTGTAATACCAATAGGTTGGGGGAGAGGACTGAAGTTACTGAAGTTAAGGCATATAGAATAATTTTTTCAAAACCCCTCCCCTCCTCCAACTGGTAATCCGGCGCAAACTTTTTAAAAAAAAGCTGGAACCCCTCCCGAGAAACTTCAGAAACTTCAGTAACTTCAGTAAAATCGCATAACTATATGATATTGTTTAATAAATGAATACTGAAGAATTCATTGACTGACTTCAGTAACCCGGCTTCAGATGAACTCCTGTCAAAAAGCGTGTGGATTGGGTTCAGGTTCACTTCAAAACCCAAATCCCAAATCAAATTTGAATAAAATTTAAAAAGGGCCGACATAATAACCGTGTCCAATCACATGTGAAGGGGCGCCGGAAATATGAAATATATTGAGGGTTTGCTGAAAGATTCAGCTGGAAAAAAATTTCACTTTCCGGCGGAGGCCATCCACGAAAGGAAAGATTAAAGATGAACCCGGTGGTTGATGCGCTTTTGAGTGAGCTGAAAGCCGGTTTGAAATCTGTTTATGGCGAATGTCTAAAAGGGGTGTGCCTCTACGGTTCGTATGCACGAGGAGAGGATGATCGTGAATCGGACGTGGATGTGCCGGTGGAGCCGGTCATTTGATGCCCTGCATCGGATACCCTGGTTGCTGGAGAAAGAGCCGCCCAGCCTGAACACATTCCTGGACAAGGCCCGGCCCCACTCCGGGCGCCTCCGGCTGGCAGCACAGACCCTGGCAGGGAAAGCCCTTTCCGGAAAAGGCCCAGAGGAAGCCGGGTACTTGATCGCCACTGAGTCCCCTGGGCAGGCCGCGCCGGGCAAGTGGCGCTCCTTGTTGCAGCACGATTATCCTTTATTCAAACCAGAGGGGCATTTGAAAATGCCTTTTTGAATGGCATTACCATACAATTGTATGGTATATTAATACAAAATGACTCTCCTCGCCGATATACTATCATCCAGGGCCAGGGCGGAAATCTTCCGTCTTTTATTCGGCCTCTCTTATAGTGAGCTGCACCTGCGGGAGATCGAACGAAGTTCAGGCCTGACCATCGGGACAATCAGGCAAGAGCTGAGAAATCTCGAACGGTTGGATTTAGTGAAGGCCCGCAGGGACGGTAACAGGCTCTACTACCGCTCCAACACAGAACATCCTCTCTATCCTGACATTCGCAATCTGGTCTTGAAAACCAGCGGGCTGGTTGAGGTTCTGAAAAACGCCCTGGACAGGGAAGGGGTCAGGATGGCTTTTGTGTTCGGCTCCGTGGCGCGCAGCCAGGAAAATGCAGGCAGCGATGTGGACCTGATAATCATAGGCGATGCAGGCTTACGGGAAGTGACCGCCTGGCTGGCAGAAATACCCGGGCAGATCGGCAGGGAGATCAATCCTCACTGCATGACGGTCAAGGAGTTCGTGCAGCGGAAGTGCTCTGAAGATCTTTTCCTGACCAACGTTCTGGGATCGCCGAAGCTCTTCATAAAAGGTGCCGAGGATGAGCTTGCAGCAATGGGTTGATAATGGCTGGTTGAGGCCTCACACCACCAGCGCTGAAGAGATAGCCAATTTGCTATCCATTGTGGATCGCGATCTCTCGGATGCGGCCAAAGGCATCTCGCCGGACTGGCGATTCGGCATTGCATACAACGCGGCGCTCAAACTCTGCACGATCCTGCTCTATTCCGAGGGATACAGGCCGGAGAGAACGCTCCAGCATTATCGGACGATCCAGTCCATGCCCCTGATCCTGGGAGATGAACATAAAAGCGACGCCGAATACCTGGAAGCGTGCCGGAAAAAACGGAATATTGCGGAGTATGAGTACGTGGGCGGCATTACGGAAAAGGATGCGGAAGAGCTAATCGTGTTTACCGGGGGCTTTCGGAATGAGGTGCTGGAGTGGATGAAAAAACATCACCCACAGCTTATCAAACCTTGAGGAATCAAGATGTTGCCAGCCTGGCCGACAAATCTGACGGCGGAAAAGTTACTATTGAGATTGGGGGGACTTCTGAACAGGGTTATGATCCGTCCTGGCTCCGCGATGCGGTCGAAGAGCCACTGGACGAGGCGGATGTAGAGATTGATGAACGATAAATAACGAGCTGAAAAAAGAGAGGCGGAAAAGCCTCTCCTTTTGATTCACACCCCCAAAACGCCGGAGAGCTTTCGGTAAAAGCTCCCCGCCAGACCCTCAAGGTCATTGACGACCAGGTGCTGTGGGAAAATCTTTGCAACCGATGAAGTCAAAATCCCGATTCCCACGGGCTCGATGCCGGCCAGCCGGGCCTTCACCTTCCTGAACGGTTCGTGAAACTCCTTGTAGATCGCCAGGCGCAGCACCTCCATGGCCCTGCCCGGCTGCTCGTAGCTCTTCACCGGGATGCTGAGCTTGACCCTGCCTCCCGCCTCTCCTGTCCAGGCGTTGAGCAGAATGGTATTGGT
>JAFDED010000162.1 GCA_019310535.1 Deltaproteobacteria bacterium
ATTTAGAGCGTCTTTGCACATATTTTTTATATATCGGATGCTTGACTTTACGTTCTACCAGGACCACGACGGTTTTATCCATTTTATCGCTGGTGATTGTTCCAATGAAGGATTTCCTGTTTTTTGGCTTCTTCATGGCGCCTTTCCTTGCCGTTACTGCATCAAAGCTTCTAAATATAAGCTGATAGTCCTGAATGCCTCATCCTCTTCATGCTATTAACTCATGAGCATACATGATCAATGGTCGACTCCATGCGAGACGTTCTTTTGAAAGGAATCATGAACGCCTTTCCCGAAGCACTGTAAGGACACGGGCGATATCCTTCCGTACCGCTTTCATACGCATGTTATTGTCCAATTGTCTGGTTTGATGTTGGAAGCGGAGGTTGAAGAGCTCTCCCCTATGATCTTTCTCTTTTTGAAGCAGTTCCTCTAGGCTCAATTCACGAAGCTCTTTTGCATTCATGAGGCACCCCCCCTCGTGATAAATCGGGTGGAAATCGGCAGCTTATGTGCTGCCAGTCGAAGAGCCTCGCGAGCCATATCTTCCGATACCCCTTCGATTTCATAAAGTATTCGCCCTCGCTTAACCACAGCAACCCACATCTCCGGAGGTCCTTTCCCCTTGCCCATGCGCGTCTCTGCAGGCTTTTTTGTCAGAGGCTTATCGGGAAAAATCCGTATCCATATCTTTCCACCTCGCTTGATATGACGGGTCATGGCAATTCGTGCGGCCTCTATTTGTCGTGAGCTAATCCATCCGTTCGCCTCGGCCAAAAGTCCGTATTCCCCAAAATTAATGCTGCTTCCGCTCCAGGCGACACCTCTCCGCCTTCCCTTTTGCATTTTTCTATGTTTGACTCTTTTAGGTGCCAGCATGATTCATCTCTCTTATTATACCGAAAGGCTTTCTGTTCCGGGAAGTACCTCGCCTTTGAATATCCAAACTTTGACGCCGATCACCCCGTAGGTGGTTCGAGATACGGCAAAGCCGTAATCTATATCCGCCCGTAATGTATGCAGCGGCACTCGTCCTTCCCGATACCATTCTTTTCGGGCCATTTCTGCCCCGCCTAACCGCCCAGCCGTGAATATCTTGATTCCTCCGGCTCCAAATTTCATCGCCGTGTTGACGGCCCTCTTCATGGCTCTGCGAAATGCCACTCTTTTTTCAAGTTGCTGTGCGACGTTCTGTGCGACCAATTGCGCGTCAATCTCGGATTTTCTAACTTCCTGAATATCGATGATGATGTCTCTCTTGGTAATTTGCTGTAATTCCTTTTTGAGATTATCAATCTCTACGCCTTTACGTCCAATGACTATCCCCGGCCTGGCTGTGTGAATGACAATTTCCGCTTTGTTTGCGGCCCGCTTAATCTCCACGAGGGAGACCGCTGCATGGGAGAGTCTTTTCTTTAAAAACGTGCGAATCTGAGCATCCTCTAAAAGCAAAGACGCATAATCCTTTTCTGCATACCACTGCGAACTCCATTTTTTAATGATGCCCAATCGCAATCCAATCGGGTGGACTTTTTGACCCAAATCTTCCTCCTTCAGTTAGCTTGATCGTTCTGTCCGTTCATGCCCTGAACGAGCTTGGTGCTCAAGGTTATCGTCATATTTCATCCAGAACCACTGTAATATGGCTGGTTCGTTTTCGAATCCTTGCTACTCTCCCCATGGCCCTGGCTCGAAAACGCCTGAACGCAGGACCCTGATCAACGAAAATCCTGTGAATGATCAGTGCCTCCACATCTATTTCCCGATTTACTTGGGCATTAGCCACTGCCGAATCGAGCAATTTGGAGATTATTCGCGCAGGATATTTTTTATTATATTTGAGCAATTGCAAAGCTTCGCCTACTTTTCGACCGCGAATGAGATCTGCCACACATCGGGTCTTGGTGGGATTAGCGCGTACGTAACGGACAGTGGCCCTTGCAATCATCTTCCATTCCCTCTAATTCTGTATGTTTCCAATTCAAAGCCGTTGTTGGCAAAGCATGCTTTATTGTCCCTTCTGCAGGACATATCATTTTCGTCCCTTGATGCGTGTTTTTCGGTCACCCGAGTGCCCAAAAAAGGTCCTGGTAGGAGCAAACTCGCCAAATTTATGCCCCACCATGTTCTCTGTTACAAAAATTGGGATAAATTTTTTCCCGTTATGAACGGCAAAAGTTAATCCAACGCAATCAGGCATAATGATTGATCGGCGCGACCAGGTCTTTATAACCTTCCTGCTGCCTATACGCTGAGCTTCTTCAATTTTGTCTGACAAATGTTTGTCAACAAATGGACCTTTTTTAATGGAACGGCCCATCAAAACCCCCTTTATGTATGATTATTGTGAAGAAAATTCCTCCAAGAGTGGATCGTGGAGGATGCCTTTTACAATATATTTCTCGCGTGCTCGGGGCACACCGGAAATCATTTCAGGATGTTAATCCCTCTGTTTGATAATCATCTTGGAGCTCATCTTTTTGATGTCCCGTGTTTTCTGGCCTTTTGTGTGGACACCCCACGGTGTGCATGGGTGTCTTCCTCCGGAGGATTTTCCTTCTCCGCCGCCGTGCGGGTGATCGACAGGGTTCATAGCAACACCGCGGACCCGCGGGGTAATCCCCAGCCATCTGGTTCGCCCTGCCTTGCCCAAGGATATGTTCTCGTGGTCGACTTTTCCTATTTGTCCTATACTGGCCTTACAGGTTTGGAGAACCTTGCGGACCTCGCCGGAGGGAAGTTTTAAGTGAGCGTATTTCCCCTCTTTGGCCACAAGCTGCGCCGACGTGCCGGCGCTCCGAACGATTTGACCTCCTTTTCCAGGTTTAAGCTCAATATTATGTATGAGCATCCCCAGAGGAATGCTGCGCAGCGGGAGTGCATTGCCGGGCTTGATGTCCGCTTCCGTGCTGCTGATGACTGTATCTCCGGGCTTGAGGCCTTCAGGGGCCAGAATGTATCGTTTCTCGCCGTCTTTATAAACAAGCAAAGCAATGCGAGCTGAACGATTGGGATCGTATTCGATGGATGAAACCCTTGCCGGAATTTGTGTTTTATCCCGTTTAAAATCGATTAATCGATATCGACGTTTATGGCCGCCACCGATATGCCTGCTGGTGACTCGACCAAGATTATTCCGCCCACCGGTTTTCCTCAAAGGACGCAGGAGGCTTTTTTCCGGAGTACTTCGGGTGATCTCCTCGAATGTTGAGACAGTTTGAAACCGCCGTCCCGGAGAGGTGGGTTTAAAATGTTTTATAGCCATGAATCACTCCATTCCTGATAAGTCACAGGTTTTACCGCATCATGCTCCTTCGAAGAATTCGATCCGATCACCGGTGCGAAGGCGGACAACTGCTTTTTTCCAATCCCGCTTTTTACCCAGAAACCGTCCCATCCGTTTCTGTTTGCCCTCCATATTTATAACCCGGACGTTGATCACTTTGACCTTGAAAAGGTCCTCCACTGCTTTTTTGATTTCCAGTTTATTGGCCTTGCGGTCCACTTCAAACGTCAACTGGTTATGCTGATCTTTTTGCAGGGTGCTCTTTTCCGTGATCAGGGGTCTTTTGACCACTTCGTATAAAGTCTTCATGATTGCAACGCCCCTTCAATAAGAGGAATAGAAGATTGCATTAATACAAGATTTTGATAGTAGAGGATGTCGTATACATTCAGGCCTGCGGCTCTGAGAATTTTCACTCCGGGAACGTTGCGGGCCGATTTTTCAAGGTTCTCATCTTTTCCATCAATCACAATCAATGCCTTTGGGAGTTGAAGGCCGGAGAATCGAGAAATGAATTCTTTCGTCTTGATGGCTTCCATAGGAAAGCTGTCCAGCACTGTCAATTTCCCTTCGCGCAAGGCCTGTGTAAGCGCAAATTTTAAAGCCATCTTCCGCACTTTTTTTGGCAGGCTCGTGGCGTAGCTCCTGGGAGTAGGACCAAAAATAATGCCTCCACCTACCCGCAAAGGGGATCTCTTCGATCCGGCCCTCGCCCGTCCCGTGCCTTTCTGGCGGTAAAGCTTGCTGGTGCTGTAAGTCAGCTTTGAACGGTCTTTGGTAGAGGCGGTCCCTCTCCGTCTTTTTGCCAACTGCCAGACAACCACGCTATGCATGATGTGCGGCTTTATATCTGCATCAAACACACTATCACTGAGATCTATTTCAGCAATCTTTTCCTTCTGCAGAGTAATGACATTTATCCGTGGCATGGTATCACTCACGCTTGCTCGTCGGCCTGGGCCGAGAATTTTATCTGATGAATTGCCACAATACTGTTTTTGCTCCCGGGGATTGCTCCTTTGAGCACCAGTACGCCTTGATCTTCCCGTATTTCCATCACCTGTACACCAGAAACGGTTACCCTCTGATTACCCATGTGCCCTGGCATTTTTTGTCCTTTAAAAACACGGCTTGGGTATGCGCTGGCGCCGATGGAGCCAGGGGCGCGGTGGAACATTGATCCATGGGTTGCCGGACCACCGTGGAAGCCGTGCCGTTTCACGACACCGGCAAACCCCCTTCCCTTGCTGATACCCGTTACTTTCACCCGGTCGCCGACCTGAAAAATTTCGAGTCTGATTTGTTGACCAGGTTGATAATTTGCAGCATTATCCACCCGAAACTCTTTGATTATCCTGAAAAACCCCTCACCTGCTTTCCGACAGTGCCCGCGTTGAGGGCGGTTGAGCTTGTTTTCCGGAATTGGATCGAATCCCAGTTGAATGGCCTCATAGCCGTCCTTTTCTTGGGTCTTCACCTGAATCACGGTGCAGAGCCCGGCTTCGACCACAGTAACGGGACAGATGGTACCATCTTCAAGAAAAATCTGTGTCATTCCCAATTTACGACCGATAATTCCACTCATCACGTATTTCCCGTGCCCGGGCGGCTCGCACCACTCACATGGTTCTTTCTTGGAGCCGCTCCGAAGCCATCTTTTCATGGATTTACAACTTGATTTCTACGTCCACGCCTGCTGATAAATCCAGCTTCATCAGTGCATCAACGGTTTGTTGTGTTGGTTCCTGAATGTCGATCAACCTCTTGTGCGTTCGGATTTCGAATTGTTCTCTTGATTTTTTATCCACATGAGGAGATCTCAGCACGCAATATTTATTAATCACGGTAGGCAACGGTATCGGGCCTGCTACCTTGGCACCGGTACGCCGCGCCGTTTCAACAATTTCCGCCGCTGACTGGTCCAACAACTTATAATCATATGCTTTGAGCCGGATACGAATTTTTTGATTGTCCATGCCGAACTCCACGTCACGTGTATTGATGCAATGTCTACTCGATAATTTCGCTGATGACGCCGGCTCCCACCGTTCTGCCTCCCTCACGGATGGCGAACCGCAGCCCCTCTTCCATGGCAATGGGCGTTATCAGGTGTGCCTCCAGCCGCA
>JAFDED010000017.1 GCA_019310535.1 Deltaproteobacteria bacterium
GCATGAGGAAAAAGAAGAAAAGATATTGAGCTTTCTCCCAGGAAGCAAAGGATTATGACTTCGCAATCCCTTCATGATCTTTTTGATAACCTATTTTTCAGTGTGAACTAAATAGCTCAAAATGATCGCGGATTCGTGATCAGGAATGCACGTTACATATTTTCATACAGGTGTGATAGCAGAATGCACCCTTTTGGGGCTTCGGCCGGCCACGCCCTTCTATCTTTTCGGATTCGGTTCAGCGAAATACAATAATTTCTGCAACTTCCACGCCAATATCATCAAAGCATTCACAACGATAGCCCAGTAAACAACACTGGGGAATTCTTGACATGAATCCATCGGAATGCTATGGTAAAAATGTTGAACAATTTATTGACTGAGGGGTGCGGGAACCTTTCAGCCAGTGGAGAAACACCAATTAATCCTGCACGCCACTATCGGTCGATTTTCACGGTTGGAGGGATAAAGACGCTGTTATCAGTTCGCCTGGAAAAAGTCTTCTGCCTTCCCCGCTTACGAAATTCAGTCGAATGTATAAGCATAACCGGACCATGGGGCCGATTTATCAATTCCGAATCCTTGGCAAATTATTATTTGCTGCAGCCTTGATGCCCATCCTGTTGGCAGCCCCTCATGCAAGTCCCGCCCCAAAAGGAGGAGAGGATGCCTATACCATTGTCAAGAATTCCTATGATTACTGGCGCGGGGACAAAAGCTATGCGGAGATGGATATGGTTATCCACCGCCCCGAATGGGAGCGGAAGATGTCCATGCGGGCGTGGACCCAGGGCGAGGATAAGACCTTGGTCCTCATTACTTCCCCGCCCAAGGACAGGGGCAGCGGAACCTTGAGGTTAGGACGGCAGATGTGGAACTACATCCCCGCCATCAGGCGCACTATCAAGCTTCCGCCATCCATGATGGCTCAGGCCTGGATGGGCTCAGACTTCTCCAATAACGACCTGGCGAAGGCGGACAGCATTCTGGTGGATTATACTCACCGGATCGTGCGAACCGACCTTCGTGACGGACACACGGTTTTCACCATCGAATCCACGCCAAAGCCCAATGCGCCGGTGGTCTGGGGGAAAGAGATCCTTGAGATCAGGGACGATTATATATTTCTGAGCGAGTCATTTTATGACGAGGAGTACAAGCTGGTGAAGGTCATGAGGACCGAGAAGATCCAGCCCATGGGCGGGCGCCTGTTCCCCGCAGTTTGGCGGATGAAAAAGGCCGACCGTCCCGACGAGTATACCCTGATCGTGTATCGATCACTTGATTTCTCTCCCCGCCTGCCGCCCGGGCTTTTTACCCTCCAGCGACTCAAAAATCCCAGGATGTGATGCATGGGCATGACCATTACCATCGCCTGGCGCAACGTCTGGCGCAACACCCGCCGGTCTGTGCTCACGCTCTGTGCCATCGCCTTCGCAACGATCCTGATGATATTCATGGTCTCGATGCAGTTAGGCGGCTATGAAACCATGATATACAACACCGTCAGCATCCATACAGGCCACCTGCAGCTCCAGCGCAAAGGGTACCAGGAGCAACACAAGATTCACCAGGCTATTGATGACCCGCAGGCTTACATGAAGACCATCCAGAGCGTGGCAGGCGTGGACGCCATCACCCCCAGGGTAAAGGCCTTCGCCCTGGCATCCACCCAAAAGGCCACATATGGTTGTTTGATCATCGGCATTGATCCGGAGAGCGAGGCCCGTGTTTCCACCCTTGCCAGAGTGATCCAGGAGGGACGATATCTCACTCCCGGCGACAGCGACGGCGCTCTGCTCGGTCGGATCCTTGCGCAAAACCTCGGGGCACGGGTGGGGGACGAACTGGTGATCCTGGGCCAGGGCATGGACGGCTCCACCGCCGCCGCCATTTTGAGGGTCCAAGGCATCTACCGGTCCGGGATGGACGAGTTCGATCGCTCAGTGGTCAACATCCCCATCGAAACCGCCGAGGACGTGTTTTCCACCAGGGGGAAGGTTCACGAGATCGTCATTACCACCAAAGATTTCTCTGGACTTACCCGTCTTGCGCGCGCCATTCGCAAACGGCTGTCCTCACTGCCGGGGGCTGACAAGCTGGTGGTCTTGACGTGGGACCAGATCCTGCCCGGCCTCAAACAGGGCATCCAACTGGACATGATAAGCGGATGGATTTTCTACATGATCCTGATCCTGGTTGTTGCCTTCGGAACTCTCAACACGTTTCTCATGGCGATCCTTGAAAGGACGAGGGAATTCGGCGTAATGATGGCCATGGGGTGTGCAAAAAAGAGGATCGTGGTGATGATCCTGGCGGAAACCGTTGTTTTGACAGGCCTGGGGCTTATCATCGGTATAGTCCTGGGATGCGGGGTTACCTATTATTACCAGGTGCACGGCATAGTGTTCGAAGAAATAGCCGATGTAATGGGACAGTGGGGCCTGCCGCCGGAAATCCGCCCACGGCTCTCACTGATCAGTATCGTGCTGGGACCGCTGATAATATCCGGCATCTCTTTTCTGGTGGGCCTCTATCCCGCGTGGAGGGTTCGTTCTCTGCACGCAGCCAGCGCCCTTAAGACATGGTAAAGAACATTCACCGACAGGCAAGAAAGCCGGTTGAAGGACATTTCGAAAAACTCTAATGAACGCTGTTTTCAGAATGGCATGGCGCAATATCTGGCGCAACCCGCGGCGCACATTGATCATCCTCATCGCGACCGTAGTCGGTGTGTGGGGATTGCTCATGGCCGCGGCCTTCAGCTACGGGATCAAGGAGCAGATGATTCGTGATTCCCTCATGGACCTTACCGGCCACATCCAGATACACGCTCATGGGTATCATCAGGACCCGGTGATACAGAACAGCATGGACAACCCCGCGCCGGCTCTTAAAGCATTGCGTTCAGTCCCAGGTATCCGCGCTTTCGCCATGCGGGTGCGGGTCCCCGGCATGGTCATGGACGCTCGCAACTCGACGGGTATCACCATCGTGGGTATCGATCCGGCCGCCGAAGCCATTGTGTCCTTCATCGGCCGCGCCGTGAGGCAAGGTACATATTTAAAACCCGGCGACATTCATAAAATCATCATCGGCAGGAAGCTGGCGGAGAAGTTCGCCACCGGCCTCGGCAAGAAGCTTGTTCTGATATCACAGGACGCCCAGGGGGAAATGAGCTCTTACGCCTTTCGGATACAGGGGATATATCAGGCCCCCTACGCAAGTCAGGAAGAAAAATACGCCTTTATAACCCTCGAGGCCGCGCGGGATATGCTGGGCCTTGGTAATAAATTGTCCGAACTGGCCATCATCGCCCATGACCGGGCGGACGTACCTGGAATCCGTGCCGCCCTCCGGGCATCCCTTTCCGAGGACTTTGAGGTCCTGGACTACAAAGAGATGCTTCCCTTCGTCATGGCTGTGCTCGAAATGTACGACACATTTTTAATCCTCTGGTTTGCCACCATTTTTGTAGCCCTTGCTTTTGGTATCGTCAATACACTTTTAATGGCGGTATTCGAACGCTTCAGGGAGTTCGGGATTATGAAGGCCATGGGGATGAAACCGGTGTGGATCGTGATGCTCGTGTTGCTGGAGTCGCTCTGGCTCAGCATAATAGGCATCGCAGCGGGAAACCTGGTAGGCTGGTTGACTCTCATGCCGCTCTCTGACGGGCTTGACCTGTCGCGATTTGCACAGGGGGCGGATTACTTTGGGATGGCCCATGTTATCTATCCCTCCATAACTCCCGGCGTCCTTTTGTGGAGCGACATGACGGTTTTGGCGCTGGGAGTGGCGGCTGGGCTGTACCCTGCCCTCCGTGCCGGGCGATTCAGGCCTGTGGAGGCACTGGCACGTGTGTGACGGATACCAGGAATACCCGAGAAATGTTTACACGTAACAGGATAATGAATGCTGCCCATTCTGTTATTCTATCGGATATTCTATCGGAAAACTTTTTCTCTGGGTCAATAGATGGAAATTGTTAGTTGCCTTAAGGTGGAAAAAATCTACCGACAGGATCACCTGCAGGTTCCGGCCTTGCGGGGGATCGACATGGCTGTGGACCGGGGAGAGTTTTTGGCCCTGGCGGGGCCGTCGGGCTCAGGCAAGACCACGCTGCTGAATCTCATCGGCGGCCTGGATCGGCCCACAGCCGGGGAGGTCCTGATCGAGGGTGTCCCGCTTGAAGGACTGAGCGAAAGCGCTCTGGCCCGGCTGCGGCTCGAGAAAATCGGCTTCGTATTCCAGGCCTACAACCTCATCCCGGTGCTCAGCGCTCTGGAAAACGTTGAGTTTATCATGCTCCTCCAGGGAATCCCCTCTGACGAGCGAAAGGAAAGGGCTCATAGAATCCTGCAGGAAGTCGGGCTGGAAGAGATGATCCATAGAAGACCGTCCCAGTTGTCGGGCGGTCAGCAGCAGCGGGTGGCCGTTGCCCGTTCCATTGTGGCCAATCCGCACCTCGTCCTGGCTGATGAACCCACCGCCAACCTCGACTCCAAAAACGGGCACGACCTCCTGGATATGATGCAACGTCTCAATGAGGAAAAGAACATCACATTCATCTTCTCCACACACGATCATCAAGTCATGGAGCGGGCGCGCCGACTCATCCAACTCAGGGACGGGAAAGTGGTTGATGATCAGCACCGTCGGTAAACAGATGACCGTCGCTATTCTGGTGGTGCTGATGGCGCCGGGGTTTTCACAGGGAATTGATGTTTCCCTCGGCCCGGATTTGTCCCTTCATCTCGGTGGGTTTCTCAAGGATACTATTTCCATTTCCCACCCGATGGATGCATGGTCGGAACTGGGCATCGATCACAGCGATACGTTCCGGGACAATCAAAGCCTGGTGCGGCTTGAGGCCGAGCTTTTCCGGGGCCGGGCTGCCTCTCTGAAGTTTCATTATGAGCTGTTCTGGGCAGTGGGGGATACCCAGCGTTCAAGCAGGGCTTTACGAGACGCCCTCGATTCGAAACTGCAGCCGTTCTTTGGCGCTGACTCAATTAGCCTCCTCGCTCAGCCCGGCATTATCCCTGATGACCCGCCTGATCGTTTGCTGGACCTCACCAGCGTGATTCACGAAGACGATAACCAGGTGCTGGTCCATCGCCTGGATCGCCTGGTGCTGACTCTGTTTCCTTCGTGGGGCACGGTCTCCGTGGGACGACAGGCCGTCACATGGGGCAACGGGTTCCTGTTCAACCCCATGGACCTGCTCAACCCGTTTCCGCCCACAACTATCGACCGTGATGTCAAGCCGGGAACCGACCTCATTTCTGTGGAGGCTCTTCTGGGGGGACTGGGAAGCATCCAGACGGTGGTTGTGCCACGGCAGGATCTGGAGCGTGAAAGCCTTGACGCTGATCGCTCATCCTTTGCGGCCAGGTTTCACACACACAAGGGGGAAACCGAGTTCGACCTCATGGGTGCGCATCACTTCCAGGACAACGTTGTGGGCGTGGGCGTCATCGGCTACCTGAGCGGAGCGGCATGGCGGGTCAATGCCACCTGGACCCATCTCAACACAAAGGTTTCCGGAGAGAAAGATTATCCATCACTGGTGGCCAACATTGACTATGCATTCACATGGAGGGTCAACTTCTATACGTTCGTTGAGTACTTCCACAACGGTATCGGCACTCGTCGCAAGGAAGAGTACGCGCGGCTGCTTACACTCCCTTCGGTCCGGGACAGGCTCGCTCGCGGAGAGATTTTCAATGTGGGCAAGAATTACGGTTCCTGGTTTATCCGCGCGGAGCTTCATCCCCTGCTGAATCTTGATCTGACAACCCTGATCAACCTGGACGACGGGAGTGGCATTGCACAGCCGCGGCTGGTCTGGAACGCTGTATCGAATCTGTTTGTCACCGCAGGAGTGAACTGGGCCTGGGGAAGCCGCGGAACAGAGTTCGGCGGAATCGAAATTCCCGGCACTGACAGCACCCCGGCAACGCCCGACCAGGTTTTCGTCTTCGCCAAATATTACTTCTGAGCCCCTTGAGATCCCTCACCGTTCCCAACCGTTATCGATACCTGGCTCGAAGTAACAAATATTCTATGCTGGTACGCTCAATTAATGGAAATCTTTTCCCCGCCCTTGCATGATAACAGATATATCTCTTGACAATAACCACGTATGGCATATAAAACTTTCTCTTGACGGGCGATGCCGTTTTATCGCCCGGCCGATCTCATATCAGCGGGAGGAAAAACCGTTCATGGAGGAGGGATTGCACAACCTTGAATCCGAAGCCCTGACGTCCCTTGGCGACATCCGGGAGAGAAAGGCCCTTGAAGCATGGTACCGGAGTTACCTGGGCAAAAAAGGCGCGATCACGGAAATGCTGCGGGGACTGGGCCGTCTGCCGGCCGAGGAAAGACCGCGAGCGGGACAAACGATTCACCGCGTCAAAGAACGTCTTGAAAGCGCATACAGAGGCCGGCAAAAGGAAATTGAAGACATCGGCCAGCTCTCGGAGTCCGTTGACATAACGCTCCCCGGTCGCCCCATAGGGCCGGGCTGCCTTCATCTGAGCACCAAAGTGCTGCGGGAGATATATGCCGTCTTCGCGCAGATGGGTTTCCAGATCTACGAGGCGCCGGACGTGGAAACCGACGAGCTCAACTTCGAGCTGCTCAACATGCCGCCGTACCACCCGGCCCGGGACATGTGGGACACCTTCTGGGTGAGCGACAAGGTGCTCCTGCGGACCCACACCTCGCCGGGCCAGATTCGCGCCATGAGGGAGTTTTACCCGGAACCCATCAGGGTGATCCTGCCCGGGAAGTGCTATCGCTACGAACAGATTACGGCCCGCTCCGAGCACCAGTTTTTCCAGGTCGAGGGTCTGGCCATCGGGCATAACATCACCCTTACGGACCTGAAAGGGACCATGATATTCGCTGCCCGGCAGTTGTTCGGCGCCGAGCGAAAGGTGCGGTTCAGGGGCAGTTACTTCCCCTTCACCGAGCCAAGCGTCGAGGTGGACATGGACTGCATCCTGTGCGAAGGACAGGGGTGCCGGGTCTGCAAGCACTCGGGCTGGCTGGAGATCGCCGGTGCGGGCATGGTCCACCCGGTGGTCCTGGAAAACGGCGGCTACGACCCATCTCAATGGACCGGCTTCGCCTTTGGGCTGGGCGTGGAGCGGCCGGCCATGCTCAAGCACAACATCGACGACATCCGGCATTTTTATCGAAACGACCTGCGGTTTTTGAGGCAGTTTGGGTAGAACAGAGAAACTTGAAAAGCCCCAAGAAATGATCGAATTACAATACCCCCTGATAATTGAGGCAACGGAAGAAGAGGACTTCTTTGGATTTTATTCTCCGGAGTTAGAGAGTTTTACAGGGATAGGGCATTATATAGAGGATTGTCTGTATAAAACAAAGTGGGGGATGATAGAACATATTAATCTGTTAAAAGGAAAAGGACCGCCTGTTCCTGAATCTAATGCTTTTGCGAAGTATATGGCGGTTCAATAGCGGCTGAGGCCTTTTCCTGGCTGTGAAACAATTTCGGGGTATCAGGAGACATTACGCATGAAATTTTCTCTGCGCTGGCTTGGTGAATATGTGGATATTGAAGATGTGCCCGTGGAGCACCTGGCATCGCGCCTGACCAATGCCGGGCTGGAGGTGGAATCCATCGAGACCATCGGGGAGTTCTGGGATCGGGATAAGGTCCTCATCGGCGAAATGGTGGAGGTGCGGCCCCATCCCAACGCCGACCGCCTCTGCCTGGCCACGGTCAATTACGGCAGGGAGGAACCCATCACGGTGGTCTGCGGCGCGCCTAACGCCCTGGTCTATAGAGACCGTGTCATGGATCGCCTGCCCAGGGTCGCGCTTGCGCTGGAAGGGGCCCGGCTGATCGATGCATACAATGAGGAGCGGCCTCTCACGGTGTTGAAACCGGCCACCATCCGCGGCGTCCGGTCCCACGGCATGGTCTGCTCCGAGCGCGAGCTGGGCCTCGGTGACGCCCACGAGGGCATCATCTACCTGCCTGACGACGCACCCGTGGGAGCACCGTTGCAGGATTACCTGGGGGACGCGCTGATCGAGTTCGACATCAAAGGGGGATTCGGACATCTCCAGTGCGCTTACGGCATCGCCAGGGAACTGGCCGCCCTGCTGGACCGCCCCCTGAAGCGCGACATTTTTGGCGTGCTGAAGCGGAATCCGCCCCGGGAGATCGCCATAAACACCCAGTTTCTCGAGCTGGCCATTGATGACCCCGACCTGTGCGCGCGATACACGGGATTTCTCATCGAGGGGGTCAAAATAGGGCCTGCTCCGTTCTGGATGCAGCGGCGCCTGACCATGTACGGCATGCGCCCCATCAACGTCATAGTGGACATCACCAACTACGTGATGCTGGAGATGGGGCAGCCTCTCCACGCATTCGATTATTGGAAGCTCCGCGCCCGGCCTGGCGGGGATAAACCGGCCATCATCGTTCGCCGCGCCCGGCCGGGTGAAACCATCCAGACCCTGGACGGGGTGGAGCGTCTCCTGGACAAAGAAATGCTCCTTATCACCGATGGGGGAGGCCCGGTGGCCGTGGCAGGTGTCATGGGAGGGCTGGAAAGTGAGGTGAACGAAAAGACCACCGATATCCTGCTTGAGTCGGCCAATTTCAACTTTCTCAACATCCGGCGGACCACCCAGATGTTGAAGCTGCCCAGCGAGGCCTCGGCGCGATTCGGCAAGGGTATCGACCCGGACCTGGCCATCCACGCCGGAGCGCGTGCGGCATATCTCATGGCCCAACTGGCCGGGGGCAAAGTCCACCCGTCGGTGGGAGATATCTATCCGGGCCGGAGGGAACACACTGTCCTGGAGCTGTCATCCCGGGAAGTATCCCGGATACTGGGCGTGGATATCCCTGTCCAGGAGTCGATCCGCATCCTCCGATCGCTGGAGTTCGCAGTCGAGCAGGAGAGGGAAGGAACCCTTCGGGTCTCGGTCCCGGGGCATAGACTGGACGTAACGCGGCCCGTGGACCTGGTGGAAGAAATCGGCCGTATCTGGGGATATGACCGCATGCCCTCCACCCTCATGCAGGACGAACTGCCGCCCCAGAGGCGGAATCTCCGGCTGGAGGGCCGGGAGGCGCTGCGCGACCTCCTGGCGGGATGCGGCCTGGACGAGGTCATCACGTATTCCCTCATCAACATCCAGGACGAGTGCCGTCTCATCCCCGGCAACCCGGCTCCCGACCCTCGGCAGTATGTAGCCGTCCGCAATCCCCTTTCCGCCGAGAGGGTTCATCTGCGTCGCACGCTTCTGCCGGGCCTCATCCACACCGCGCGGGAAAACCTCCGTTTCACGGAACGGGTGGCGATCTTCGAGATCGGCAGCGTCTACTGGCCCCGACACGGGGAGCGGCTTCCTGATGAACCCTTCCACCTCGGCCTCTTGATGGTGGGACCCCGGGATGTTCGGACATGGCTGCCCTCGCAGCACGGGCACACGATGGATTTTTTCGACATGAAAGGTCTGGTGGAGACGATAGTGGACCGAATAGGCATGGCGGGGGCCGTCTGGGAAAAGAGCACACATCCTGCACTTCATCCAGGCCGCGCCGCACAGGTAAGCAATGATCAGGGTGTGGGGGGGCACCTGGGAGAGCTCTCTCCCGCTGTCAGCAATGCCTTCGACCTTCCCGATAGGACGGTGGTCGTCGCGGAGTTCAACCTGGAGCTGCTCCTGCGCCACTGGGGCCATGCCAAACCCATGGCTCGCTTCTCCAACCAGCCCCCCATATTCGAGGACCTCGCAGTGGTTGTTGACGCCGCCGTCCCTGCGGCCCGAGTGGTACAGGGGATACGCGAAGCCGGCGGCGAGCTGCTTCAGAAAATAGAACTTTTTGATATGTACCGGGGACCCCAACTGGAGAAAGGCCGAAAAAGCCTCGCCTTTGCCCTGACATACCAATCCATGGACCGGACACTGAAAGATGAGGAAGCAGCACAGATCCGTCAGCGCATTCTCCGTCATCTCGAAAAAGAACTGGGAGCCGTCCTGCGGGGGCCTGGGGTGGCACCTCCACGATGACCATCCCCCCCGGTGGCATATTGTTAAGTAGAGTCAAGGAGCAGGAGACAACGATCAGGGTTTGGCCCACCGCTGTTCCAGGATTTCCCCGTTGTGGCTCATTATCCGCATGCCGTTCATTTCATCATCCCCCCTGGGGTAGCACTTGACAAAACCAGTGATTTCCTAATAATGATATTAAAACCAATCATGCCAAGAGAAGGAGGACAACCGAAATGACCGAAAACGCCGGTCAACTCACAGGGCTTTACAAAGAGGACGTGGAGCATTTGCTTCACCCGGTTACCCAGCTTAAGAATCATTTCCAGCAGGGACCGAGGATCCTGGAGAAGGGCGAAGGAATTTACGTTTTCGACCTGGATGGCAAACGATACATCGATGGGTTGTCCGGGCTGTGGAACGTCTGCATCGGGCATCACCGTCCCGAGATGGCCAAAGCCATTCAAGAGCAAGTAGAGAAGCTGGCCTTTAGTCCCACCTTTTTCGGATTCTCCAATATTCCGGCCATCAAACTGGCCGATAAACTGGCCGGCATAGTACCCGATGGTCTGACAAAAGTGCATTTTACCTCCGGAGGTGCCGAAACCAACGAGACCAACCTTAAGCTCGCCCGCTATTATCACAAGCTGATCGGCAAGCCAAATAAAACCAAGATCATATCGCGGCGTAAGGCTTACCATGGAATCTCCATGGGCGCCATGAGCGCGACGGGGATCGAGACCTACTGGAAGATGTTTGAGCCGATGGCCCCTGATTTCTTGCACATAGCCCCGCCTTATTGTTACCGCTGCGAGCTTCACCTGACCTATCCATCGTGCAACCTTGCATGCGCCCGTCAGCTTCAGGAGGTCATCGACCGCGAGGGAAGGGACACGGTGGCAGCCTTCATCGGAGAGCTGATTCTCGGGGCCGGCGGCGTTATCGTGCCGCCTGATGATTACTGGCCGCTTATCCAGGATATATGTCTCCGTGAAGAAGTGCTTTTGATCATTGACGAGGTCATCACGGGCTTCGGGCGGACGGGGAAGTGGTTCTGCTGCGAGCATTACGGCCTTGAACCCCAAATGCTCTCCCTGGCCAAGGCCATCACCAGCGGGTACCTGCCTCTGGGCGCCGCCATGATCAAAGATGAAATTTACTCCGCCATGCTTGAACGCACCCCCACAGGAATGCCTTTTATGCACGGATTCACGTATAGCGGCCATCCCGTCGTGTGTGCGGCATCACTTTGTAATCTTGGCATCATGGAACGAGAGGACCTCGTTGGCAACGCCGCGCGCACCGGGGCATACTTCCAGGAGCGGTTGAAAGAACTGGCACATCTCCCCATTGTTGGCGAGGTCCGGGGCAAGGGCCTCATCGCGGCGGTCGAGTTGGTGAGCGACAAGTCGAACCGCGATCCTTTCACTCCGCCCGGCTCAGGAGGGGCGGCGGTGGCACAACGGGCCTACGAGATGGGAATGATTTGCCGCGCCGCCGGCGACATCCTGGCCTTATCTCCGCCCCTGATCATCACCAAACAGCAGGTGGACGACATGGTGGAAATCCTGCGTCAGGCAATTGAGGATACGGTAAGGGAGTTGAAAAAATAATAGGATTATCCCATCAGGTCAGCACGTAAACTACTATCGCCTAAAGGCGAGGGTTTTTCTCCCATTCCCCGAGTGGGACAATAAGCTGTTGTTACTGCGTACGGACATGTCTACCAATCTTTCCTCGTAATTTTTGGGGGGGACTCCCCTTATTTTATCCTTGACATCCTAGATGAATGCGGTTTATAAAAAATCAACTTATCTTGTAGGGAATCAAGAAATAGGGAAGGAGAAACAGAGGATTCATAGAGCGATCAATCCTGAGTTTGATGAGTTTTTTCCATCACAGGGGCCGAATCTTGACCCCACAGGAGGTATCAGTGGACAAACGGGAAAGAACTATTTTTCAGAAAGGAGGAGAGACATGAAAAGGATAGTTTCGGTACTGCTGGTGGGCCTGATGGCCGCCGCGCTTCTGGTTTCCACCGGAGCCGGTGTCATGGCCGCAGAGAAAAAGTACCCCAGCAAACAGATCAATTGGTTGATTTTCTCATCAGCCGGGGGTGGAACCGATATCTTCTCCAGGATGGCCGCGATCCGTCTGCGCCGCATCCTCAAGGTTCCCATTGTCATCAGCACCATGAGCGGCGGCTCGGGCTCAAGGATGATGAATTACATGCTTACCAAGCCGAGAGACGGTTACACCATCGGGTCCATTACCAATTCCGGTCTCGGTGCCATTGCCCGGGGAATGACCAAGGCAAAACTGAGCGATCTGACAGGCATTGTCCGGGGCTGTTACGATCCTCAATCTTTTGTTGTATCCAGCAAGGGGCGCTTCAAGACCATTCAGGAAGCTGTGGAATTCGGGAAGGCAAACCCCAAGAAGGTGAAATTTGGAATCGCTCACATGGCCGGCGTTGATCATATAACCGTTTACGAGTTTGCCAAGGCCGCTGGCTTTAAACCGGAATACGTGCCCTTCAAAAGTGGAGGGGAGATTATCGTGGCCCTGCTGTCAGGGACAATTGACCTCGGTGTCCTGAATCCAAGCGAGTTCCTGGGACAGTACGATGCCGGAACAGTAAAACCCGTGGTCTTTCTGGTTCCAAAGCGCTTGAAGGACTTCCCCGATGTCCCCACCACCAAGGAACTTGGATGGGACGTGGAGCAGGCCACCTGGCGCGGCGTTTTCCTCATGTCAGGAACTCCCGAGCCTGTTGTGGAGGTCCTGGAGAAGGCCTTTTTGAAGTCCATGAAGCACAAGGTCTATCAAGATTATCTTAAAAACAACTACATGGGGCCTGAGAGTGTAATGAACAGAAAGGATTGGGAGGCCTTCCTTCAAAAGGAATACCCCATCTGGGAAAACGCCATGAAGACGTTGGGATACAAGAAAAAATAAAGGAAGAGGCGGGAACCCGGCCTCGCCCGGGTTCCCCATTTTCATGTTTTGTGAGTCGTTGCCGATGAATAAAGATCTTCGTATCGGTTTAGTATTACTGGTTATTTTCCTCATCCTTTTCGGCATCAGCTTTACGCTGCCGGTATCCGCCATGGCTGAAACACATACCAGTCCGGCCTTTTTCCCGCGCATTGTTCTTATCATCGCTCTGGGATTGACTTGTATTCTGATCATGAAAAATCTTTTTGTTAAAGAGGTCTCTTCAGGTAATAAAGGACTTACCAGAGAACAGAGGGTGAGAACCCTGGGATCGATGGGCCTGGCCGTTCTTTACGGATTTGGCACTATTTTTATCGGAACCTTCGTCTCCATGTTTTTCTTGATCATAGCCATAATGTTCATGTGGGGGGTGCGCAATAAATTAGTCATACTGCTCAATGCTCTTTTAACCCCGGTTTTTGTTTATTATGTCTTTACTAAAATATTGCTGGTCCAGTTTCCATCGGGATTCTTGTTTTAAAAAGAGGTTCCCATGTTAGACCAATTGCTCCTCGGGATAAATACCATATTGCAGCCCTGGAACTTTCTTGCCATCCTGACAGGGGTTGTATCCGGGATTATCATCGGAGCTTTGCCTGGGTTGACGTCCACCATGGGAGTGGCCCTGCTCATCCCTTTCACCTATACCATGGAACCGATCCCGGCCATCTGCATGCTGACTGCTCTTTACTGCGGGGGCACCTATGGCGGATCCATTTCAGCCATTCTGGTTCGCGCGCCGGGAACGCCCGCTGCCGCAGCCACCACGTTCGACGGCTATCCCCTGGCACAAAAGGGAATGGCGGGGAAAGCTCTGGGCATGGCTTGCATCAGTTCCAGCCTCGGTGGATTGTTCAGCGTCATTGTGCTGATCTTGCTGGCGCCCTTTCTGGCCAATATCGCCATTAAATTCGGCCCACCCGAATATTTCGCCCTTGCGGTCTTTGGCCTCAGTATGATCAGCAGTCTCGGAGCCAAATCGGTCCTGAAAAACCTGATCGGTGGAACCATCGGCGTCTTTCTTGCCTGCGTCGGAATGGATGAATTCTCCGGATTCACTCGATACGATTTCGGCATCACTCACCTGATGGATGGAATCAGCTTTATCCCTGTTATGATCGGCCTGTTTGCAGCGGCAGAAGTTTTCAGGCAGGCAGAAATAGGGATGCACAAGATCGTGGTAGATAAAAAAATTACCGGCCTGTTACCTTCCTGGGAGGATATCAAGGAGGTCAAGGCCACCCTCGTGCGGTCATCCCTGATCGGCACCTTCATCGGAATATTGCCGGCGGAAGGCGGGACGGTGGCCTCATTTATCGGGTATAATGAAGCTAAACGTTTTTCCAAGCATCCCGAAAAGTTCGGTACAGGGATTCTGGACGGAATAGCCGGGCCCGAAACCGCCAACAATGCCGCGACCGGGGGGGCTATGGTGCCGACCCTGGCTCTGGGGATCCCCGGAAGCGGCACCACGGCCGTTATACTTGGCGCCCTGCTGGTCCAGGGCCTGCGACCGGGACCCCTGCTCTTTATTCAAAACTCTAAGATAGTATACGCGATTTTTGCCGGGATGTTCGCCGCCAACCTTATCTTTCTCGTGCTCGGCCTTGTAGGCGCAAAACTATTTTCCCAGATCATAAGAATACCAAATTATGTGCTGAATCCAATAATTCTCATCCTGTGCATTGTCGGCTCCTATGCCTTGAATAATAATATGGCCGATGTCTGGATTATGCTAGCTAGCGGCATTATCGGATATAAAATGCGCGAGCATGGTTTCGCGGCTGCTCCCATTGTGCTGGGCCTGGTCCTGGGAGAGTTGATCGAGATTTCGCTCCGGCGTTCCCTGATTGTTTTCGGAAACAATCCCTTTATCTTCTTCACACGGCCCTATTCGGCCCTGTTTATTGTTCTGACGGTTCTTGGCCTTCTTTCTCCCTGGATTCGCAACCTTATTGAAAACAGAGGATTTAAAATACGAACTGCTGTCAACAAATCGGACACTAAATAACAACTTTTAACATCACTGACTCAAGCCAGGTGTATCAGTTATAGTAAACCGCACGCAGAATAACTCAAGAATAGGCAAAAGTATTGTTTAGCCAAGTGCACTACGGCATACTGACAACTCTCCCGTAGAGGAATCCGCGTGTATGATTGCCGCCAATAATTTCTTCTGACATATATAGTAAATCAACTAAGGCATCGTTTTTTCCCCCTGAATTGTCTTCGATACCCCTGTAAAGAAAAAAATACAATGCAGGGCGCGGAATCAGAGGAATGAGCGGGTCTGTTTGTACAATGTCAAAAATACCAAGACAGGAATCGAGTGATTGTTATGAAAGTAATAGGAGTTCATCTGGATCGTTGCACAGGCTGCAAGACCTGTGAACTGTACTGTGCCGTCGAGAGGGGAAGCGTTGGAAAGACGCTTTTTAAAGCCGTTCAGGAATCACCAGCGCCACAGCCGCGTGTTCGCGTGGAAGGGAGTAATGACGCACCGCTTCCCTTCCAGTGTCGCCACTGCCTCCAGGCACCGTGCCTGAACGCGTGCCTCACCGGCGCCCTGGTCCGCGACCCGGAGACAAATATGGTGGTCGTTCATGAGGACCGCTGTATTGCATGCTGGACCTGCACCATGTACTGTCCCTACGGTGTTATTTTCCCGTGGCCGCAGAGGGAAATGGCACTCAAGTGCGACCGGTGTGCCTATATGGAAAGCCCTGTTTGTGTCGATGTTTGCCCCGCGAATGCTTTGGAGTTGGTGGAAGTGAATGACTTCGACGAAATGTTTCGTGAAAGAAGGCAGGAAATTAGCAACAATCTGACTTCCGGGGATGAAAAAAAGGGATTGCTCTTGCTGGATCTCGTTCGGTAAACTCTTAACTCACATTTCTTCACTTTAAGCAACAATGTAGGAGTAGATAAGTCCATGGAAACAATTTATGTAAAAACAATAGACCCCATCAGCCAAGATCTCCTGCGCTCAGCGGCTCAGCAGGGACTCAAACTTAACTGGGAGCGCTACGAGAGCCTGCAACCTCAGGATGGTTTTCTGCGAGTGGGTCTGAGTTGCCCTTATGGCTGTTTACAGGGGCCTTGCAGAATCGATCCCTTTGGCCGGGGTCCCGACCGCGGGCTTTGCGGTCTGGAACGGGACGGTATGGTGGCCGCCTTTTTGCTGCGCCTCTCCCTCCACGGGGCCCTGGAGGCCATGAACGGTCTCTCGGGGCCTGATAAGGGCTGCGAGGTATCATGGCCCGAACCTCTGAATACAATGGTCGACCGTGCTCTTAAAAACCTTGGAGGGAATACCCTTTCCCTGGAAGAGGTCTATAACAGTGCTTTCCTTTTGCAAAGACCCATGGAACCCCCTGAGCGATTGATCCTCCAGGCCTTGCGCCTGGGAGTCATGACCTTGGGGTTGCTGGAACAGGGGCACGCACTGGGAGATGCCTTGGGGAATCCGCAGTGCAAGGCGGGATATGGGCTTCTCGCTGGTGATGACATTGTTATTGGGATAAGCGGACACCCCTCCCGTCGGTTCCTAAAAGACGTACAAGAGGAGGCTTCCCGCAAATCTTCAATCAGCGTGCGACTGGTCTCTCTTGGAGACTTGATCCCCCTTAATGAGAGCTTAGTGCCTTGCGCCTGCACCTCAGGAGAAGCTGAACTGGTGGTGAGCTCAGGCAGAATTGCTCTTCTTCTCGCCGGGCCTGGAGCTGATCCATCCCTGCCTGAGTTGTGCAGACGCCTCGATGTGCCCCTGGTTAAGTCCCAAGACGTCAAAAAAGCGGAAGAACTCTTGAGTCTCGCCAGGGAATCTTCCAGCAGCCGCCCCCGGGGAACCTTCAATCCGGACCCAGCCCTGGTGCAGGAAGCCCGAATCAACCGGGCCGCTGGCGGGCTGGAAGACTTGTTGAAAAAGAATCCCGCAAAAAAACTGGCTCTTCTGGGTGGAGCGGATACTCCTCAGCAGTCCTTCGGCTGGATACCGGTGGAGGTGGCTTCCGCCCTTCTGGGAGAAGGGGTGCTCGTGGCCGGTTGGGGAGATGCCGCCCTGTGGATGCTCAAAGGAGGGCTCGCTGCAGAAGAACGAGAGTACCCCGCCCGGCTTCTTGACGATCAACAGGGCCCTCTGATCGCCCTGAAGGCCATGGCCGTGCAGGGGAAACTGCAGAACCTCCAGGGAATCTGCTTTACGGGACTTAAGGCATGCCGGGATCTGGCGGTTGCGCTGGGCCTGGCCAGCCTGGGATGTAAGGTGTGCATCGCGGTTCCGCTCCCCCTCTGGGGGAGCGAAAACGTCCGTACCCTGCTGGCTGACAGGATCGCAGCCGGAGGCGGAATCCTTGCCCATTTCGACCACCCACCAAACGCACAGGAACTATTGGAATGGTTCTTGAAACGCTGATTTGCGAAATTTCGAATTTCCAAATGTTCAACAGGGCGGGAGCATATCAATGGAATGCCTTATAGTTGGCGGAGGGGCCGCAGGTCTGCATGCAGCTCTGATGTGCAGGCAATGCTGGCCGGAAAAATCCGTCACCCTCATCGAAGCTGAAGCAGAGACCGGGTACTACCGCACCCTCCTGCCCCAGTTCATGGTGGGGCAGATGGAAGAGGAAAAGCTGTTTTTTTGGAAACCCGGGGAGGATTCGCGCTTGAAGGTTCGAGCAGGGCTGAAAGTTGAGTCCCTGGACAGGATCAATCAGTGCCTGCGCCTGGAAAATAATGAGAAGCTCCGGTATGAGCGCCTGGTTCTGGCACCCGGTGGCCGCCCGCTCATGCCCGGCATATGCGCCGATGCTTCATGCCGGGGGATATTCCCCGTGCGCGATCTCACAACGGCCAGAAAGGTTCGGGAATGGCTCGACGGACACCGGGAAATCGTGGTACTCGGGGGCGGATTGGTGGGACTGAAGACTGCGGTCTCTCTCAGGATTTCAGGTTTCAAGGTTTCCCTGGTGGAAAAAGAAGACCACCTGTTGCCCCGGGTATTGAGTTCCGGTGCAGCCCGGCCGGTGGAGGATCATCTCAGGCATATGGGGATGAGCCTTTTCCTGGGTTGCTCTCTGGAGGATATCCGGATAGAGAGAGGGTCGTTAAAGTCGGTGCGTGCGGGTAGTCAATGGCTGCCGTGTGCAACCCTGATGGTGGCCATCGGCTCATCCCCCGATGTGGGGTTCCTTAAGGGTTCAGGTCTGCTGGAGAATGAAGAACTTGTGGTGTCTCCCACCTTGCAAACCCGGGATGAAATAATTTACGCCGCGGGAGATGCGGTTTCCATCTGCAATTATGAAGGGGAGAAATTCTCTCCCTGGACATGGCCTCAGGCGGTCTCCCAGGGCAAGCTGGCCAGTGGTAACCTATACAGACCCATACCGCTGCCCCTTAACGTCCTGACTCGCCCCAACTCCATGAATCTCCACGGACTGTCGATAGTGATCCTGGGGCCACCGGTGGAGGGGGCTGAGGTGATCCATTATACCGAGTCGGCCGACAGTATTTACCGGGAGCTTTTCATCAGGGATGGACGCATTGTAGGGGGGGCATTGGTTGGAGACATATCAGGGGCCGGCACCTTACACGCGGCAATGACCACCGGAAAAAATGCCGAAATGCAAGATTCGCAATTCGAATTTTCTCTATTACAGCCCCGCAGCAGGGTGCTTTCAAGGTTTGTGGGGAACTATTTTGGGCAGAGACGGCGGGCACGTTTACTGCTGCATCAGGAGTAAAGGACATGATGATCCACAAGGAAATTTGTGTTGGTTGCGGGCGGTGTCATCCATACTGCCCCACAAGTGCCATTCACTTTGATGACTTGAAAAGCGTGGTGGATCAGGATGTTTGTTACGAATGCGGGTCCTGCCTGCGGGCGGATGTCTGTCCCGTGGATGCCATTGAGGAGAGTCCGCATGTCTATGAATATCCCCGTGCGCTTCGAAAATATTTCAGCGACCCCGAAGCCACCCACGCTTTGACGGGTATGTCAGGCCGCGGCACCGAGGAGTCTAAAACCAACGACGTTACGAACAGGTGCGGCCCTGGTGAGGTAGGAATCGCCATCGAGGTGGGCCGGCCCACCATCGGGATGGACCTGAAGGACATCCAGAAAATCACCAGGGCTCTGGCCAGGGCCGGTATCCACGAGATCGAGCCCAACAACCCCATCCATTCAATGATTCAAGACCCATCAACCGGAGACCTGAAACCGGAGCTGATGGGGGAACGGGTCCTCAGTGCAATCATCGAAATAGCGGTGAAGCGCGATCGACTGCGCCATGTCCTTCGCACCCTGAAAAATGTCGCCGGGGAGCTGGACAGCATTTTTTGTCTGGATGTTATCACTCAACTGGAACCCGGGCTGAGGGTGCCACAGGAAGTGTTGGACGTCATAGAATCAGAGGGGCTGTCGTGGAGGCCCAACGCCAAGATCAACATGGGCCTTGGAAGGGCCTGAGAACAGGAACGTATCATGACACACAGTCTTCATCGAGAAGGAAAGCTGGATTCATTGGAGCGGGACTACGCCCTTTTCATCATGCCGGCGCGCGGCTTCAATCATGTGGGCAGCGGCCCTAAGGTACGCCGCCTGATGGAACTGCTGTATCTGGAAGGACCCTCCAACATGATCTGCAGCTCGCTGCGTCGCAACCTTTACAGTGGCGTCAGTTCGGAGAAAGTACTGGAGAGCATCAAAGACGGTGATAGAGTTTTTTGCGTATTCAACAGCAGAGAAAAATTAAAAGAAACCCTCATCCGCATCAAGGAAGCAGATGAAGGCCTTTCCATTGTGGTAAGCGGCCTCATCGACAAGGTGAGGGAAATAACCGATGAGATGGGGTTGAATCCACACACCATCAATCTCTCCCTTGGTATTCATGGCCGTACTGATCGGATTCCACCTCCCGACATCCGGCAGTTCACCACCATGTGCGGACACGGCATGGTGTCTCCCGGCCTGGTCCGCGACGTTATCCGCAGGGTTAAGACGGGAAAGCTCAATTCCTGGGAGGGGAGTCTGGTTTTGGCGGCCCCTTGCTCATGCGGGATTTACAATCCCCATCGCTCCGAGGAACTGCTCCAGGAGCTGATCCCGCTGTATACGGTACATCGATGGTGATTCCTCACCGCCGAAGTTATCACTGGAGTCTTAAATGACGCCGCGGTCTCTGATCGTCTCACCTGCTTGAGGAGATTGCGGCGTTTCGTGCCGCCATTAAAAATAGCCTCTTTTCCCCCAGCTCACGGGCCGCTTTATCAAAAGTACCGAGGAAAATTGTCAAATTTTTGATATTGTTAACGTCAAATTTCTATCACTTTCATCCTTCACTTCATGTTGTCTGAGCGTTTCATTTTCTCCTTGAGATTTGAAAACCATTGACTTTCATATCACTCAAACGCTGGATCGCCGCATGATTCTGTGTGATTGAATTTCAAAAGCAATGTAAAAATTGTTTGGATGGCATATTATTTGCGTTTTTTCAAAATCAGATACTATCTTTTCTCAAGGAGTTATCTCATTCAGTCATATTTATCGCGAATCCACTGAACATAAATCATATGTTCAGACCATTGTCCAACCCGGGTATTGGCGAACTTTCTCAGAGGCTGCACTTCGGAGGTATGGCCATTTTGGCATCACTGGCTCAGATTCATAAAGATTTCATAATCAGTGGTGCAGTCTCATACCCCTGCGGGCTTCTCCCGGTTCCGCAGAGAGGTCAGGCTGAAAAAAAGGAGCCGGTCCGCCTGAGGGTGAGCATTCCTATCGCGTTTTTCCCCTAATGGTCAAGAGAACAAGCAATCGTTTTTTGTGCTCACCTTTTTCTGGAATTGTCGGTGTTTTGAAAAATTAGGAGGCGGTTTGTCATGCACAAAATCATGATTATTGATGACGATGAACTACTGGGTGTGTCGCTGAAAAAGCTTTTTGACGGAACAGGATACAATGCTTTGGTCTGCGAGAGCGGCAGTCAGGGTATCGAGCTCTTCGAGCGCTTTGCACCGGACATCGTCTTGCTGGATATCAGGTTGGGAGATATGGATGGATTGGATGTGCTCAGAGAATTGAAGCGGATGAGGGAAGATATTCCTGTGATTATCATGACCGCCTACGGCACCATTGAACATACGGTGAAAGCTATGCAGGAAGGTGCATTCGATTATATCCAGAAACCCTTTAAAAAAAATACGATTCAAGAGGCGGTTGAAAAAGGCTTGAAAGACCTGCAGGCCATTACAAGCATAACCCACCATCGTCTCCAATATAGGGAAAAGCACGGGATTAACGAGATTATAGGCGAAAGCACCGAGATGAAAAAGGTCTATGAGCTTGTCGGGCGGTTTGCCAAAAGCGACGATACGACTATCTTGATTGAAGGGGAGAGCGGAACCGGCAAAGAGTTGATTGCCCAGTACATTCATTTTCTCAGCCCCCGTTTTGACAAACCTCTTGTTAAGTTAAACTGCGGTTGTCTTTCGGATACCCTGGCCGAGAGCGAGCTCTTCGGGTACGAAAGGGGCGCCTTTACCGGTGGTTTAAAGGAAGGAAAGCCGGGGAAATTTTCAATGGCGGAAGGGGGGACGCTCTTTCTGGATGAGGTCGCAGAACTGTCCTCAAACGTTCAGACAAAACTCCTGCGGGTTCTGGAGGAAAGGACCTATTTCCGGGTGGGAGGCACCAGGGAAATAACGTGCAATGTCCGGGTTGTAGCGGCAACCAACAAAAACCTCTTGTCGGAAGTCCGAAAAGGACATTTCCGTGAAGACCTGTATTATCGATTGAACGCCCTCAGCATAAGTATTCCTCCGCTGAGGGAAAGAAAAGAAGACATTATTCCCCTGGCCAGTTATTTTTTAAGCCAATATTGTAAAAAATATTGCAAACGTCATATTGACATTTCCCCTGAAGCCGAAGAAGTCTTAAGGCGATACCGCTGGGAGGGAAACGTAAGAGAACTGAGAAATGTCATGGAACGGGTCATTTTGATGGAGAATCCCAAGGTAGTGTACCCCGAGCACATCGAATCCCTGATTCAAAAAGGCGACCGGAATGAAACAATTCCTCACGCCATAACCGGAGAAATCTTTACCAGTGGCATAACGTACGACGAAATGGTGAAAAAGCTCCTCACATCAGCCCTGTGCACGACACAGGGTAACCAGTTGAAAGCGTCAAGGCTCCTGGGAATATCCAGGGCCAAGCTACGATACAATATCAGCAAGTACCGCCTGAACCTTGTGGCTGATATCAGCCAATAGGATGGCTCATATGATCCACACCCAAACTTGCCCTCCTCTCCTGCTGCACTCTTGAATCCCGCAAAACCAGCAGAAAAACTGCCATAATCCCCCAAGGAATTCCCCCCTATCCGGTTGCAAATGGATTGGCTGATATCAGCCAATCCAATCCCGCTGGACGGGATAATGGAGCCGTTTTTATTGATTTCTGTAGAAACCCCGCCAGCGTTTTTAAGAACGGTTATGACATCCAACTCATCTTAATTATAAAGCATTTCATGCAAATAAAGCCTTTTGATATCTGGTTTCACCAATCCAATTCACCGGAAAAAATCTGGCACTCTTATTGCTCAGTCGGAGAGCAGGAGGTGAAACATCATGGCTGAAGCGCTGCAGGCAATCGTTCAGACAGGAAAGGGCAAATATTTAACGTTCAGGCTGGGCAAGGAGGAATACGGCCTTGAGATACTGAAGGTCAAAGAGATTATGGGGTTGATGGACATCACCACCGTGCCCCAGACCCCAGGGTACGTCAAAGGTGTCATAAATTTGCGCGGCAAGGTGATCCCGGTCATCGACCTGAGGCTCAAGTTCGGAATGGAGGAAAAAAACTACGACGAGCGCACTTGCATCGTGGTCGCGGAAGTTTCCGGCAAAAGCGGCTCGCTCCAGGTGGGCATTGTGGTTGATTCAGTCTCGGAGGTACTGAACATCAAAGCAGACGACATCGAGGACGCACCGACATTCGGGACCAGGCTGGATACGGACTACATCTTCGGCATGGCAAAAACAGAAGGAGGGGTGAAGATCCTGCTGGATATCGACAGAGTGATAAGCGGAGAGGAGTTTACCGCTTTAGAGAATGCGGCATAAATCGGGGGGCAGAGCTCCGCCACATCAACAGAAAAAAGAAAAGAAAATATTTTATCACAACCTTACAGATTAATTATTGGAGGATTGATAGTCATACCTCTTTATTAAACGGGTTTTTTGGGGTGTGCAGCAGGGCAACCGCTGCGGGTGAATATCGGGATGGGTAAGTCATGACCCTCCAGCACACCGCTGGTGATGAGATCACCCTGGATAGCTTCACCAACTATCCCTCTTCTTCTCCGGTCCCGAGGGTAAGCCGGCCACCCCTTTTATTACAAATTCAAGGAGTTGCGAATTTGCCAATTCTTATGCGTTATGCGATTGACCGATACCTATGGTGAGTCAGTGAAATTGAGTAAAAGCGTTTAAACATCTCCGGCACAAGCGGCTCACCTTCAGGTGGGCATTGTGGTCGATTCGGTCCCGGAGGTATTGAATAGAAAACCTGCTTAAATCGGGGACTCATCAAAATTCAGAGCCACTCTTAACACTGACTGCATCATTGAGAATACTGAAACATAAGGAGGTGTAAAAATTGTGCTGGATATTGATCGGTTGCGAAGCGGAGAAGACATATCCTTACTTGAGAATGCAAAATTAATTGCTAAACCGAGTAAGCACCGACAATCTCAACATGAACAACTTTAAGAGGAGTTACTCATTGACCTTTGGGCCGCAACGAATGATGAAAATTAAAATTTTCGAGGGAGTCATACCAATGAGAATTACTACAGACACCACTGAATCAAGAAGAAGCTTTTTCTGCAAGCTGATGGGCTTGGCTGGTATTGGCTGGGCCATCAGCAAGCTGGGCATCAATGAAGCCCATGCCAAAGTAGACAGCAAATATACCAATATCATGCCAAACGTTAAAGCCAGTTTCAACCATCACTTGGCGTATCCCGATATCAACCTTACCGCCTATGTGCATCCATTGGCCTCGGTGATCGGCAACATTTATCTGGGCAAACGGGTGATGGTTTCTCCTTGCGCATCGGTCAGGGGAGATGAGGGTACACCTATTTATGTTGGAGATTATTCCAATATCCAGGATTGTTGTGTGATTCATGCGTTGGAAACAGCAGAAGACGGCCACGAGGTGAGCAAAAACCTGTATGAAGTAAATGGGAAAAAATACGCCGTTTATATTGGTAAAAACGTGTCTTTAGCCCACCAGTCACAAGTCCACGGACCGGCGGTAGTAGGCAACAATACGTTCGTGGGAATGCAGGCTCTGGTCTTTAAAGCGGTCATCGGAAACAACTGCGTCATTGAGCCTGGCGCCAAAGTACTAGGCGTAAAGGTTGCAGATGGCCGGTATGTTCCTATGGGCACTGTGCTCAATAAGCAGGCAGATGCGGACAACTTGCCCAGGATCACCGACGCTTACCCGTTTAAACAGCTTAACTCGGGCGTGGTCCACGTCAATGTGCAACTAGCTGACGGCTATAATCAAAAAATACCCAAAGAATATGCAGGCGGCAAACATCACTAATAAAGGAGGTCCATTATGAAGAAAAAATCGGTCATGATTGTCGGTTTGATCTTGACGGGCTGTCTGCTGCTCCCCTTTTCTTTCCTTCATGCTAGCACCGTTGATACTCAACACGAAGACGTGGAATATACTGGTGAGGACACGCCTGATACTATACAAGTAAAGGAAGCAACAGCAGGCACGGCTTCGAGCTACGCCGAGCCTGCTCATGGTGCAAAAGCAGGAGGACACGTTGAGAAGCCCATTATGTCCCATGCGGCCGACACCGAGCTTTCTTCCAAACATGGAAGCACTGAGCATGCGACTGAGGCCCATAGAAAGAGCAGTATCAAGGCTGAACATCGAAGTGAAAAATTACACAAAGAATCAACCCGGCAATCCCATATAGAAGCGAGCACCGGTCACGGCCAAGTTCGGGACCGCGAAACCGGCTTTTCAACCGGCGCGTGGATGGCCCTGATAGCTGGCATACTGGCCTTGAGCGCTTTGTTGCTGTATGCAATTAAAGGAGTAAACGCTATGAAAAATATAAAATTAGGAACTAAAATTATCGGAATGGTTGCCATTCTCTTGATTTTGATGGCCATCAGCTCCGTATTCGGTATTCTGAAAATGGGCGTCATAGGAGATGAAATAAAGGATATCGCCGAACAGGATTTACCTCTAACCAAGACTATCACTGAGATTACAACTAACCAATTGGAGCAAGCCATCTGGTTCGAACGAGCGTTGCGGTATGGTGAAACGATACAAAAAAATCAAAGTGCAAAGGCAGCTTTTAAAACCGCGGAAGAAGAATTCCACAGGCTGAATAAATTGGTTAATGAAGAGCTTAAGGAAGGCGAGAAAATCGCTGAACATGCCAGAGACAACGCTAAGACAGCCCATGAGCGGAAAGAATTTGAAGAAATCGATGAACACCTCAAATTCATAGAAAAGAAACACGCGGGCTATGGGGATTATGTATTGGAAGTCTTCGCTTTGCTACACAAGGGGAAATTGCACGAAGCAGAAGAAGTTGCAGAAGAAGTTGAAAAGAAAGAAGAAGAGCTTGATCATGAATTGGAACAATTTTTAAAGAAAGTTGAGAAATTTACTGAAGATGCGGCACTCAGAGCGGAGCATGACGAGAAGTCAGCGTTAATGTTAATGTCGATTATTTCCGTGTTCGCTGCAGTCTTTGGTCTTGTTATGGCTATTTTCACCACCCGCTCTATCACCAAGCCCCTCAACCGGGCCATCAATGAATTGAGCGATGGATCGGAGCAGGTGGCCTCCGCATCGGGCCAGGTCTCATCCTCCAGCCAGCAGCTCGCTGAGGGCGCCTCTGAGCAGGCGGCCTCGCTGGAAGAGACATCATCGTCCCTGGAGGAGATGGCCTCCATGACCAAGCAGAACGCGGACAACGCCCAGCAGGCCGACATGCTCATGAACGAGACAAAGCAGACCGTGGGAAAGGCCAACGAGTCCATGAAAGCCATGGGCCAGTCCATGGGCGAGATCTCCAGGTCAGGCGAGGAGATCGGCAAAATCATCAAGTCCATCGACGAGATCGCCTTCCAGACCAACCTGCTGGCCCTCAACGCGGCCGTGGAGGCGGCCCGGGCCGGCGAACACGGGCTGGGCTTCGCTGTGGTGGCCGACGAGGTGCGAAACCTGGCCCAGCGCTCCGCCGACGCGGCCAAGAACACAGCGGACCTCATCGAGGAAATGGTCAAAAAGATCAAGGAAGGCTCAACCCTGGTCACTACCACCGACGAGGCGTTCCAGGAGGTAGTGAACAGCTCCAGTAAGGTGGCCGAGCTGGTGGGCGAGATCTCGGCGGCCAGCCAGGAGCAGACCTCAGGCATCGACCAGATCAACAAAGCCGTTGCCGAGATGGACAAGGTGGTCCAGGTCAACGCGGCCAACGCCGAGGAGAGCGCCTCGGCCTCCGAGGAGCTCAACGCCCAGGCCGAAAACATGAAGACAGTGGTCAGTTCCCTTGTCGCCTTGGTGGGAGAATCATCCAACGGCGCCGGAAACGGAGCGGGCAAGGCCGCTGCGAAACACCCCCCTGTCCATGCCCACGCGCCAGCCCATGAACAGCATACGCTCCATCATGCTCCAAAGAAGGAAAAGGAGTCAAACAACAAGAAAAAGACACACATACCAAAGGTACAGAACGCAGGAGACGGGAAAAAGGCAAAAGAGGCCATCCCCATGGGTGATGAGGATTTCAAGGATTTCTAAAAACTATTCCCGTAAGACTCTTTCAAAAAAAAGCCTTATGGACTGGCAAGGGCAAAGGGATGCGAAGTTTTCCCTACCCCTCTTTTTCTCCGCATCCCCCCTGCCAGTACTTTTCATAGAAACCATCATGCCCTCTCAGGCACCACGCAACATGAAAAGGGCAAGATAATCATTGCAAATTGATCAATAGGACTATCCTATCAGCTCAGCAAATAAAACTTTAATTGCTTGATTTTTATTAAATTCTTATTGCTTACCCATTGGACCGAAAGCTGTGATTCAATACCGGCCAAACCTTAACGGCATTCAGGTTCCATGACGGACGGCCCGGACAATTTATTGTCTGGGCCGCGCAGCAGCAAGAGGCAGTACATGGCTCGTTTAATGGTTCCCGGGCGCGGGGTGCACCGGGCAAAACCTCTTGTCGCTTCGCTACCTACCCGAACGACAAGTCGTCCGGGTCACCCCAACAACATCCTTCATTTATTATTGGCGGCAATTTGACTGTAATATCGTTGATCAATATGTTGCTGATCAAAGTGGATAATTCTATTTTACAATGAATTTTTATAGAAAATTATGGCAGCCGGATATCACGGGAAGCACTGATGAAAAAATCTTGCAATACAAAAGTCCATATGATAGCTATTAAAAGCGCAGGATAACATTTCAATTCACCCATCCCTGTATCTCAACCTGATACAGAGCAGGATTGCCCAATGGCCGATGATTTCCGCGTGGGGATCGATATCGGCGGCACGTTCACCGATATCGTCTTCATGAACAAGCAGGGAATAATCTTCACCCGCAAGGTTCCCTCTACTCCCGATGATTACACGCGGGCTATTTCCAGTGGCGTTAATGAGATTTTTTCCGCCACCCGGCTCAGCGGCGCGCATGTGGCCGAGGTTGTGCACGGCACCACAGTGGCCACGAACGCTGTTCTAGAGCATACCGGATCGCCCACGGGGCTGATCACCACCAGCGGTTTCAGGGACGTGCTGGAGATACGACGCTTCCGCATGCCGGAGCTTTACAACCTGGCGTGGGAGAAACCCGCGCCGCTGGCACCTCGCCGCTTCCGCCTGGAGGTAAGGGAGAGGATCGACTACCACGGCGAAGTCCAGGTTCCGCTGGACGAGGAGGGCGTGGCTGAGGCCGTGGATCGACTGTCGGCTATGGGCGTCGAATCCGTTGCCGTTTGCCTGCTTAATTCTTATGCCAACCCCCGGCATGAACGGCGCGTCTGCGAGATCATCCATCAACGCCATCCGCATTTACTTGCAACCATCTCATCTGATCTCATCCCGGTTATTAAAGAGTACGAGCGCACCTCCGAGACAGTGGTGAACGCGTATGTGCGGCCTATCGTCATCCACTACATGAAATCGCTGGAGGAGACCATCCGCGGGCTGGGCATACAATCTCCCCTGCTGGTGATGCAGTCCAGCGGCGGCATGATGTCGGCGGAGACGGCAATGGAGAGGCCCATCTATATCATTGAGTGCGGTCCGGCGGCGGGGGTGGTGGGGGGTTGCTTCATAGCCAAAAAACTCGGCATTCCGAACGTTTTAACTCTCGATATGGGAGGCACTACCGCCAAAGCCTCCATCATCGAGGATTTCCGGATCAGCCGGGCCCCCTTTTATGAAGTGGGGGCGGGCATCTCCATGGCCAGCCGCCTGTGCACGGGCGGGGGCTACGTGATCCGGGTTCCATCCATCGACATCGCTGAGATCGGCGCCGGGGGAGGGAGCATGCTGTGGCTCGACGCGGGCGGCCACTTGCGGTGCGGGCCCCGCTCGGCCGGTGCTTCACCGGGGCCTGTCTGCTACGACCTCGGCGGCACCGTACCTACCACCACAGACGCCAACCTGGTGCTGGGTTATATCAATCCCCATTATCTCACCGACGGCTCCCTCCGCCTCAATGCGGCCAGGGCGCTGCGTGCGCTGGAAGAACAAATCGCCGACCCCATGGGAATGGGCGTGCATGAGGCGGCCTTCGGAGCCTACATGATCTCCAACTCCAACATGATACGGGCCATCCGTGCTGTTTCCACCGAGCGAGGTCGCGACCCGCGCGACTTCGTTTTGTTCGCCTTCGGCGGCGCAGGTCCCATCCACGCCGCCTCACTGGCCCGCGAGATGGAGATCCAGAAGGTGGTGGTCATGCCCAACCCTGGCCTGTTCAGCGCTTTGGGCCTGCTGTTCTCCGACATCGAGCACCACCTGCACGAGACCTTTTTTCGTCGCCTCGATGAGGGAGCAGTGGATGCGGCCAATCAGACATGGGACACTATGAAGGCCAGGGCCATGAGGGACATTGAAGCGGGCGGCCACGACAACGTGGAAATCCATGTGGAGAGGCTGATGGACATGCGCTATGCGGGACAATCCTCTGAACTCACCATCCATGTGCCCTGGGAGAGTTTTACCGCTGATCACGTACCGCTTCTGGCCGAACGCTTCAACGAAGAGCACCTCAAGACATACGCCCACAAGCGTGCTGACGAACCCATCGATATTATCAACCTCAGGTTGGTTACCAGAATACGGTCGCTCGACGAAAGCTTTCCGAATGTTCTCCGGAGGGCGTGTTGCGGAGAATATCCAGGCGCGGGTTTTAAACCCGCCCTTACTCCCCCGACCCAGGGGTTGCGGCCGGCATATTTCGGCAAAAAGTACGGATGGGTTGACACGCGTGTGCTGCGAATGGAGGATTTGAGCCGCGAACCCCTGGCAGGACCCGCCATTGTGGAGCTTTACGACTCTACCTGCGTGGTGCCGCCCGGTTGCGAAATGAGTGCCGGTGACTGGGGCACTATTGTCATTGATATCAAGGAGTAGTTTTCAGACTGGTTTACAGGATAGGCAGGATATATATCAAGTGGAGAGTTTTAAAAATAAAATAGAATGTCAAGTTTGGCGAAACGGGTAACGTTATTTTGGAATCATTCTACTAATTGAAAAAATCCAATTTATCCCGGTATCCTGTCGAAATTCCAAAAGGAGCGCAGGTGTGTTAAAAGAAGGCCTCGACCCCATCACGTTCGAGCTGATTAAGAACTCCATAAATTCCATCATCGACGAGATGGCGCTGACCATGAACCGCACCGGCTATTCGCCGCTGCTGCGTGATCTGTTTGATTTCGCCACAGGTCTGTGCGGCGCCAACGGCGACACCATGGGGGAAGGGCTGGTGAACCCTATCCACTCGGGCGTTTTCCCACTGTTCGTGCACACCTTGCGGAAGACCTGGGGCGACGACATCAACCCCGGCGACGTCTTTATGGGCAACGATCCTTACGAGGGGGCTTCCCACCTCCCTGATGTCTATACCGTCAGGCCCGTGTTCATCGATGGTGAACTGGTGGCCTTTGCGGGTGCTATCGCCCACCAGCTTGACTTCGGCGGTCGCACGGCGGGCAGCAACGCCTGTGATAACATCGAAATTTTTCAGGAAGGACTGCGCATGCCGCCGCTCAAGTATTATGACAAAGGTGTGCGCAACTACACGCTTTGCCGCATTATCGAAAAAAATGTGCGCATCTCTCACATGGTCATCGGCGATCTGGAAGCGCAGGTGGCGGCTACGGGCATCGGTGAGCGCAAGTTCGTGCAGCTTGCACAGAAATATGGCGGCTGGAAAGTCATGAGAGAGTACCTTAAAGAGCTTCTGGATTACAGCGAGCGGTTGACGCGCGCCGCCATTCGCGATCTGCCTGACGGCGAGTACGAGGATGAAGACTTCATGGACGACGACGGCTTTTCGCCCGAACCCATTCGCTTCCACGTGCGTATTATCGTCAAAGGAGACCGGATCACCTTCGATCTCAGCGGATCGTCTCCAAAGGTAAAGGGATCTATCAATCTGCCGCTCTCCTCCACGGTGGCCACGGTGAACACCGCCATGAGGGTCCTCCTCAGCGCCGAGGTGCCGCCTAACGCAGGAGTTCAACGGGCCACGACCATCATTGCGCCGGAGGGAACGGTGGTGAATGCAGGTTTTCCGGCGGGAGTGGCGGGGCGGGGCGCAACCATAGGGCGCCTGTTCGACGCGCTTATGAAGGCCATGGCCAAGCTGGCCCCGGACAGGGTGCCAGCGTGCATGTCCAACCTCGACTTCGGCGTGTGCCTGGGGGGGAGCAACCGCGACGGCCAGCCTTTTGTCTTCACGGACTTTATTGCGGGCTCATGGGGTGGAAGGCCCTGGGCCGACGGCATCGACGCCCAGTCGCCCCTGTGGCTGAATTACTCCAATATCCCTGCGGAGGTCATTGAGCGGGAATATCCCGTGCAGATCGAGCAGTACCAGTTTGTGCATGACTCCGGCGGTCCCGGCAAGCACCGCGGCGGATTGGCAATGATCCGTGATTACCGCATCCTGGAAAACGACGTCGTATGCCAGTGGCGTCAAGACCGAGCGACCTTTTCTACCTGGGGATTGTTCGGAGGCAAGGGAGGTACAAAAGCGCATGGTCTGCATATCCAGGACGGCGTGGAGCGTCCTCTCAAGAAGGAAATCTTCTTTTGCCGGAGAGGCGATCTGTTGCGAGCGGTTCTGCCCGGAGCCGGGGGCTGGGGCGACCCCCTGGAGCGCGACCCTATGCGGGTGCTTGAGGACGTACTCGACGAGAAAGTAAGCATCGAAGGGGCACGGCGAGATTACGGTGTGGTCATCGACAACGAAAGCATGAGCATAGACGAAGAGGCAACAAGGCATTTGAGAAAAACCATGAAAAAAAGCGTTAATTATCCATAGCAATCATCAGTTAGAAAATGTCTCAGCGTTTGAGATGACAAACGTGATACGGGCGGGGACAAACCCCGACACTACGACATAATACATACATAACCATTTTCATGCTCCGAGGGTGCAGTTCCTGAATGATAATTACTTTCAGTTGATGATATCAATCCGGAATGAATTGGCATTTACAAGGAGGCGGACATGCTTGGCTGGCGAGCGCGTATCGGGCTTTTGATTCCCTCCCCCAACAGCGTGATGGAGAGTGAGTTCTTTCGGATGTGTCCCGAGGGGATTTCCGTCCACACGGCGAGAATGCGCTTTCAGGAACTCACTCCCGAGGGCTTTAATGCGATGGACAAGGGTGTCGAGGAAGGCGCCCGGCAAGTGGCCGACGTGGGGGCGAGGGTAATCGTTTACGGATGCACTGCGGGCAGTTTCATCAAGGGACTGGGCTGGGATCAGGCCCTTGCCGGGAAAATGGAGGCGGCCACGGGGCGCAAGGCCATCACCACCTCCACCGCGGTGGTGGAGGCGCTGAAAGCGCTGGGGGTTAAACGTATGAACCTGGCCACCCCGTACCCTGACGATATCAATCAGGAAGAGCGCCGGTTTTTCGAGTCCAACGGCTTTGAGGTGGTCTCCGTGCGAGGCTTAGGGATCCGTCAACCCGAAGTGCACTACCCGCTCAACCCGTTCCCCATCCTGGGGATCGGGACACTCGAGCCCTATGTGGCTTTCAATATCGGCAGAGACGCCCATACGCCCGACAGTGACGCGGTTTTTATCAGTTGCACCGACTTCCGGACTCTGGAGATCATCGACCCGCTGGAGGCTGACCTCGGCAAACCGGTGATATCCAGCAATCTGGCCTCCATGTACGGCGCGATGAGGATTCTCAGAATACCTCCGGGACCCGGCTGCCCGGGAACTCTGATGCGGTCCTTCTCGGAAGAACTGAAAATCAAGTAATACCCCCATATTGATGACGGGTTCGCAAATACGGAACAGATTCGTTGCCCGCAGTGCAGCGGGCTTTTCCCGTCCTGCAGTGCTTACATTTTAATACCCGGCGGCGCACCCGTCCTTTCGGCGGTCGGAGCCCCCCAGCAGCACGTCCTGGGACTCATCCCATATAATCCCCTGGCCGCCTCCGAACTGATTGGTGTCCTCAGGCGGAAGGTCCGTTTCGTGCCCTCGCTCTGCCAGCGAGCGTCGGACATCTTCAGGAATCCCATCCTCCAGTGCGGCCTTGCTATCTTCCTGGTACCGGACGCGGGGGGCGTCTATGGCCTCCTGGATGTTGAAGCCGAAATCAACGATGTTCATGAAAACCTGAGCGTGGCCCTGCGGCTGCATGTCTCCTCCCATGACCCCGAAGGTCATCCAGAATTTCCCGTCGCGGAAGACCATGGCCGGAATGATGGTATGCATGGGCCGTTTGCCAGGTTCCAGGGCGTTGAAATGCCCCGGATCAAGCGAGAAGGATGATCCCCGGTTCTGGAGAATAATCCCGGTGCCTGAAACCACCATGCCGGAGCCGAATTTGTAGAAAAGGCTGTTGATGAACGAGACCGCCGTTCGCTCCCTGTCCACCACGGTCAGGTAAATGGTGTCGGAGACCGGCGCAGGGGGTGCCGGCTTGACAAAATACGCTGCACGTCGCGGATCAATGCTTTTCCTCCTGGACTCCGCATAGGGTTTTGAGGCCAGCCATTCCACCGGAATGCGGCGAAACTCAGGATCTGTGATATACGTGTTCCTGTCGGCGAAAGCAACCTTGATGGCTTCCAGCAAGAGATGGAAGTATTCAGGGCTGTTGTGGCCCATGGCGGCCACGTCGTAGCCTTCCATAATGTTCAGTATCTCGATGGCTGCCAGCCCCTGCCCGTTGGGGGGGAGTTCCACCAGTGTATATCCCCGGTAATCCGTGGAAATGGGCTTCACCCACGTGGAACGATGAGCGTCCAGATCCTCAAGGGAGAGATATCCCCCGTTCCGGCGCGAAAATTCTACGATGGATCGGCCGATTTCACCCCGGTAAAACACATCTTTGCCCTCGCCGGCAATCAGACGGAACGCTCGGGCCAGATCAGGGTTGACGAACCGCTGCCCCGGCCGTGGTGCCCGACCATCCCTCAGATACACGGAGGCCGAAGAAGGATGGGACTTCAGCAGGGGAATACAGCACTCCCACGCGCCGCTGATCACTTCTGAGACAGGGAAACCCTCCTCCGCGTATACGATGGCATTTTCCAGCACGCGAGACAGGGGCCATGAACCGAACCTCTCCAGCGCCTCAGACCATCCATCCAGCGCCCCGGGCACGGTAACCGGGAGCATCCCGGTGATGGGCATCCGCTGGTATCCCTGGCGTAGCAGTGCCTCAATGGAGACCCCGCGCGGAGCCCGGCCGCTTGCGTTCAACCCGTGCAGCTCACCGGTGGGGCCGTGGTGAATCAGCATGAACACGTCTCCGCCTATCCCTGTTGAAAAGGGCTCGACCACGCACAACACCGCCGCCGCGGCCACGGCCGCATCAACGGCGTTGCCCCCTTCCCTAAGCACTCGCAGGCCAGCCTGGGTGGCCAGGGGCTGACTGGTGGCCACCATGCCGCGGGCGGCCATGACCACGGAACGCTGGGCTGCTGCCGACCGTTCCCTTTTCCGGTTGTAATGGAACGTCATTTTGTTTCCTCCGCGAAGTAATTGCTGCCGGTGCACGTATTGATGAGCGATGCATGTTTTCAGACAATGATATTGTAGACCGTGAAACCCCACCAGTCAAGCCAATTTGGCAGGGTTGGCGGCCCGGATTCAAGTGGGTGAAAAAAATGGGTGGATGTGAAACTTGACTTGATAATTTGAGCTTAGTATACAATAATTATTTGGGTGGTGGCCTGCCGTGATATGATAATGGTACAAGATGCGTAAGCGGGCCTGAAGCTTAACCCATTTTTTATAGGAAAAATATTACAGAGGCTTTCTCCGCTTTCAAATAGGAGATGCTTATCATGTCGAAAGAACAAACCCGTAAATGCCCGGCGTGCGGCATGGATGTGATGCCGAAAATCAAGTATGCAGATGCTGAAAAACCCGATAATTCAGGGGTACTAAAGGAAGAAAAGACCGTGCGCATAGAGAGCCACTTCGTCTGTCCGCTTTGCGGCGCCCGTCTTTCCTGAAACGTTATGCCAGTATGTAAGGTGGCGGCTTGCGTGCGCCCGGGAATACCCGCGGGTTATTCAGTCCATACCTGAATCAGCGGTTTTAAACCATTCAATTTGCGAGTCAATTGACAATATTTATCCGGAGAAGAACGTAGGAAACCAGGGAAGAATTTGTGATCAATCTTTTTGGCTACTCCGTGAGAAGAGAGAATTTTTATCTGCCGATCTCATCCAACGGGCTAATCGTCGCCTTAGCGCTTCTGTACGGGTTATGAAGAGATAACTTCGAGTTCCGTGTCATCCAGATGATACAATGAGTCGTTTTCCATCCGCACGGTTACTTTGATTTGACCTGTGGCCAGCCTGTGGACATTATATACTATGCCCTTCTTGCCAATAATGGAAGCATCTCCAACATTGCTCTGAACAACTATGACCTTGTCCCCCTTTTTCATGGGCGTCCCCGTTGCCGCTAGGAAATACTGCCTGTCCATCGCCAGATTTTCCCTATTATTTCAAAAAGATAATGACCCATCCTCCCGGTGGCAAAAGTTGTATATTAAACTGTTCTCATGGGAGAATTTACAATATAATTAATCATATCATGATATTATATATGTTGGCAATATTTTTTTGATTTCATGCGCACCCAAGATTGATAAACTGCGACATCCCATTATTCTGTAACGGGAAAAGGGCAATGGACTTTGCCACGTTCCTTAAGGAAACGCTGACTCCCATGGGGCTGGACTGGCGCCGTTTCCAGAGAAGAAGCATCCAGCGGAGGGTCATGGCCAGGATCCAGGAACTCCACATTGCCTCATTTCGCAAGTATGCCTCAAGGGTGTCGGAATGCCCGGAAGAAAAAGCCCGCTTTCGTGCACTTATGTCTGTTACTATCTCGAGATTTTTTCGGGATAGCGATCTTTTCCGGACCCTGCGGGATCAAGTTTTGCCCGAATGCGCGGACCGCCACCTGCCTGATGCAAGGCTCCTCGTCTGGAGCGCCGGATGCGCCAGCGGAGAGGAACCATACAGCCTGGCAACCCTCTGGCGGGCATATTTTCACATGGTGCCCATCGAACTGAAAATTCTTGCGACGGATATCGATCCACATTGCCTCCGTCGGGCACGCCTGGCCGAATACGGTCCCAGCAGTCTGAAGGAAGTGTCCCGAGAACTGGTTCAGACCCATTTTGAGTCCCGGGGACAAAAATTTCGGATACGACCCGAAATTCGACAGATGGTGGAATTCAGAGCCCATGACTTGATTACCAGCGACATTCCGGGGCGTTTTGACCTGATTCTGTGCAGAAACATTGCGTTCACTTACTTCTTGCCCTCATGGCGTGCGGAAATTTCCCGAAAGCTCCACTCGGCCTTGGAGCCGGATGGTTTTTTGGTAATCGGGCAGAATGAGAGCCTTCCGGCCGGAAGCGAAAATTACTTCCAGCCCCGGGGCACCTATATCTATCGCAGAAAAGGTTAGCATGCCCATGCCCATTGTAAGAGCGCACTAACTGACCCCTCGCGGTTTCTTGATTTGTCATCCGTAACATTTTATAGTATTGAACATTCGAGCATCTTCTATCACGGCCCGTCCATGCATTATCGAAGCGGGGCGGTTCTCACTGCGAAAGAATAATTCCATGAGCCGATCATGTGTTCGTGCTGACGAGATGCAATTGCTTGACGTATTGTGCCAGGAAGCGCGGAGTGCCGGAGCCTCGAATGCGGTTGGTATCAGTGCCCGGGACGTGGTGGTGAACCCACGGGTACGGCTTAAATGTCAGGTTCCCCTGTGCAGTCACTACGGAAAGAGCATCATGTGCCCGCCTAATGTGATGGATGTTGAGGAGTTCCTGCTTTACCTGGAGCGATATCGTTGGGGGATCCTTCTTCAGTTGGAACTTCCCGTTCCGGCGGAGATCGTTCCCAAGGCCTCGGATCCGCCATTTGTCCAGCGGTTGTCTCTTGGGGACTTCCGGGCGCAGCCATCCCACCGCGACTTCCGCCGCAAAGGCAAGCAATTACTCAGCTCGGTAGTAAACCGGGTGGAGGGGATGGCAATGCGTCAGGGATATCACTTTGCCGCGGGTTTTGTAGGAGGAAGCTGCGCTCTTTGCGACGTCTGCACAGGACCCAGCAATCCCGAAGGATGCCGCAAGCCTTTTCAAGCGCGCCCCGCAATGGAAGCCGTGGGTATCGACGTGTTCTCCACCGCTGAGCGGGCCGGCATCCCCTTAACCCATTTGCCCAAAGACGTCATCAGGTGGACGGGATTGGTGCTCGTGGATTGAGGCGGGGCACTGCGGGTCTTGGCTGCGTCTTGATCAAGCCGCCTTTTCAGGCTCATCACAGATAGCTCAGCCATCCCTCGTATTTGGTGTTCTTGCCCTTTACAACGTCGAAAAACGCATCCTGTAATTCTTTGGTGATGGGACCCCTTTGCCCCGGGCCGATGATTCGGTCATCCACCTCGCGAACAGGGGTGATCTCCGCGGCGGTGCCGGTGAAAAAGACCTCATCAGTACAGTAAAGCTCATCACGGGTAAAGCGCTCCTCCGCGACGTCGTATCCCAGATCGCGGGCGATGCTCATAACCGCATAACGGGTGATACCGCCAAGGATGGAGGTGAGGGGCGTGGTCTTGAGAAGGCCGTCTTTGATGATGAATATATTCTCGCCGCTTCCCTCCGAGACATACCCCTCCGTGTCCATGAGGATGGCTTCGTCATAACCCATTTTTATCACTTCGCGTTTGGCCAACACGGAGTTGACGTAATTGCCACAGATTTTGGCCTTGGACATGGAGCTGTTCACATGGCCCCGGGTGAAAGAAGATATCTTGACACGAATACCTTTCTGCAGCCCTTCTTCTCCCAGATAGGCGCCCCACGGCCACACGATAATGGCTGTGCGGACGGGGTTATCGCCCGGATAAAGCCCCATGACGCCCTGTCCGATCCACGCCAGCGGCCGGATGTATCCTTCCTTCAGCCCGTTGACGCGGAGGGTCTCCTTGCATGCCTCAGCGATTTCCTCCCGACTGTAAGGAATCTCCATGAAGGCGATTTTGGCTGAATTGAACAACCGGTCAACATGTTCCCTGAGACGGAAAATAGCGGATCGACCATCGTGGCAATGATAACAGCGGATTCCCTCGAAAACGCCCAACCCATAATGCATGGTATGGGTTAAAAGGTGAACGTTCGCCTCGTCAAAGTTGACGAATTTTCCATCCATCCATATCTTTTCAGTCTTTTCCACCATAAATAGATTCCTCCTCTAATATGAATATGTCATAATTAAACAATAATTTAAAGGTTGTCAATGGATTTTCCACTCCTATATCTTTCATTCAATGGATATTTAGATATACTGGGACGTAATGAGATAAGACCATTGAAATTTCACTCACTGTGCGCTACATTCATCACACTGGATGTCGGTCTTTCCTCACATTGAAGGGGAGCACAGTCAATATGTTTTCGGCCAGCAGAGGGAGAAAGGCACGGTTCGGCTGGAAAAACCCGGGTGGAATCCCGATTTACGCGGGGGTCTGCATCGCTGCGCTCTTATTTTTTTCCCTGGGTTTGGGCGCCGCTAGCCGATCCAAGGGAGCAGAACGCTATTTCTTGCTATCCGGCTTCACCATGGCAGAGACCGGGGACTGGCTCACGCCTGTGTACGAGGAAAAGCCCAGGTTCCAGAAACCTCCGCTGGCCTATTGGCTGATCGCCGCGTCATACAAGCTCTTTGGTGTCCATTTATGGTCGGCACGGCTGCCGTCCGCTGTTGCAGGCGCTCTGGGGGTAATGCTCACCGGGCTGCTGGGAGAATGGCTCTTCCGTTCAAGGAGGGCAGGGCTCCTGGCCGCCTTATTTCTTGCCACCTGCACGGGATACCTGATCCAATCCCGTATGGCGGTTACCGACATATATCTCCTGCTGTTCTTACTGGTGGCCATATCGTTATACAGCATGGAACTTTTCAGCACGAAAGGTTCTGAGCTGCGGCGTGTGGGGATGTGGGCCTCCATGGCCATGGCTTTTCTGTCAAAAGGGCACCTCGGAATCATCATACCATTTATGATTGCAGCGGCAATCGGCCCCCAGCGGGGATTCTCTTTGAGAAAAGCCCTCAGGCCATGGGCTTCGCCTTTGGGCTGGCTCATCTTCCTGCTCATCGCTGCGCCGTGGTTTGTGGCCATGAGGTGGGCACACGGAAGCCTATTTTTCGAGCACCTTCTCTTCAGCGAGACCAAGAGGAGGGTGGGGCTGTCCCTTCTCAACATCTGGAGTAATGCAGCTCTGTACTCGAAGAAATGGTTCCTTTATTTCTTCCCTGCTTCATGGTTCCTGATGGTGGTTCTGCTGGACCGGAAGGCAAATTCCGGCGGGAGGGAGGAAAGGGAGCAGAGAATAACGCGCTTCCTGTGGACCTGGATCGCCTCAGTGTTTTTTCTTTTTGTGTTCCTGGTTTATGACTTTCAATCCAGCTACTACCTCGTGCCCCTCACTCCCGCAATGGCCTTGCTGGTTGCATCCCATGCGGCGGTGAGAAACGGGGGCACAGATCGCTCCGGGAAATTATGGCACGGATTTTTCAATGCTATGCTTGTTTTGATCGGCACGATGTTCATGGCCGCAGCTATCGCGATCATGGTAATGGGATGGTGGAGCGTGCGGGCATTTCTGGTGAACGCCGCCTTGATGGCTGTAACCGCCACCGGCGGGCTGAAGCTCCATCGATATCTGAAATATTCAGAATCGGAGATATGGAAGCCATTGTCGGTAGTGACGGCCACCATTGGAGCTTTCCTGATAATCGTCATCGGCCTCTGGGAGCCCATCATCAAAGAGCCGGCGATTGCGCGGATGCTGGAATCCGCATCCCAACGCCCCGGCCCTGACGACCTGGTGTACGCTGTGGGGATCAGCAAACGCGACAGGAGCTGGCTGGTGGTTTTCGGCCGGCACAGGATCGATCGCATCTTTTACGGCCCTTCAGCGCTGAAGGAAGCGAACCTCGTCCTGCAGGAAGAAAAAACCAGGGGCAACAACCGGGTATTCCTGGCCGTCTATTCCGAGAATCTTCCGGAGCTTAACCGGGCTATCCGGCAGAGGTTCGTTAAGGTGGGGAAAAACTGTCAGATGGACTGGGAAAAGATACGCCGGCGATTGAGGCTGAAGGATATCCTGGCGGGGAAGCTTCACCCCGGCAACACGGAAATTCAAGAATGTGCGGAACTCCTGGTCAGCATTTCCGGTTCTCCTTGAGGGGGTTTAAGGCCCCAGATTGAGCCTCCGGAAAACTTCCGCATACTTCATCCCCTTGGGCTTGCCAAGCTGGGAGAACCTCTCGCGGATCCAGGAAACAAAGGATTTGTCGGACCCGAGCTGGCTTTTATGGCACAGAAGGGCGGCTATCTTCTCTTCCATGACTGATGAAATATCGACCCATACGTCCGGCCTGTGCGTGCCGAAAAAGTAAATTTCCGAGACTTTGTGCGGCTCGTAACCCTCGAGGAGAAGCTCCGGATAGAAATTTCGGTTGCCGGCGGCGGGATAGATGGTGTCGAACACGGCCTCGCCCACGGCACGATGGTCGGAATGGCAGAGGTACTGGTTGTCAAACTGGCGATTGGCCGGGTCGTGGGTTAGCACGATATGGGGCCTGTATTTTCGAATCAAGCGGACAAGTTCCCGGCGCAGATGCTGGTTGTTTTCAACCTCGCCGTCCCGTAGCCTGAGAAAAATCACCTCTTTCGCTCCCACATTGGCTGCGGAACAGCGCTGTTCTTCTTCCCGCATCTCCATTAAATTTTCCGGGGTGATGCCCGGGTCGGCCGTTCCTTTGTCTCCGCTGGTACAGAGGACGTAGATGATTTCCCTCCCTTCCCTCGCCCACAGGGTCATGGTTCCGCTGCACCCGAAGTCCAGGTCGTCGGGATGGGCACATATCACCATGACCCGGGGTTTACTTTCCGATGTCTCCACCATGTTTTTTCCTTTCTTTGGTGTAACTGCAAGCGCGTCTCAATTTCAGCCGTTAGTGGGATTATTGTGATGGCTCCCAGATCACGTCCCCTTTCCGGTGGATTGCGTTGCAGTATCGGGCCAGTGTGAAAAGGTAGTCTGAGAGCCTGTTCAGGTATTCAACAATGGGGGCGAGCTGATCTTTACCATCCGGGATATTGTTGAAGGAGCTTGTCAGTTCAACCACGCGGCGCTCGGCCCTGCGGCACACAGCTCGGCAAACATGGGCCCACGCGGCCGTGGGGTGCCCGCCGGGGAGGATGAAACCGACAAGGGGGTCCAGAACTGACTGCATGTGGTCAATGGCCTGTTCAAGTGCCAGGGTTCGATGGGCATCGATGCCGGGCACAGTGCCGGCGGCCTGTTTGTCCGGGTAACTGGCCAGCCGCGCCCCAATACAGAACAGATCGCTCTGTATATTGGCCAACTCCGCCAGAATCTTCTCGTGCCGCCGCTGGTCGAGGGCCGTTTTGAGTACGCCCAGGAACGAGTTAAGCTCGTCCACCGTTCCATACGCCTCAACCCTCGGATCGTTTTTAGGCACGCGCTCGCCGCTGAAAAGCCCTGTTTTACCCCGATCACCCGTTTTCGTGTAAATCTTGCCCATTTTCCTGCTTTTTCCGCACCTCGTGTCTGATTATTCAGATGCCGCCCCGGAGAGGCCGGACATGACCGCACCACTCTGGAACATCATACCCGCTTGCGCCCCGAGGTGTGCCAGCTTGTGCTTGCCCCACGGCTCGTTTATTTTATTGATACCATATCCGTTATCTCTTCGTCAAACGGCTCACCATACTCACGCTTTCAGGCATGTGTAATTTTTTGAGCAAGGGCTTTAACCCCTTATGAGTCTATTTTGAACTAAAATTGATGTTCGAATTTATTGGTATCTTCTATAAGTTCTATCCCGTAATAATCATTCTGACAACAGGTATTTGGGCTTTAGAGATGCGGAATAACATCATACAGCTCTTGTCTTTTGTTGTCTATGTGTTGGATCAGGGGTTCATGCGATGGTTGTCCCTTTTACCATTTCCAATTGCTTCAATATGGAGTTGACAGGCGGTGGATACATTCTTAAACTAGATAATGAGAGTAATTGAATTTTCAAAACATTGTCCCGAGAGGTTCGATTAAAAGGAGGATTGAAGATGCCACTGATTACAATTACGAGGAATATTGGATGCGGAGGGACGACAATTGCCACGCGCGTTGCGAAAGAACTCCAATTGGAATTGTACGATGATCGCAGACTTGAAGAGGAAGCCACACGAATGGGCTTTCGGCCTGTGGACATGAAAAGTTTGGACGAGAAAGCCCCGGGCCTGTTCGACAGGCTTTGGGGACAAAAGCCCGAATTGTATCTTGATCTTCTTCAGTCAGTAATCTTTGAGGTGGCCCGTCGCGGACAAGGGATTATCATGGGGCACGGCAGTCAGATGCTACTCAGGGATTTCGGATGCGCTTTGCATGTGCGCATTTTCGCCTCCGATGAGTTTCGCATCAATCATCTGGTGAAACAACGGGGCCACAGCCGGGAGGCTGCCGAGAGCCTGATGCGCAAGAGAGACAATGAGCGCAGGGGTTTCATCCGATACGCTTTTCATATGGACTGGAACGACCCATCCCTGTATGACTTGTTCATCAACCGCGACAAATTAAGCATCGATTCAGCCGTAAAGCTCATCGTGAAGGCTGCGGGTTCCCAGGAGATCCGGGAGTGCAGCATGACAGCGTTGGATTCCATGGAGAGGATGTCCCTGTCCCGAAAGGTCGAAGCGGCGCTCATTAAAAATGACTTCAGCCCTCACGAGTTTCACATCGAAGTGCCTCAAAAAGGGGTGGCCCGTGTTACGGGATGGACTCACTCGCCCGATGAGAAAGAGCGCGTTGTCGAGGTGGTGAAAGGTGTGCCAGGGGTTTCCGATGTGGAATCAGAGGTGGCGGTTGTTCCCATGGCTGGTTCGTGACAAGAGCCTTTGTCTGATGAATTCCCGGCTGTTTCGTCATTGCAGCCGGGCCATGATCCTGGCTTTTGTCCTCGTCAGTGTGCCTTTTGACCCATCCGCAGCACAGGATAGGGAAGCATCCCTCCGCCTGCGGGCCGAGGGTCAGTACAGGGCTTTGACAGCCGGAGATTATGCGGAAGCCCTTGCATACTGCTCGCCCCTTCAGCGCAAAAGAGGACGGATCACAAAGGATGTCATCCGTCGGCGCGCCCTGGACATGCGCCGCTATTTCAACGACTGGAAAGTGGACGGCGTGCATGTCATGGGGCTGGTGGGCAGGGTATTTGTTTCGGCAATACCCGCGCGGCTGGATGAAAAAGTGCTCAAGCAATTGCGTTTGCCCGGGAAGGGGCAAGTGCGGTTCAAGGGGGTGGATCTTTGGCGGTACGAAAACAAAGAATGGGTGGACGTGGAAGACCCCCTGGAGGCCCAGGAGAATTGGCTCGCCATCCAGTCGCCGGATGCTCCGCCAGAGGCCGAACAAAAAGCCCGGCAGGCCGAATTTCTTCGCCTCTATCGGGAATTCATCCACGACCGTCTTGAATGTACCCGCCGACCTGTCCTACCGGTTTCCGACCTCGAAGGTAATGCGGCTCCCTATTATGTAAGCCTTTCGAATCTTTACCTCAAGGAGCGTCGGAACGTCAGCCTGTCTCCCGATTCCCGGGGAGTAGATCAGGTGATGAAAGGAACGCAGTATCGCCGATGCAGTCTCTTTCCTGCATACTACCGTGAATGGGAACGCAGGGGCGGGGAGATTCCTCTCCGCCGGGTTTTTCGCGATTACGGCATGGCACTGAAAAAGCGAGGGGATCGGCACCGCAAGGCTCGTGAGGTGGGCGAAGCCCAACAGAGTTACCGGGCGCTGATCCGCTTTGGCCGGCATCTGTCTGAAGATGCCAGCGTGAGCGGACTGATGGAAACAGGGCTCTTTCTCCAGATAACCGGCTTCGCTTCCATCATGCCCATAATGCCGAAAAAGGATATTCCTGCTTACAAAGTGCGACTGAAGCTACTGAGGCGTCAGTTCAAAAGTCTTGGCCGAACTCAGAAACTTCTCCGGGATCTTGAGGGGTACCTTTCTCTGGAGGCACAGGCTTTGGCCGCCTTAACTCTGCACGAACCGGACATTCGCAAGACCTCCATGCGGGCCCTGGCTACATTGAGCACCAGAGGGGCCTACCTCCACCGGGACGGCCTCCTCATTCCCGTTCTCCTGGAGAATATCCAACAGCAGGAACGCGCACGGCAAATGCTGCATAAAGCAGCCATTTCCACGGGTGAATCCTGGTCAAAAAAATATGCCGAATTCGCCCTTCGAACATCCCTTGAGCAATGGGTCTATGGTCCTGACGGGTCGTTGAAACCTTAATGTAATAGGCCGTTTTTGCTGCTATTTAGATCGTGAAGTGAAAAAGTAATCTATAATTCGTCGCCCGATTGGGGTGAATCGAAATGCGGTCATTTTGGCTCTAAAGGCACGCTCCGGGTTTTTCTTATGCCTGCCGATTATGAGTCCTAACTCCTCCATCCAGTTCAATACCGCAAATTCCAAAGCGTGTTGTGAAAGCAGAAAAAAATACTCGCCTGACTCGGAGGTGGGCCTGATGTCCAGTTCCGAAAAGACCTCATCGAAGAAACTTTTGACCGACACTTCCTCCATCTCAGCAAATTCGCGAAAAATGCATTCCAGATCCGGCTGTAGCCTCTGGAATTCCTCCAGGATACTGTTGTCATAAAAAAAACTCCAGTTGATCTCGTACCAGAAAATGCAAAAGAGCCGCAAATACCGGGCGGCAGGAGAGAGGGTTAAGAAATGCCTGCCTTTAGCGGTCAGTTGCAATCGGCTCTTTCTCTTTCGCACATATCTTGCCACGCGGGCCATGGTGTCCAGATAATAAAAATACAGGTAATCCTCTTCTGTGTGTATGAGAGGGGGCTTCCTAAGGACATGGTCCATGAATGGTCTGCTGATATGGATAAAGCCCTCATCAATGCGGAGAATATCTCTTAGCCGAAAGCACCCTTTGGCGGGTGTGAGCCGGATTTCGTTCTCTTTCACGTATTCCAGGATGTGGGCAAAATTGCGTAACGTTGGCAGGCTTTCCACGTTCTCGTCCCGGATTATTTCCCCTGCCATCTCGTCGTTCATCCGAAGCCCCCATTCATAGTTTTGTTCATACCACCGGGACTCGGACAACTCCATAGAAGGATAGCTCTCAACTCGCTTACGGTACTTGCTCTGATCCTCAAGGACGGATCGGAAGGGGAGACTGTTTTTTACCACCCCGCTGTACTCCAGAAACTGGAGAAAAAAAGAAAGAGGCGTGAGCGGGTCCACCTGCGGATTGCACTTGCGAATGTAAAAATCATACAGAAACAATTTGATGTCTACAGGAGTAACCTCATTCAGCCTGTGATCTGTGTAAATGGAAATGAAATCGTTAAAAGCCTCAATGGGTTGATCATTCATCAAGGCAATCTTGTGGGTCTGAAGCCAGTGGTGAAACTGTCTGATCAGAATCCCTCCCTCTTCCAATCTTTTTTCCCAATCCCCCATCGCCGGGTCACCAAATAATCCTGTTTTGCTCGCTTGAGTTTTTAAACCCAATCCAATACCCGGCCAGGCATCGAAACCGGCCGAGAGGCACTCTCATTCGCCCTCGATCGCATCATGCTCGGTAGATTTCACGGATAATTCGTTTGCACGCACAATCCCACTGGAGAGTACTTATTACTATTTGCAAAGCGAAGTAAATTGATGAATGACTGACCGAGATGCTCTTCTTATTTTTCCTTGATTTCCGGGTTTTAAATGACAAAAGAGTCGCAAAATATGTGCTTAAATAATAGTTAAAATTATTATACGGGATGGTCTTCAGAAGATCAACCCCAACTCCCGCGAGGTATGCCCTTGAACCCCAACGGCGAAATGGTTATAGTTATAGTATGAAGGAGGTGGGTTGAATGAACATTCAGTATCGTTTCGAGACGTTCAGTACGGATGCTTCCGAATTTGACAGGAAATTTGGCGATTTCCTGAATGAAATGAGTCAGCAAGGGTGGCATCACAAGGAGTGTTTTTTCTGTCACGGAGCTGAGCCGAGAAGCGCAAATTATGCCTCTTGCACTTTCACCAAAATGGTTTGAAAGAATGCAAGGGCTTTTTATAGGGAAGGACCGGGTATCTTGCACCGGTTCTTTTCATTTGAGGAGAAGAAAAAAATAATTTAAGCTCTTGACATTTGTCCATTAACTTTGATCCCTTATCCTTACAAAGCATGAGACCCTTGCTGGAGATTCGAGATCTTACAGTTCATTTTTTCATGGAATATGGCTTGGTACGGGCTGTTGAGGGAGTCGATCTGGACATCGGGAACCAAGAGACCCTTGCTCTGGTGGGAGAGTCCGGATGCGGCAAAAGCGTGACAGCCCATTCGATTCTTGGGTTGATCCCCAGGCCCTTTGGAAAGGTGGTAGCCGGAAAGGTCCTCTTCAGGGGACGGGATTTGCTGCGCTTGTCTGAAGAGGCTATGAGCAAAATCAGGGGCAAAGAAATAGCTATCATCTTTCAGGAGCCCATGACCTCGCTTAATCCTGTCTTTACTATCGGATATCAAATCATGGAGGCCCTTATCAAGCATGAGGGTATGACCAAAAACCGGGCCCGAGAGAGAACCATAGATCTACTCAAATCTGTGGAAATCCCCTGGGCCGAGGAACGCAAAGATCATTATCCCCATCAATTGAGCGGGTGAATGCGTCAGCGGGTCATGATCGCCATGGCCATTGCTTGCAATCCTGCACTTCTCATCGCCGACGAGCCGACTACCGCCTTGGACGTTACGACACAAGCGCAGATTCTGGCATTGATAAAGGATCTGATCAGCCGCCATGGGATGTCCATGCTTTTTATTACCCATGATCTGGGCATTACCATGCAAGTTGCCCAGCGTATAGCAATAATGTATGCAGGGCGAATCTTCGAGACCGGGAGCTTACAACAGATTTTCAAAAACTCCGGGAACCCATATACGAGAGGACTCTTGAGATCCATCCCGAAAATTTACCAGGAACAGAACCGGCTTGTTTCCATTCCCGGCCAAGTTCCGTCCGCCACCGACCTGCCGCGGGGATGCAAGTTTTACCCACGCTGCTACCTCGCCATAGAACGCTGCCAGGAAGGTGAGCCTATTTTTGAGGTGGAGCCCGGTCATTGGTCCCGGTGCATTCGCTGGATGGACGTATGATTGAGGAGAGAAATGCTGTGGCAGCCACAACCAACAACCACGAGCTTCTGCAGGTCGATAGTCTCAAAAAGCATTTTTTTCTCACAGAAGGGCCTTTCTCAACAAAAAAACGGGTAATCAAGGCTGTGGATGGCGTGAGCTTCACCATTGCCTCCGGCGAAACGCTGGGCCTGGTGGGAGAAAGCGGGTGCGGAAAATCCACACTCGGCAAGGTGGTCATGGGCCTGATCGAGCCCACGGAAGGGGATGTCTATTTTGATGGAGATCGTATTTTTCGAATGCCCAGAAGGAAAAGGCGCCAACTCCGACGAAGAATGCAGATCATCTTTCAGGACCCTTATAGCTCGCTGAATCCACGAATGACCGCAGGGTATATTATTGGCGAGGGACTTCGGATCCATGGACTGGCCTCTGGTGATGCACTGAAACAACGGGTGGAAGAGATGCTCAGCGTTGTCGGGCTGCGCCCTCGGGACGCCGAACGATATCCCCATGAATTCAGCGGAGGTCAGCGGCAGCGCATCGGAATTGCACGGGCCTTGGCGTTGAACCCCTCGCTGATCGTGGCCGATGAGCCGGTTTCCTCTCTAGATGTCTCTATACAAGCCCAAATTCTGAATCTCATCAAGGACTTGAGAGATCAATTCGGGTTGACCTTTTTGTTCATTTCACATGACCTATCCGTGATATGGCATATGTGCGACCGGGTGGCGGTGATGATGAACGGCAAGTTCGTGGAGATGGCTCCTCGCCAAGAAATTTTCAAGAATCCAGTCCATCCTTATACCAGATTACTGCGTGATACTGTACCCGTTCCCGACCCCGATGTCTTGAGGGGCAATGTTTCACCACGCGTGGAGCCCAACTGCAATGTGCATGAGCATTGCCTTCAGGTACCTGTTCCCTGCCCACGCGAGGACTTTGAGTTGGTAGAATTTTCTGACCATCATTACGTTGCCTGCCATGCAGAACTTTTTAGGGATTGAGCCGAACATGCGGTATTAAAGTATATCCGTTTATCTCTTGTTTTCATATAAAGTTAACCTGTTCGATGAATTCATTGGATTCCGCAAGCTGCAAAATTGTGTTCCATATAACAAGAATATCTGCTATAAAACATACACGCATGTGATGAAATTGCACTGCAACGCTTCATTGCCATGTCTCATGGAGGGTTATAAATGATCGAACTGACAGCGGGTCTGGTGATATATTGTGTCCTGCTGGCGGTGATAGGATGGCTGGGCGGCCGAAAGACGCAAGGATTTACCGGATTCACGCTGGCTGACCGGAAGCTCGGCCTTATTGCCACCACATCGACACTGGCGGCCACATCCATCGGCGCGACCGCCACCATCGTTACCGCCATTTACGTTTACAAAAAGGGACTGGCCGGTGCGTGGATCGACTGGTCCGGGGCCATCGGTTTCCTGCTTCTGGCCGTTTTTCTGGCGCACCGCGTGCGGAAAATGGGGGTCATCACCCTGCCCGAGATCGCGGGTGTATTTTATGGCCCCGTTGTACGTAGGATCGCCTCTTTCCTGGTAATACTGGCGGAACTCGCCTGGCTGGCGCTCCTGATTCAAGCATCCCAATTGATCATTTCCTCCTTCGCCGGAGTGCCCCCCGTATATGTGACCATCGGCATCGCGCTCCTGTTCACCGCTTACACGTGCTGGGGAGGACAGCGAGCCGTGGCATGGAGCGATGTTCTCCAGCTTGGGGTGATGTTCCTGGGAATCGTGGTGGTGGGTGCCCCCATGGCGCTGAAACAGGCGGGAGGGCTGGCGGGTTTTCCGGACGGCTTCCTCTCCTTCCCCACCAGTCCCTCGGTCTCGGCCCTGAACATTTTCGAGATGTTCATCCTGCTGGGGTTAAGCCACCTGGTAGGCTCGGACCTGTATGGGAAATTGCTCAGCGCGCGTGACGAGCGCACCGCCCGCATTGCGTCTGCCTGCGCCGGGGCTGTCAAATTCGTCTTCGGGGGAGCCGTCATTCTCATCGCCCTGGCGGCGGTGAAAATCATGCCGGGGCTGCCGAACCCTAACGCCATATTCCCCCAGATGATACTGATGATTCTTCCTTCGCCCCTGGACGGGGTGCTCCTGCTGGGGATGCTGGCAGCCATGATGTCCTCCGCTGACACCGTTCTCCTGACAGCGGCAACGACGTTCTGCAATGATCTTGCGCCCGGAAAAAGCTCCGGAGGACAGCCCGGCCTTCGGGAGGTGCGGGTGGTGACCCTGCTGTTCGGCCTGACGGGGCTGCTGATCGCCCTGATCCTCCAGGACGTCATCGCCATCATGAAGCTCGGCTACACTATATTTGCCGCCGGCCTGATCATCCCGATCCTTGCGGGGTTTTATCGGCACCGCCTCCCCGTGACCCCTCTGGCAGGAGGATTGGCAATGGTGTTGGGGGGAGGCTGTGCGCTTGTATGGAGATGGGCGGGACAACCCTGGGTGAACCCGGTGGTCATGGGGACCGGGGCATCCTGCGCGGGCCTGCTCCTGGGGCTGCTGCTATCCAGGAATAAACTGGCGCGGGAAAAAATACATCCCGCCGATGGGACGGCTCAAACAGAATAATCTATGGACTCTCCCAGAGGCCCATCTTTTTACACGATTTTGTGCATCGTTCCTTCATCAAATTGTTATGCCGGCTCCATTTCAGAGAGAACACTGGTAGTCCATCTGACGGCAAATCCTTTCTCTTGCCTCGCGACCCGCCATCTTCTCGCAAAGATAAAGGCCTAGATCAATAGAGGAGGCGACTTCTCTGGCAGTAATAATCTCATCTGCATCAACTATTTTCCGGTCCACAACAGAAGGACAAAACCTCCGGAGGTCATTAAAAGCGTTACGATGGGTGGTCGCTGTTTTCCCTGCCAGAAATTTCGCCGCACCCAGCAGGAGAGAACCGGTGCACACCGAGAGCTTAAACTTGCAAGGCTCAGCACTCCTGAGCCACTGGAGGAACCCGGCGTCCTCCACCAGCTTCCTTGTGCCGAAGCCGCCCGGAACGATGACCATGTCGTAGTCATGCAGGGGTTCGCCCACTCTGGTGGGTGTGAAGTGAAGCCCGGTGCTGTCCTTCACCTCTGCCGAATAAGCACAGACTTCCCACTCCAAATCAGGCTTAAAATCCATCGTCCTGAGCCTGGTTACGGGATCGTAGATACCGATAAAGTCCAGCGCGGTCATCCCCTCGAAAATGACGAATGCAATCTTCATGGTCGCTTCCTAAAGATTGACTTGTTTGTGGTTCGTCCTTTCGTCCTTGTTAGCTTGAAAGGCATTACCGTTTGTCGTACCATATTCTTATACCCCCTTTTGGATTTTACGGTGCTGCCCGCTGGGCGATGATTATATCCCATCTAACCCATTAATCCAAGAGGGGTTTTTCGTTTTTCAAAGGTCCAATGTCTATTTTAGAGTATCAGGACTTTCTCCGATAATTTCACACGGATCCCCTGGAAATTTTGGAGTAACTCCTATTTTTTATTTCTTGACATTGACATTATATCATGAGCAAATAAATCATAAACTCATAAACTTCATTAAAAAATATTTTTATTCCTGTGGTGTTTGCCTTTTCTTATCACAAGGAAGGTGTTTTTATTCCTCACGCCATTATATGGCAAATGCTAAAGAGGTTCATGGTGTCTGAGGCGAGGGTTTACAATTACCAGCAGGATCATCTCAAGCCTATGCCAACTATGTTTGATGGAGAAATGGGAAATGTATCGTGAGCATTGCGTGTCAAGGAATATGGGGCTTCTCACACTCATAATCCTTCAATTCGGGTTAATCATCCTTTTTCCCGGAGCCGCCGGAGCTGAGCGGCAATGGCAGCGGATACGAGGTGGATTCCCTACTCAAAATGCTGTATGGGGCGGCGGTCCGAACAACGTGTTTTCCATCGGGCGCGATGGAGCCACTCTGAAATACGACGGCCGATCATGGAGCATGGTTCATACCAGGACTGCCTACTGGCTTTATGGAATATGGGGCAGCTCGCCTACGGACGTGTTCGCAGTGGGTCAAGAGGGTGGAATCTTTCACTATGACGGCCAATCATGGAGCCGAATGAATAGCGGAACAATTTTTAATCTTTGGGGCATCTGGGGAACTTCACCCACTAATGTTTTCGCCGTAGGTGACTACGGTATGATCCTGCACTATAACGGACAGGAGTGGAGCTGGATGACCAGTGGGACAGTCAGTGGGCTTGTCGGCATCTGGGGCAGCTCTTCAACCGATGTGTTTGCAGTGGGCACAGAGGGTGCTATTTTGCACTATGACGGCCAGTCGTGGAGCCAAATGGCCAGCGGGACGTCAAATACCCTTTATGGCGTCTGGGGCAGTTCTTCATCCGATGTGTTTGCAGTGGGCGACAACGGTACAATCCTCCACTATAACGGTCAATCATGGCGTTTTATGAGCAGCTGGACAGATAAAATTCTTCGAAGCATCTGGGGCGGTTCTTCATTCGATGTGTTTGTGGTGGGTGCTGAGGGCACTATCCTGCACTATAACGGACAGTCGTGGAGCCCGAATTACAGCGGGACGGAAAATTGGCTTTATGGCATCTGGGGAAGCTCCCGCAACGATGTTTTCGCAGTGGGCGATTCCGGCACCATACTCTATTATAACGGTAGATCGTGGAGCCGGATGAACAGCGATACGGCATATTTACTCTGGGAAATCACGGGCCTTTCTTTCACCGACGTAATCGCTGTGGGCGGGTACGGCACAATCCTGTATTACAACGGCCGAACATGGAACCGGATAGACAGCGGAACGGAAAATTGGCTCTATGACGTCTGGGGAAGCCTGTCATCAGGTGTGCACGTGTTCATAGTTGGTGAATACGGTACCATCCTTCACAATGAAGGTGTATCGTTGGTCCGGATGAATAGCGGGACGTCGAATCATTTATTGGGCGTCTGGGGCAGTTCGCCCGGTGATGTGTTTGCCGTTGGGAATGGCGGCACCATCCTGCACTACGACGGTCTCTCTTGGAGCATGATGAATAGTGGGACGGAAAGTAATTTACTGGCCGTCTGGGGCAGTTCCGCTTCGGATGTGTTCGCGGTCGGCAATGGCGGAGCCATCCTTCATTATGACGGCCGGGTATGGAGCCGGATGAACAGCGGGACAGCAAACGATATTTTGAGCGTCTGGGGCAGCTCTTCCTCCGATGTGTTCGCGGTCGGCACCTATGGCACCATCCTGCACTATAACGGCCTGTCCTGGTCCCAGATGTACAGCGGGACGAATAGCTGGCTGGGAGATATCTGCGGCAGCTCGGCCGCTGACGTTTACGCGGTCGGCGGGTACGGGCAAATATGGCATTATAACGGATCATACTGGTCAAGCAGCATAGACCCGTCAGTTGCACAATATAATTCTCTGTATGGCATCTGGACAGCGCCGGGGGGAGATATTTATGTTGTTGGAGACGCTGAGACCGCACTCCGGTATGGTGAGAGGGATGAAGACCCTGTAGATCCATCTCAACATGCAGGATCGGAAGGAGTGCGGCCAGCGCTGAGCCTCGACTTCCCCAATGGATCTACACCTTCCGCCGGGCAGTTCTTTAACGTCAACGCCTGGATCTATGGTGCCAGGAACCAGGTATTGGATCTCTTTTTCTGCTTTCGGTTGCCCGATGGGAACCTCTATTACTTCGCCGACGCCGGTGCCCGCCTCGGCGGGCCCAACGAGCGTATACCCTTTTATGCCAACCAACGGATCACCAGCGACCAGAGCGTCTACATGCTTATCTGGCCGGTCATGGTGCCGGAGGGCGCTACCGGGGAGTACCCGCTCTACTTCAGCGTGGCCCGGCCCGGCAGTGCGGAAGACCTCTCCCGGACGCAGGATGTACTCAGGATACAGCCGTGAAAGGCAAGCGCCCTGGTCTATGTTTGTAAGCGCTTGCAAGGACATTGCAATTAACCGCGTTATTTGCTATTATCAGACTGCCCGTTGATTTGCTTGATTTCAGGTAATTCCGCAACGCAATAAAAGAATAAAACAAACCACATGTCTTGGAAGGAGGAAGTCCATGGATAGAAAGAATATTGTAATCATCGCCAGTATAATGATGGCGGTGATTTTTTCTGTTTGCTCCGCCACTGCTGAGGAACCGGTGGCGACCACATTCTCCTATGGCGCGCAGTGGGGCCTCACTGGAAAGCCCGCTCTTGTGAAGCGGCTGGAGGCAAATTATCGTGTCATGGGAAATCAGGTCTCAAGTATATTTTTTGAGGATTATGGCATGAGCAGGGATTGGAATACTACCTCCATGACTCCCGTGGATGTGACCAATGTGTTTACCTCCGGGGCCCGCAAGATTTACTGCTGGAACTCGGTGAGCCAGGTCGCCCCCGGAACCACTGTTACCTTTAATTGGTTCAGTCCCCGTGGGACATTGGTGGAGTCCACCAGCGAAACGCTTCCATGGTCAGGCTATGGATGGGTAACAAGCGTGCTGGACCTGGAGAGCGCAAGCAGAATCCTGGGTGATCACCCCGGACAACTCGGCGACATCGAGGGCGAGGAGAGAACCGTCTCGGCACTCTCCGGCATCTGGCATGTGGATGTGGAAGTTGACAATGAAGTCATCCATCAGCAGACCTTTGCTATAGATTCTATACTCCCCATTTTAGAACGACCAAGGATAAGCCGCGGCGGTTTTACGGTGCGCGATTCAGGCGTGGTCACAATAGGCTCCTCCACGATGTCGGCGGACCTTGTGAGTTCCATATTCTCCCGCGCCCAGGTCAGGGTAGAGGACGCCAATGGTGCTACCATCTGGATTCCCATCGGGAACCTGGCCCAGTCCGGGGAAAGAATAACAGAAAACAACGAAAGAGAAGTCTCCCACGAGATTAACATCCCGGTGGGCATTGTTCCCCAGGGACGGTTTTCCGCTGACCTGATCAAAATTATCAGCAGGGACAGGAGCCAAGGCGGAAACATAAGTGTCTGGCCGAATTTCGAAGTGCAGTGAGGTGCAGGAAGCTATCAGTTGTGTGTTTGCTGATACATGTAACCACCATGATTACCTTGGGCGGGACCCGGGAGGGAATTACACGACACTGATCCTTGACGATGATCCGGCGGGGAGTGCAACATCGATCTCGCAGCTCATCGAGTACTTGATTGCGGCAGGAAAACAGTATAATAAAGGTTTAAGGAAAGGGCGGGGGCCAAAGCAACGGAAAACTGTTCTCAGATGATGGTTCGAAATGGTTATTCTTCTTCTCCCGGAGAACAGGCTCCCTACTTCAAAAGCGCCCTTTCCACGGCCCTGATATTCTCCTGTTTGACGTAATAGGGCAGGAAGTTCGCGCTGGCCCGGATGCAGCGTCCTCCTCGCATATAACGTGGATCTGCCTTTTCAGCTCCTCCGCGGATTCCGCCGCGGGTTCCGTGCGTAATCGTCTATTGCAGTCATTAGAGAGGAAATTTTCGACTCGAGTAACTCAATATGGAATCTCCCCTTCAAGCACGTCAAGAACTCGCTCTCGCGACGTCATACCTATGGTTCAACTCCTGAGCAGGTTATCTGCCGAAAACCAGATTTCCCGGCGCGGTCACCACCCACGGGAAAAAGATTGTCACAAAAACGACAGCAATCAAAACCAGATAGAAAGGCAAAAGCTCCCGAAGCAATCTGGTTGCAGGCAAGCCTGAGATTGTGGACACCAGGTAGAGATTGATTCCCACAGGTGGCGTAAGCGTCCCTAAGAGCAGGGCCAGGGTCACCATAACAAAAAAGTGAACCAGGTTATAACCCGCTTCTTGAACCAGAGGTAAGAGCACAGGCACAACAAGCATCAAAGCAGGGGTTGTGCTGAGAAAACATCCAAGCACAAACAAGCCCAGCGCGATGATCATCATGATCACCAACGGATTCTGGCTGAGCCCCATGAGAAAACCGATCACCTTCTGGGGAATTTGCTCCCTGGTCAGGATGAAATTGTAAAAACGGGCCAGCGCGATGATGAACATGATGACCCCGGTATGAAGCGTGACATCAAGACATATTTTAGGCAACTTTTTGAAATCAATCGAACGATAAACCAGCCAACCCACCATAAACCCGTAAACCACGGCAATACCCGCCGCCTCGATGGGGGTAAAAATCCCGGAGAAGATCCCCCCCAGGATGATGACAATGGTCATCAAACCGAGAATGGCGTCTTTGAAAGCGTTCCATCGCTCCATCCATGATGCCTTCGGTTGAGTCGGGTACCTCCTTCTGAAAGCTATAGCGTAACTGAGGGCCATGAGGAGAAGGCCGAAGAGGATGCCGGGAATCATGCCGCCCAAAAACATGCGGCCGACGCTTGTTGAGGACAGGGCCGCACAGATGATCATCGGGACAGAAGGGGGGATAATAGGGCCTATTACAGCAGAACTCACTGTTACCGCAGCCGAGAACTCTTTGTCGTATCCTTCTTTTACCATGGCCGGAATCAGAACGGAGCCCAGACCCGCCGTGTCGGCCACGGCTTCTCCAGACATTCCCGCGAAAATCATGGAGGCAAGCACATTCACCAGCGCGAGCCCTCCTCGTAAATGTCCAACAAAGGCGTTGCAGAGTCGAATGATGCGGTGGCTCATCCCTGCCTCGTTCATGAGATGGGCGGCGAACATGAATAAAGGAATTGCGATGAGAACGTATATCATGGCGCCTTCGGTCATGAACTGTGCTACGATCATGAAAGGAATTCCCTGCTGGATTATGTAAATCCCACCGATAATAAGCATGGCGATGGCGATGGGCAGTCCCAGGAACATTGTCAAAAGAAGGCCAACAATTAAAAAGGCGACCATGGGCATTCCTTCCTGAAGGATGAGATTATTTCTTCCACTCATCCAATATTTTTTTTCCGGTCATGATGATCATGAACAATAGTGCTATGGGAAGAACAATATAAATCCAGAAGTAGCTGAGGAGAAGGATGTCGGTCTGCTGATCCCTGCTATATATGCTGAGTTTTATACCAAAAATCATGACAATGACCAGTACCACCATGATGATGATGTCACTAAAGCTCCGCCATATCTTCAATATCCGCCGGTGTTTTGCGCCAAGAATGGTCTCAAGAAGCTCAACGTTGATGTGGCCTCCTCTGTGGGCCGCCAGCGCCGCCCCAAAATAAGTAAGACAAAGCATCAAAAACATGATCACTTCATCGGACCAAACAATGGGATTGTTGAGAACATAACGGAAGAATACCTTGAAAAACACCACCAAGGTGAGACCAATGACCAGGCCCAGACACAACCATTGGAGAAATGTCACTAATGCCTGAAATATATATTCTGTTTTTCTCATCAGCGCGCCTTAAACGGTTCCCCGGGGGCGCCATGCCCCCGGGGAAGAGAGAGCTATTTCACTTTCTGTATACGATAGAAGAGTTCCTCGGTGCCGGGCCAATTTTTAGCGATCTCAGGGATTTTCTTGAACAGGGCTTTCTGAAAGGCTGCGGTGTCCGTTTTGACGAATTCCATCCCGCCATTCTTAAGCTTATTCAAATAATCTTCCTCCAATTCCGCAACCAGTTTGTTGTTATATGCGCCCGCTTCGTTGGCTGCTTCCTGCAGGGCTTTCTGATGTACTGGTTTCAAAGATTTCCACAACCTGAGGTTAATGGCTATAAATTGCGTTCCGTATGTGTGGTAGGTGAGGTTCAGATATTTAGCCACCTCGTAAATTGAATAATTAAAGAAGTAATCGATGGGCAACTCTGCCCCGTCAGCCACCCCCTGCTGGATGGCCACATACATCTCGTTGAGAGGAATCTTAACAGGGCTGGCGCCCAGGGCCTTAAATCCGGCGATTGGGGGGAGTGCGCCGGCCCTTACCTTATAACCCTTTAAGTCGTTCAGGGCCCGGATGGGTTTTGTCCCGCCGATATGGCGGACCATGCGGTCCCAGTCCTGGGCCAGCATAAGGATGCCGGTCCTTTTTGCCATGTCTTCCTTCAGCTCTCTCCCAATATCACCGGCTACAACTTTCCGAATGTGCTCTTGAGAACGAAAGACGTAAGGAACCTGCATCATCATGTAGTTCGTATTAATGTAGCCAATTCCGCCCAGGCCCATAGTCAGGAGATCCTGAGCGCCCATTTTGAGGGATTCGGCCATCTGGCGGTTTTTCCCTAATTGATTGGCCGGGAAAACCTGGATCTCAAGATCACCATCGGTTTTCTTTGCCACCAGTTTTGCAAATAAAAGGGCCGCCCTTCCGGTGGGTTGTTCCTGTTTAGCATTGTGCCCGTATTTGAGAATGCGCTTCCCCTCGGCCTGTACCGCAAATATGAGGGAAAAGATCATCGCCAATACCAGCGCCATTAACCAATAACCTTGTCTTTTCATGATGACCTCCTTAAATGTTGGATTTGCCCACGTCTGAGCACAATGTCGGATCTTTCGACAAAACTTTTTCATGGATTAAACTATACAACTATACAATAGATAGCTGTGATTTACGTAATTGTCATGCAGGCGATGCACCCGCGGAGCATGAAAATGGTGATGGCTTACGGAACTTCAACGCCTCCCTCTTCCCATTTCAGGGGGAACGGGTGGAGGTGAGAGGGGATTTTGTAGGGGCACATCGCGATGCGCCCCTACGTTGGAACCGTCTCACAGTGAAACTTTCCCGCAAGAGGAGGCAAGGGGACAATAATTCAATGGTATTTTGGACACAGCCAATGTCACCGTCATGAGATATTTTCTACGTAATGAAAGGAAAGATTCCGTTTTAATGCCGCGTTTATCACTCAATAGAGGAGGCGACCAAGAACGGAACCAGTGGATAGTGACAGTCCTCAGCACTGCCTCCTTTCCGACGCCCGTGCGGTTGATCTCAAATTATGAGGCCAGCTTCCCCTCAAGTGGCCCTCGGTCGATGGACTTTAAATTGGTGAAGCTGATAACCTGCTTTATTTTTCTTGCGAGTTCCTCATAGACTATTTGTTTGGAAGAAGATGGAATATATGCTCTCGCTTGCTTTTGTTATTTAAACTTATGCCTTTCCTACTTTTGTTTGTCAAGAAAGATTTTGAAAGGTAGGGGTGACATAATCATATTGCATTAACACACATGAAATTCAATCTTGACATGGATACAGAAAGCCGATAAGGTAAAACTAATATGTACCTCAGAACATGGAATGAATTAAGACAGCATGAGAAACATGCCCCTTTGTGAAAGAGCAAACCAGACATGAACGCTCCTCCCGGGTCTGCCTTATGAGTGGCCGGAAGATTTCATTCATTAGTATTTCACAGACGGGAGACGGGATAAAATCGCAAAATCGCCTTTTCTATAATGATGATGAAAAAAGAGAAAGTAGTCATATTTGTGGCCGTTGCCTTTATGCTGGGATTCATATCCGGCACATTGATTACCGTTATGAAGACCTCGAATGAGTCTGTGCCGGTTGGCGGTACGTCGAGCGAAACGATCGGCCAGAAGCCTTCTCCCGTAACAGGGAGCGCGATAGATCCTGAGAAAGTGCGCCTTATGGAACAGGCTTTACTGGACAAAACAAGGCTGAATCCCGACCAGGCTGAAGCCTGGACACAATTGGGAAATTTTTACTTCGATACCAACCAATACCTGAAATCCATCGAGTCATATGAGCGCTCACTTGAATTAAAGCCGGATAATCCCCATGTGATGACAGACATGGGGATCATGTATCGCAGGGTGGGAAAGCCCGAGAAAGCGGCAGAACTTTTTCGTAAAGTTACACAAAAGGATCCTCGTCATGCGCAGAGCCTTTTTAATCTGGGCATCGTTTTGAAAAATGATCTGAATGACATCCCTGGCGCGATTGAAGCATGGGAGCAATATCTCCAGATCGATCCAAACAACGTGCACGCTGGAATGGTTCGGTCATGGGTGGAGGAACTGAAAAAAGCAGGTCAAGGAGCAAGTAAATAGCCAACCATGAATCCGATTAGATACTGGGTCCGGGCCACTCGGGCTCCCTTTCTCCAGGCCGCGTTGATACCCGTGCTGGTGGGAACGGCGGTGGCTTATGAGGAAGGATTTTTCCATCTCTGGCTTTTCATCCTGGCCGCTGTGGCCAACATGGCCGTCAACGCGGGAACCAACCTGGTTAATGACTATTACGACCACCTGAGCGGCACCGATGCGGCAAACATTCATCCGACCCCCTTTTCCGGCGGTAGCCGGATGATTCAGGAGGGAAAAATAAAACCGGATGTCGTCCTTCGCGCTGCCTGGGTTTGCTTTGGATTGGCTGTGGGTATCGGGCTTTACCTTGCCGCGTGCTCCGGCTGGCCGCTCATTGTCATCGGGGCGGTGGGGCTTAGTTGCGCCTTTGCATATACGGCGTTCCCGTTCAAAATCGGCTATCGCGGGTACGGAGAAGTCATGGTTGGAATCTTGCTCGGTCCCCTGTCGGTCCTGGGGACTTATTTCGTCCAGGCCGGCCGATTTTCATGGAATGCTTTCTGGGCGTCTATTCCTGTCGGGATTCTGGTTGCAAGCATCCTGTATGTTAATGAGTTCCCGGATTACCAGGCAGATCGTAAGGTGGGAAAAAATCACCTCATTGTCCTCTTGGGGCCCGAACGAGCAGCCCGGGGATATCCCCTTTTGATGGCGGCTATATATCTCTCCATAAGCCTTCCCATTCTTGCTGGAATATTGCCTTGGCTGGCGGTACTGTCCATAGGCACACTGCCGGTGGCGTGGAGGGCCGCCCGGGTGGTATTGCGGTTTTATAGTGACCCGGTGCGGATCATTCCTGCTCAGGCTGCAACAATTATGCTCCACGGCATCGTGGGATTGATCCTATCTGTCAGTTTCCTGGCACACCGCCTGGGTTTGTAATGGAAATGATGACAAGGTCATTGCGCCGGTTATATGGAGCCGGTGCGGGAAACACTGAGCGATTGGCCTTATAAAAAAAGAATAGAATTGTCCATTTTGATCAGCTCAGCAACATATTGATCAAGGATATTACAGTCAAATCGCCGCCAATAATAATAGATGAAGAATGTTGTTGGGGTGGCCCGGACGACAAGTCGTCCGGGTCGCGAAGCGACAAGAGGTTTTGCCCGGTGCACCCCGCGTCCGGGAACAATTAAACGAGCCATGTACTGCCTCTTGCTGCTGCGCAGCCCAGACAATAAATTGTCTGGACCACCCCTCATGGAACCTGAATGCCATTAAGGTGTGGCCGGTATTGAATCACAGCTTTCGGTCCAATGGTTAAGCAATAAGAATTTCATAAAAATCAAGCAATTAACATTTATTTGATGACCTAACAGGATAATCCTAAAAAAGAAACATGACGAACGTTATTGTTACCGCCCGGAGAGGACTTAGGGGAGAAGTAAAGGTTCCCGGAGACAAATCCATCTCCCATCGTGCGATCATCCTCTCTTCCATTGCCGAAGGAATCACCGGCATTCACGGCATCCAGAGCGGAGAAGACGTGAGAAGAACCGCGGCTGCCTTTCAGACCATGGGGGTATCCATCACTCGGGAGGGCCGCAACGATCTCCGTGTTCATGGAGTAGGGCTTAAAGGTTTGAGAGAGCCAAATGAAGTGCTTGATCTGGGGAATTCCGGCACCAGTATGCGCCTTCTGGTGGGTTTGCTCAGCGGCCAGCGTTTTTTTTCCGTCTTGACTGGAGATCGATACTTATGCAATCGTCCCATGGGTCGAGTCAGCCGACCTCTGCGCTCCATGGGGGCCACCATTATGGGCAGGGAGGATGGGAACCTTCCCCCGCTGGCCGTGCGGGGCGGAGAACTGCATTCCATCAGCCATCGGCCGGAAAAAGCCAGTGCGCAGGTCAAATCCTGTCTGCTGCTGGCCGGCTTGTACGCAGAAGGCGGCGTAACCATCGAGGAGCCGGTGCCCACCAGGGACCACACCGAGCGAATGCTCGGGCTCTTCGGCTTGCCGCTGGAGATATCCGGCACCTCCATCCATCTGGAGGGCGGCCTGCAACTGCGCGGGGGGGAGGTATGGATCCCCGGAGATATATCGGGGGCGGCTTTTGTTCTGGCAGCGGCGCTCTTGGTACCGGACTCCGAAATCACCGTTAGGGATGTGGGAGTCAATCCCACCCGCACAGGCTTTCTGGACGCGATGGCGGCGATGGGAGGCCGGCTCAAGGTGGACAACCTTCGGGAGCGATCAGGGGAGCCCATCGCTGATATCTCAGCATACTGCGGCCCCCTAAAAGGAATCGAGCTGCGCGGCTCCGTCATCCCCGGGATTATCGACGAACTGCCCATACTCTCCGTTCTGGCCTCAGTCGCTGAAGGACAAACCGTTATAGCCGACGCCGGCGAGCTGCGAGTGAAGGAAACAGATAGAATCCGGGCCATGGTTGAAGGGCTCCGTAAGATGGGGGTGGATGTGGAGGAAAAGCCCGACGGATTGATAATACAGGGGAATCCATCAATAAACGGGGCGCGATGCAGCAGCTATGGCGATCACCGAATAGCCATGTCGTTCATCATCGCCGGCTTGAGGGCGAGGGGAGAGACCATCGTGGAGGATACAGACTGCGTAAATACCTCTTTCCCCGGATTCATGCGTTTACTGGAGTCCCTTTGAGAGCCTCTCGCCTGGTTATCACCATTGACGGTCCATCCGGCGCGGGTAAAAGCACCCTTGCACGATTACTGGCCCTGCGATTGGGTATTCCGTACCTGGATACCGGGGCGCTGTATCGTACCGTGGCAGCGGAAGTGATTCGCCGTCGCATCGACATCGAGGATGACGACCAATTGGAGAGCCTGTGTCGGAACCTGGACATACGGATCCAATGGATCGAAGATCGGCTCCTTGTATTGTCTTCGGGACGAGATGTCAGCCAGGAAATTCGTTCGGAACGTGTGGGCCAGATGGCCTCTTGCATATCCGCCAAGGCCGCGGTCCGCAGAGCCCTGCTGGGACTCCAGCGTCAGATTGTCGCAAAAAATGGAGCGATCCTGGAGGGGAGGGATACCGGAACAGTGGTTGCACCGGATGCGCATGTGAAGTTTTACCTGGACGCCAGAGCAGAGGAAAGAGGTTTGCGAAGGTTCCGTGAGCTTCAGGAACAGGGGATGGATGTTCAACTGGAGTCGGTGATCCGGAGCATGTACCAGCGGGATCGGCAAGACCGGGAACGAGATCTGGCTCCTCTCCGACCCGCCCCGGACGCCGTGCTTATCGATACAACGGATAAAAGCATCGCAGACGTGATGGAGGAGATGATCAGGCATGTCCGGAAGCGAATCCATGTGGAAGTCTGAACGCCCCCGGGCACAGCTTCCGTCAAGGCCCGCCAAGGATGGTTCCAGGCATCGTATACAGCATTAGTGGCCTTATTACGGTTCTTGCGGGATATTTTTTCATGGAATGCGGCGAAAGATTAAAAAAAACTTGATATTTAGCGCTAAATATGCGTTAATATAAAATTCGATGGGTAAGATGTTTTACAATATTTTCAACAATTGGGGGTAAAATTAATGTGGGATCAGGATCAGAGTAATGAACATCACCAACAACAAGAGCCGGGGGATGGCAACAATGGAGAGAAAAAGTCCGAAGTAATGGAAGTCGCTCAAGAGGTGAATTCAGCAGAAGCAAAAAATGAAAAACCACAGGAAATTGAACCTGCAGCGGATAATGCCCTACCGGAGTTTTTGGTAAGCGAAGAGAGAGAGAATTTCCAGTCCCTCTATGAAACGAGCTTGCGCAATATCCAGGAAGGGGAGGTTGTCAAAGGCACCATAGTCCACGTCGGCCCGGAAAACGTCATGGTGGATGTGGGGTACAAATCCGAGGGTGAGATTCCTCTTGAGGAGTTCAAGAATGAGGATGGAAGCATAACCATTAAAGAAGGCGATGTGATCGACGTCCTTCTGGAGGTCCGAGAGGATGACGAGGGGGTCATCATCCTTTCAAAAGACAAGGCCGATAAGATCAAGATCTGGGAGGAAATTGCCCATGCTTATGAAACCGACGGTGTGATCCAGGGAAAGATTATTGCAAGGATTAAAGGAGGTCTTTCCGTGGATGTGGGTGTGCTGGCTTTCCTGCCCGGTTCCCAGGTGGATCTGCGCCCTGTGCGCAACCTTGAAAAACTCATCGGTCAGACCGCGGAATTTTCCGTCCTGAAATTCAACCGCAAGCGCAGCAACGTGGTGCTGTCGCGTCGAAAGGTTCTTGAGCGCGAGCGAGAAATACTAAAGGCGGAGGCCCTCAAGAGAATCCGGGAAGGCGAGGTCATGGAGGGAGTGGTTAAAAACATCACGGAATATGGCGCCTTTATTGACCTTGGTGGGTTGGACGGACTTCTGCATATTACCGACATGTCGTGGGGCCGCATCAACTATCCAAAAGAAGTACTGGATGTGGGTGACACTATTCAGGTGAAGGTCTTAAAGTATGACCAAGAACGTGAGCGTGTCTCGCTGGGGCTTAAGCAGATGACACCCGATCCCTGGGAAAGAGTCGATCAGATATATCCAGTGGGGTCCCGACCCCAGGGAAAAGTGGTGAATATCACCGATTATGGCGCATTCGTGGAACTTGAGCCAGGAGTGGAAGGATTAGTGCACGTCTCTGAGATGTCGTGGGCCAAAAAGCCACGCCATCCCTCACGCATTGTAAGCGTCGGCGATATGGTGGAAGTATGTGTTCTCAACCTGGATATACCCAATCGCCGCATATCTCTGGGAATGAAACAGGTCATGGAGAATCCCTGGACAGTCGTGGCCGCTAAATACCAGGAAGGCACCAAGATCGCTGGTCGAATAAGAAATATCACAGACTTTGGCATCTTTATCGGCCTGGACGAGGGTATCGATGGGCTGGTGCATATCTCAGACATATCCTGGAATAAGCGCATTAAGCATCCGTCGGAGATTTTCAAGAAAGGCCAGGAAGTGGAGGCCATAGTCCTGAATGTGGACCAGGAAAATGAACGCTTCTCCCTTGGAATCAAGCAATTGGAAGAAGACCCCTGGGAGAGTATTCCCATGAAGTACAAAGGCGGCACGGTCGTGACGGGAGTGGTCACCAATATTACAGATTTTGGAGTATTTCTGGAGATCGAGGAGGGTGTCGAAGGACTGATCCACATATCTGAGTTGAGCAAAGAAAAAATCGATAACCCCGAAGAAATTGTGAAGGTCGGGGATAAAATTTCGGCAGTTGTATTGAAGGTCAACAAAAAAGAGCGCAAAATCGGGCTCAGCATCAAGGAAATGGGGTTTATCGAGGGGAAAGGCCAAAAGGATGACTATATCCAGACTCAGGAAACAGCTACGACGAGCATGGGTGCTATCCTGAGAGAAGAAATAGAAAAACGGCAGCAGGAGGAAGCCTCTCTCTCCCAACAAGACCAGCATATGGAAGAGGATCAGGAACAGAAAGCGACCACAGTGGAAACAGAATCCGATTCCATGGCCGTAGAGATAACCGAGGAAGCCTTGGAGGAACAAAAGACAGCAGCATTGGAAACGGAACAGCATGAACTGGTCGGAGGGGAGAAAGAAAATCCCGATAATGAGGAATCCAAAGATTCCGATGATGATTGATTTCAGGTAAGCGGATGAACCGCCACCCCGTTTTGACCGGTTTGGGCGTAATTGCCACTGTGTTTGTCTTGTTTGTAATAAGCATCTATTTGTATGCCCGTTACCATCAAGTCGATGACTTGCCCTTTGCACCTAAAGAGAAAATCGGGATTGTAGAGATCAAAGGCCTCATCACTGACTCCGGTCCTATCATCGAGCAAATCCGGAAGTTCCTGAAAAATAAGCGAGTGAAAGCGATCATCCTGCGAATCAATTCGCCCGGAGGCGCTGTTGGGCCTTCCCAGGAAATTTATGCTGAAATTCGCCGGGCGGCGAAAGAGATTAAAATCGTCGCATCATTGGGCTCCGTGGCTGCTTCGGGGGGATACTATGTCGCATGTCCGGCCCACAAGATCGTCGCCAACCCCGGTACCATTACGGGAAGCATCGGCGTTCTTATGGAGTTTGCCAATATTCGAGGGTTGATGCACAAGATCGGACTCAAGGGTGTTGTCATCAAAAGCGGTGAATATAAAGACATTGGATCACCGTTGCGGGATATGACACCTGATGAAGAGAAAATTCTTCAGAGCCTCATCGACGATGTCCATGAACAATTCATCCAGGCCGTGGCTGAAAGCCGCAACTTACTCATGGAAAATGTCCGGGCACTATCAGACGGCAGGATAATCTCCGGTCAGCAGGCCCAGGCACTGGGTTTGGTGGATCAGATGGGCAATTTTTACGACGCTGTCAGGATAGCGGCGGATCTGGCGGAGATTCCAGGAGAACCCACCCTCGTCTACCCCGAACGGAGAAGGAGGTTTTCCCTTTGGGATTTCGTTTTTGGCAGTGCTGCCGAAAAACTAAAATGGTTGCTATGGGGAAAATATCTCTCCTTGAATTACCTGTATGTGCCATAAGGCCTTGCCAAAATAGGATTTTGTGGAATCAGGCGCATTATACCTGTCGTAAATATCGACAGTTCATTTCAAAAAACTTAATACCCAATGTAAGTATATTGCATTAACAGTGTATGTTGAAATTTCTTGACATAATTGAGCGATTTTGTTAAAATAATTGATTAAATTCCATCCGGAATAGAAATCATAATGCATTATTTGGCCATCAGTCGGTTAGGGAGGGGGGATAATGTAATGCCGGGGGTTAGGATTAGGGAAAGTGAGTCTTTCGAGAGCGCTCTTAAAAGATTCAAGAAGCAGTGCGATAAGGCGGGTATTCTGTCGGAACTGAGAAAGCGCGAACACTATGAGAAGCCCAGCGTTAAGCGAAAGAAAAAGGCGCTTGCAGCCAGGAAAAGGGCCCTGAAAAGAATGCGAAAGTTCGAGGATTGAAAGAATGGCACTGCAAGATCGATTGACGGAAGACCTGAAAAAAGCCACGAAGGCCAGAGACAAATCTCGCCTCTCCGCCATCCGGATGATAAGGGCCGCCATTAAAAACCTGGAAATTGCGCGAAAAAAAGAACTGGATGACCAGGGAGTTCTTGAAGTGCTCAGTTCCCTTGCCAAACAGAGGAAAGAATCCATTGAACAATTTCGCAAAGGAGGGCGAGAAGATCTCGCCTGCAAAGAGGAGGAGGAACTTCAGATTATCTCCTCCTATTTACCGCCCCAACTTTCATATGAGGCGATTCAGGCTCGCGTAAAGCAGTCGATTCGTGAGACCGAGGCTGCCAGCCCGAAGGATTTTGGCAAGGTAATGAAAGTTCTCATGCCCCAACTCAAAGGGCAGGCCGACGGAAAGATGGTCGGAGAGATTGTCAAAGAAGAGCTGGCGGCTTTGTGAATCGCTTCCATGTATATGCTAATCAACCTGTGAGATCAATTACTTGTGACTTTCCATGCTTTCAGAAATCGATCATCAGAATACCTTTCCATGAAAGTTTTAAAGGCACTGTCTCTTGTCTATGATAAGGACTGCCCGTGGGGTGGGAACTATTCGCGCCCGATTTTATGCCCCGTTGGCGATTGACCGTGCACTTCCAGCTTGCGGATGAGTCGGAAAACCGTAAGACATCGGTTGTGGGGTAACAGATGCGTGGTTCAGTGGTAAAACCATGGATCAGCATACGCTGACGGTCCTCGAGTTTCACAAGATACGGGAACTAGTGGCCGAGATGGCCATTTCAGAGCTTGGCCAAAGAAAGTGCCGGGCTTTGATGCCCGTGGAGCGGCTTGAAACCGCCCGAAGCCTGCAACAGGAATCGGCCCAGATGAGATCCTTTCGGGCTGTGAGTGGGGATTTGCCGCTGGAGGGTCTCAGGGATATTCAACCAGCTTTGCGGAAAAGCCGGGCTCAAGGGGTAAAGCTTCTTCCGCAAGAGCTTCTTGAGATTCTCAGCACGCTGGAGTCAATGCACAGAACAGCCCAGAGACTGATGGATGGGGGCGCGGAATATCCACTTCTCCACGTCATGGGCACTGAATTGACTCCCTTGCCGCAACTCGAAACCCGCATCCGTCATTCAATCGGACCCCGCAACGAAATCCTGGACACAGCAAGCCCCGAGCTTGAGAAAATTCGTTCCGACATAGTGCGGTTGAAGAACCGAATCAAACGTCAACTGGAATCCATCCTCTCTAATGAACGGTATAAATCTGCAATACAGGACCGGATCATCACCATTCGCAACGATCGATTTGTCATTCCCGTTCGTGCAGATCATCGGCCAGCCATTCCGGGCATTGTTCACGACCGGTCCCAAAGCCGGGCAACCTTTTTTATAGAACCTCTGGTTATTGTCGATGCAAACAATGAGCTGAATCTCCTTTACCGCAGTGAGCGCGAGGAGGAACAGCGCATCCTTGCAGAACTGACCGCTCTTGTGGGGCAGAAGGCGGACATCCTCGATGAGAACGTCTCCTTGCTCTCAAAGATAGATACTCTCCATGCCATCGCGCGGTGGGCCGAATACTTGAAGTGCACCACCCCTTTGCTGGACCAATCTCATAGGGTGGATATACTTGCGGCGCGGCACCCCTTGCTGGTGCACCGATTTTGTCTCGAAGGGCGGGAGGACAAAGTCGTCCCCATTGATATCCGCTTTGGCGGAGAGCAGCGCACGTTGATCATTTCCGGCGCCAACACAGGCGGCAAGACCGTGGCATTGAAGACACTGGGGCTGATGGCACTGATGGCCCAATCCGGGATTCCCATCCCGGCTGCCGAGGGGAGCAGCCTGCCTGTTTTTCGTCACATCATGGCCGATATCGGAGACGAGCAAGATCTCGAGAAGAGCCTCAGCACATTTTCTGCCCATGTACGACGGCTGGTGGATATCTGCGAGGTTGTCGATTCCAACAGCCTTGTTCTGTTGGACGAGATCGGCGTGGGCACGGACCCGGAAGAGGGGGCGGCAGTGGCTCTTTCCATTCTTGACTACCTTCGTGAGAGGAACGTGTTTGTGGCGGCTACGACCCACTTCAACGCCGTAAAGACTTACGCTTACCAGCACGCAGACGTAATCAACGCCTCTGTAGCATTTGACCATGAGAACATGCAACCCCTGTATCAGTTGATATACGGTATTCCCGGGCAAAGCAACGCCATGCTGGTTTTGGCCGATCTAGGCGTTCCAGAGCCCATCCTGATGAAGGCTGAGACCTACCGGTCGGATGACCAAAAAGTGGCGGCGCGATTGATACAAGACTTTCAGGAGACCCACCGGTCCATGGAGCTTCACCTCCGGGAATTTCGCCAGATACGAGCCGACTCAAAACATATACTTTCCCGGCTGGAGGAGATACTCTCGCGCATGATTCGGCGCAGGGACGAATTGCTCAAAAAGTTCGAGCGGGAGGCTCGCGATGTGATCCGCCGCGGTCGTGTCGAAATTCGACGAATCGTGAAGGAGCTTTCAGAATCCCGGCAGGTCGGAGCCAGCCGTCATTGGAAAGAGGTGGAGGCCATCCGCCAAGAGATGATATCCGCTTTAAAAGCATCTTATCCTGATCCGCAGCGCCTCAGCCAGCCTCCCGTGAGAGGTCAGATTGTTGCCATCCAGAGTCTGGGTGGGTTGGAAGGAAACGTAACTCAGATAGACACCGAGGGAGATGCTGTCGAGGTGCAGGTAGGTGCCATGAAGGTCAACACCCATCTGGATGACCTGGCTGTGCCGTCCATCGGGGCTGCAGGCAGGCAAAAGAGGCATTATCGAGGGACAGTGATTCTGCCTCCAAAAAAAGAGCCCCTCCACTCGTTAAGCCAGGTGAATATCATTGGCATGACCGTTGAGGAGGCGCTGCCCGTGGTGGACAAGCACATCGACGATGCCATTCTCTCAGGTATGGGCCGTCTGCGGATTGTGCACGGTCATGGCTCCGGCCGCCTGCGGCAGGCCGTGCAAGCGCACCTTCGTGAGCATCGGTACGTGGCAACCTTTGAGTTTGGAGCACCGGAAGAGGGAGGCTCGGGAGCCACCGTAGTTCATCTTAAGGATTGATTCTGACCGTCATAATGAAGCCAAGCGTTTATAAAGGGATCATTTCCAGCGAAAAGATCGAGGAAATCAGGCGCTCCGCCAATATTCGCGAAATAGTGTCCGAGTATGTCACGGTGAAGAAAACGGGCCGGAATTATGTGGGACTGTGCCCGTTTCACGCGGAGAAGACACCTTCCTTTCATGTGAATGAAGAGAGGGGAAGCTTCAAATGTTTCGGATGCGGCGCGGGCGGAGATGTATTTCGTTTTTACATGATGATGGCGGGTGTCCCGTTTCCCGAGGCAGTCCGGGAAATTGCCGGGCGATATGGCATTCGTTTGCCTCAAAGGCCGCTTTCACCCCGCCAGAAGGAAGAAAACGACCAAAATCAGGAGCTTTATACAATCACTGAAGATGCTGCACGGCATTTCCGTAATCAGCTTTGCGGACCTTCGGGTGAGGCGCCGCGCCGATACCTGTCAGAACGCGGCATCTCGTCTTCCTGCATAGAAGTGTTCGGGCTGGGATATGCGCCTCACCTGTGGGAAGGTCTGGTGAGTTATCTTAAAAAAAAGGGATGCTCCTTTGACCTGGCCCTGAAGGCCGGATTGATCAGGCCCGGGCAGAGAGAGGGCAGCTATTACGATTACTTTCGGGATCGCGTGATGTTTCCGATCCAGGATGTCCGGGGCAGGGTCATCGGTTTTGGGGGGCGCATTCTGGATGCCGGTGAGCCGAAGTATTTGAATTCACCGGAATCGCCGATTTACAGCAAAAGCGGCAGTTTGTACGGGCTGTTCCAGGCCAGACAGGCGATCCAGAAAGAAGGGCGTGTCATCCTGGTGGAAGGGTATTTCGACACTCTTTCCCTTTTCTCACACGGCATTCATAATGTTGTAGCGCCACTGGGGACCGCCCTGACGCGAACCCAACTGCAGATTCTCAAGCGGTACAGTCAAAGCATGGTGCTGGTCTTCGACGGAGACGAAGCCGGTGTGAAAGCAATGGCCAGGTCGCTTCCGCTTTTCTTGTCGGAAAGAATCGAAGCGCGTGCTGTGGTGTTGCCCGGGGGGAAGGACCCGGATGATTTCGTATGCGAGGAAGGTGATGACGCCTTCAGGGAACTTATTGTCCGGGCACCATCCGTTCTGGATTTTTACCTCCGATGGCTTATGCAGCAAATCGACCCGGACACCGTGGAAGGGAAACGACACGTACTCGACCAGATGGTTCCGCACCTTTCCGCCATTTCCGATCCTATATCGCGCGGCCTCTACATCGAGCGTGTTGCTCAAAGGCTTGGTGTGCGCAGCGAGCAGATTGTCGCCCTGCTCCAGAATATGCGGGTGAAGACGGACAGTTCTTCTGACGCTCCCGGGCCTCAAAACTTTATGCACGATGCCACTGAGCGGGACTTGATAAGGATTATTCTCCAACATCCGGATAGCATCCCATCCGTGGTGAGCACTGGTGTGCTGGAGGATCTCCAGGATCCTGAAATTGCGCGCCTGGTTCCCTGGATACAAAGGTGCCTCGAATCTGAAGGAACGATCAAAGCGGACCTCTTAATGCAGATAGTCGAAGACAAGCAATTACAGGGGCTCGTCGCTCAACTTGCTTACTCAACGATGGAGGATATTGTTGACTGGAAGCGGACGACTGTCGATTGCGTCGTCAAGATCCAGTCCAGAAAGATCCAAAAAGATTTTGAACGAAACAGAACTTATATTCTGCAAGCGCAGGAGAAGGGAGATCATGAAAGAGTGAATAAATTGCAACTGGAACATATGGATCTGATAAAGCGAAGGAAACAATTGCAGGCCTTGAGACAAAACCTCATCTAAAGAGGAGCTGCTCATGTCCAAGACGTTAGAAATCAAGGATATCGAAAAACTTATCAAAGATGGCAAGGAAAAAGGATTCCTGGGCTACGAGGAACTCAATGATTTCCTGCCGGCGGATATCGATAACGATCAGATAGAGGAGATTGTGGTTCTTCTGGCCGAAAATGGCATCGAGATGACGGACAAAGTGCGAACAAAACAACCCATGGCCAGAAAGCTCGACGAGGAGGATGAGGAAAAAGATGATTTGCTGCTGGAAGAGGGGATGCCGGGAAAGGTTAACGACCCGGTCAAAATGTACCTTCATGAAATGGGCTCAGTATGTCTTTTGACCAGAGAAGGCGAGGTAGAGATCGCCAAACGAATTGAGGAAGGCGAGAATCAGGTCATTGACGCCGTCGTCAATTCACCCATCACAATACTAGAATTGCTTCAATTGGGCGATAAACTGCTAAAGGAGAAAATTCGCATCAAGGACGTTGTCAAAGGGCTTGAAGATGAGGATATTTTCCTGGATGAGGAAGTCCATAAAAATCGCGTAATCGAACTGATCGAGCGAATTAGAGTGCTCCATAATCGGGTGTGCGAGAATGTTAAGCGCTTGGAGAAGACTCAACTCGACGACGCACAAGCGCGTAAACAACTAAAGCACTCAATCTCGCAAGATAAAGATGAGATAAAAAAAAGTATTCTTGAAATAAACATAAATAATTCTCAAATCGATCGGATAGCCAGCCGTCTCAAGATGATGGTGGATAAAATCGAACAAAGTGAGCGCGAGATGCAGAGCCTTGAGAAACGTTTTCATATAGCAGCCAAAGACATCAAGGTTCTTTATAAAGAGTTCCTCACGTCAGGTGCGCTTAAGGCCGAAACGTTCAAGCGACTGCGTATTGCCCAGAGGTATTGGCCCGAGATCGAGAAGGTGCTGCAAAACGCTCTTACAAAGATCAGGCGCATTGAGTCGGAATCGGGACTCACCTGCAAGCAGATACGCAAAACGCTTCAAGCCATTGAGCTTGGAGAAGAAAAAGCGAGTTGGGCTAAGAGCGAATTGGTGGAGGCCAACCTGCGCCTGGTGGTCAGCATCGCCAAGAAATACACCAATCGGGGTCTGCAGTTTCTGGATCTCATCCAGGAAGGCAACATCGGCCTTATGAAGGCCGTGGACAAATTCGAATATCAACGAGGCTACAAGTTCAGCACTTACGCCACCTGGTGGATAAGGCAGGCCATCACCAGGGCCATTGCCGACCAGGCCCGGACCATCCGCATACCTGTCCACATGATTGAGACGATCAACAAGCTTATACGCACCTCGCGCTACCTCGTCCAGGAGTTCGGCCGCGAACCAACTCCGGAAGAGATCGCTGAGAAGATGGACTTCCCCCTGGAGAAAGTGCGGAAGGTCCTGAAGATCGCCAAAGAGCCCATCAGCCTGGAGACTCCCATCGGAGAGGAAGAGGACAGCCACCTGGGAGATTTCATAGAGGACAAGAAGGTCATCTCCCCGTCCGAGGCGGTCATCAACCTTAACCTCTCGGAGCAGACACGCAGGGTGCTGGCAACACTTACTCCTCGAGAAGAAAAGGTTCTTCGCATGCGCTTCGGAGTGGGAGAGAAAGCCGACCACACTTTGGAGGAAGTGGGACAAGACTTCGACGTAACCCGCGAACGCATTCGTCAGATAGAGGCCAAAGCATTGCGGAAACTCCGTCACCCCAGCCGGAGTAAAAGACTCAGGATTTTCATTGACAGTTAAAAACAACCCTGAAATATTTTGATTTTTAGACAAGCCGGATGAATGGAGAATTGATTTCTCCTTGACACAACTGAGTCTTACGATATACTGTTTGGCAGGTAATATGAGAGGTCATTTCCGCTGCGGATTCCTGAGCCTGTTTGACCATTGATAAATGCTGTCTCGGGGTTCGTGTGGATGAGAATAAGCCCGTCTTGATAACAAAACGTTGGGCCCGTAGCTCAGTTGGAAGAGCCACCGGCTCATAACCGGTCGGTCGCAGGTTCGAGGCCTGCCGGGCCCACTTGGATTTCAAGGACTTAGCGATTTCGCCGAGTCCTTTTTTCGGCCCTGTTAACTTCCCGCCAATTTTCTCCCGAACCGATTGCTCCTCAGCCCCTTCCAAATCGAGCTTTTCGACTACGAGCGATTTCTGACAGAGTCGCGTCTCCAAAGTGAGAAACCGCCTTTTTGAGATGAGGCAGTTTGGACCGCGCGAATGATCGGTTACAGGTCCTGCACCAGTCATACCAAGTTGCATTCATTTCAGTAACACAAGTCGCAGCAAAGAATTTTCTTGGATTGCAAATTCCACTCTTCCATGACGTAGGGGCGAGGCTGCCCCGCTTCATGAATTTCATTGCAAATTTATCAATTAGCATTGCAAAATGGGCAATGTCTTAACGATTTCAGGGCTTTCCCCAATAATTCACACAGATTTATCAAAATGCTTTGAATTTTAATCCCTTGCATCCATCAGAGCGTAAAAAAGGAGTTTTGGAGAGTCTTTTCGAAAAGGGAGGGTGGCCTGGACGACTTGTCATCCGGGTCGCGAAGCGACAAGAAGCTGCCCGCGCAAAGTCCTTTGAAAATTTTTGGGTAATCCTGTGCAAAAATGTGTCGATAGCAAATGATATGACCGCTATTCATAGCAAATGATTTGTCCGCTTTTGCGGATTCTGGATAATAGAGGCAGGAGGTAAAGCCATGAAGAGATATCCAGAATCTG